>ONGS01000198.1 GCA_900317395.1 uncultured Eubacteriales bacterium | reverse complement strand
ATGTACTGATTTTAACGATCGTAAAAACTTATATTCAGAAGAGGAATCTTTTATTCTAAAACACGCATTTTTAAGAGAAGTAATTGATATAATAGTCAATTTTTGGCATCTAATCGATGCCTTTCTTTTCTTAATTCTGGTATATGCTTACAAAAGACGGTTGCTGGAAAGGGGTTCATTATTGTTCTTAGGAAAGGATAATAACATGATACTTATATGCGATAACTGTCATCACCTTTTTGATTTAGATACTCTCCAAGGGACTTCTGCCGGACGAAATAATACTATCCTGCAGTGTTGTCCTTTTTGCGATGCGTCTACTGTAATCTATAAAATCAGCACTGGCAATACCTATGTAGAAACTACAATTCATGCTATACGCCGGGCCTCATCTAATGAGAGGCATATGTATAAACAAGCCATCCTCAAAGATAACTATTCCGGATGTCTTAATGAAAAAGCAAATGAGTCAAAAACAAAAAATGAAAAAGCTATCAATCTTATAAACTCTGTTGCAGATATGCTGTCAGATGACGAGTACAATATTCTCCTTATTTTTTCATTTCTTTATGCCTATAGCACAGACGCGTGTATTTGGCTTAAACCAATCCTTGGCCTCTCCCGTTTTCGTCCAGGTAGTCGAGGCAGATCTGCTGATCCATGTTTTGATACCATAAGAGTATATGAAAACGTGACAGAAATGTTCAGAAGTTTTGCCACTAGACCGAATCACTATCCTGGCCATCTGAGTTCTAACGCAAGTCATGTCGCTTCATTGATGAGACAGAGTGGCGTGGCTTTAGGAAATAAATCGTCAGCAAAAGTCTACTCCGTCATAATAAAGAATATCCGTATACAAACTTTAAGTACCTCTCCTGGCGCCGTCTATTTAAATGTTATCAAGAAACTTGTGGAACTATGCGAAAAAAGCCAGTGTGGTCTACATCATTAGTCAACAATCCTAATACAGACACATTCATTATTTCACAAGTTCTTTAGCACGGGTGAGTTCCTTTCCAGCAATTTACAATATGTGCCTATACGAAAATAAAATAGTTTATAACGGAAACAGCCTAAAGCCCCATTTGTGCTGAGGAGAATATTGTAAGCAAGTGGTGAAAAAAAGGCAAAAAACTCCGTTGTATAATATGTTCAATTTTGGCAACTCATTCTATGTAATCACCAGCCCATCTCTGTGCGGTGCAGGAACCCTTTCCACTGTACCTTCCAGGATGTAATGCACATTTTGTGCCGCAATGGAGATGGTCCTTTCGTTCTTTCTCATATTCTCTAACTCCACTGACCGTGTTTCTTGCAGCTTCAGAAGTTCTGCTTTACGGACATATAGGGATTTCAGAGAAGGGAACTTACCTTCAGGTGTGTACGAGCGGAGAATGTTGCGGGCCTTCTGGTAGCGGTCTATTTCCGCAGCATGCTCACTGCGGAATTTGCCCTTGTTATGAGAATTCAACATCTGGTGGAAGGTGTCCCTGGTCGCAAGAAACTGGCCGGTATAATGGATTCGTTCATTGACTTGCCGCAGTTTTTCCTTTGTTAATCGTAAATTGTCTTCAGCTTCTGTAAGCTGTTTTGAAGCAATCTTTCGTTTTTGATCAAGCTCCTCCGGCGTACCAAGATGGTTCTCCTGAACAAAAGCAACGGTATGGGCCAGCATCTGCAAGTTTGATAGTTGGACTTTTTGCTTGTAGGCGCGGCTCACCTGCGCTTTGATACAAGTTTGAAGATCTGTGACAAGTTTCAGGTCAGACTGAATAAAGAGTACGCCAAGAATCGGATTTTCCTCTAGATTATATCCGGCAAAAGGATCTACTTCCTGGTTTTCCATGTGCTCGATGTTCTGAGAGTCATCAAGATCAGTACTATTAACAACAACAGCTTCTTTTTCAATATTATCCTGATTTATTTTGTGGTCTTTTCTGTCCGGCCAATCAGCAAGGTTTTGTTCAAGTCTTTGTAGAATGCTTTCTTTCTCATAGGCGGCACCAAGTGCCCTGCCGCGAACGGGTTTTTCTCGATCTGGCAGCAGGTAGCTGATTCGACCACGCGACTCTTTGACCCTGATCT
>ONGS01000194.1 GCA_900317395.1 uncultured Eubacteriales bacterium | reverse complement strand
GACCAGCCTGTTATTTACTCACACACACCGCTCTACAGAATCATCCCGACAGATGATTTGATATAGGTTAAGAGGGATATTATGAAAGCAAAACCCGTAATTGGTGTCATTCCGCTGTGGGATGAAACGAAAGTCAGCTATTGGATGCTGCCCGGATATATGAAAGGCATTATAGCCGCAGGAGGATTGCCTGTCATGCTGCCGCTGACCGACGATGAAGAGATACTGAAACAAACGGCAGAAATGTGTGACGGATTTCTTTTCACTGGCGGACAAGATGTATCCCCAAAAGTATATAACAGCACTGCCACATTTAATAACATTGTTTGCTGCAAAGAACGTGACAGTATGGAAATAAAGCTTTTGCGTGAAATATTGATCGAAGAAAAACCGCTTCTCGGCATATGCAGAGGAATACAATTTCTTAATGCTGCAATGGGCGGCACTCTTTATCAGGATCTTCCAAGTGAAACAAACTCCGATGTGAATCATCACCAATCAGCGCCGTATGATGCGCCTGTACATAAGGTAAAAATAGAAACCGACTCGCCGCTTTACAGACTTTTACACACAGAACAGCTGAAAGTAAATAGCTACCATCATCAGGCTGTCAAAAATATCGCTCCTCCGCTCAAAGTCATGGCTTATGCAGAAGATGGTATTATTGAAGCTGTTTATATGCCGAGCAGAAAATTTGTCTGGGCAGTACAATGGCATCCCGAATTTTCTTTTCTTTCAGACAACAACAGCTTTATGATCTTTGAAGAATTTATAAAAAATTGTAAATGAATATTATCCCCATAGGAACACATTGCTCCTATGGGGATAGTACTTTATTAGTTCAAATCGATCGACATATCATAGCTGACTTCATCGCCAATGACAGATCTTGATATTCCATTATATTGTAAACCATGAGCCTGATAAAACGTAATCAGATTCTCGGAACAGGTCAGTGCAATTCTTGTTTTCCCTGCTTCTTTTGCCTTTTTGATAAGTGTGTTAATCAGCTTATCTGCAATCCCTTTATGCCTGAAATCGGGGTGCACTTCCAGTCCGTAAACAAACAGGCTTTTACCATCTTTATTATAATATCCGCCCGAAAGATAAACATCATCTGTAATATAGTCACGATCAGTCGGTGCAGCATTGATCAGTCCTACGATCTCGCCTTCATGCCTTGCTGTGATAAACCATTCCGAAAAGTTTTTCAGTCGATATTCAAACGCCGCTTTTGATGCCGCCTTTTCCGCAGAGAAACTGGTAATTTCAAGCTTTGCAATCTCATCAAGATCGTTGATATCGGCACCGTCGAGTTTAACTTCACGCAAACCGAATACTTTTGAAAAAGCATTTCTCAGGTCAAATATCAAATCATCTGACGATTCAAGACCAGCCGAAATTCTAACTGTATTTTCCGCAATACCTGCCTTTTTCAAATGGCTGCTGTCCATTTCGGCATGGGTCGTTCTTGCACAGTTGACGATAAGTGAACGAACATCCCCGATATTGACATGATAAGAGTAGTAATGTAGGTGCTGTATAAAATCATTCAGTTCTTCATCCGTTCCCTCAAAACCAAAGGATAATATTCCGCCAAAGCCTTTTGACAGATACTTCTCGGCAAGTTCCTTATTTTTCGCACTCTTTACCGTTGGATAATTGACCCATGAAACAAAGCCACTTTCTTCCAAAAAATGAGCAATTTTTTCAGCATTTTGCGACTGCTTCGATACTCTTTCTGATATCGTATCCAGTCCCTGTAAAATCAGATAGGCATCAAACGGAGAAAGAGCTGCTCCGATAAATTCAAGATAAAATGCTCTTAAATGTACCAGAAACGGAGAAATTTCGTCTACATCGGCAGGCGAACGCCTGTTGCCTTTGATATCTTTCAGTTTATAGGAAACTTCATAGAACTGAGAAAATTTGCTTTTTGAATATCTGAAATGACCGCTGTCAACAATAATGCCACCTATCGCGTTACCGTGACCGCCCAATGCCTTTGTTGCAGAATAAATCACAATATCCGCACCGTATTTGATCGGATCAAGAAGATACGGCGTTGCAACTGTATTATCTACAATCAAAGGAATAGCGTGTTTATGCGCAATTTTTGCCAGTTTTTCTATATCATAGATTTCTGCATTCGGATTGCTGATCGATTCAATATAAATACCTCTTGTATTATCGTCAATTTCTTTTTCGTAAGCGGCAGGATCAAATCTGTCTTTCACAAATTTGATTTTCGCACCGAAACGTGGAAAGAAATGTGAAAAGGAATCCTCCGAACCTCCATATAAGGAATTGGACGCAACAATATTGCCGCCGTATTCTGTCAGTGCGAGAATGGTATAGGAAATTGCCGCCATACCCGATGAAAGTGCCAGTGCACCGTAAGCTCCGCTTAATTCCGTGATTCTTTGTTCCAGCACTGCAACCGTAGGATTTCCTACTCGGGAATAAATTGCACTGTCATCTTCCAGTGTCCATATCCTGTCGGCTCTGTCTGTACTGCCCAGATCAAAAGCCGCTGTCTGATAGATCGGCACATTAACCGAATAATGATGTTCCCTACTGTCATAGCCTGCCCTGATTCTTAATGTATCAAAATCTGCCATATGTAATTTCCTCCTTGACATCACAAATACTGTCCGTACGGCAATATCTGGTACGGACAGTTTTTTATGGAAATACCGCACAGAGATCGCCTAACTGCTTTGTGCGGTGTTGCCTTAATTTTGTATCACTCTTCAAATGCCTTTGCAAATGCCTGATCAAGATCTGCAATCAGATCATCCGCATCTTCAAGTCCCAGCGAAAGACGTATTGTTTCGGGCTTGATGTTTGCTGCTTCAAGTTCTTCGGGTGTCAGCTCACCATGAGTTGTTTTCGGCGAGTTGATCAACAACGATCTAGCATCACCTACATTTGCCTGAAAACCAAACAACTGTATGGAATTGATCAGCTTATTGATCTGATCATCATTTCCCTTAAAGCCGAATGTAAATATCGCGCCTGTGCCGTTCGGGAAATACTTCTCCGCAAGTGCTTTGTATTTGCTGTCCTTATGCTCGGGATAACTGATCCACGAAACAACATCGGAACGGCTATCAAGATATTCCACAAGTTTTCTCGCATTAGCGACCTGCTTGGATACTCTTTCGGAAAGTGTTTCAATACCGATCAGTATAAGCTGTGCATCATACGGACTTAATGAGGCACCAAAATAAGCAAGATATTTTGTTCTCAGCAGTGCCGTGAACGGGAACTGCGGAAATGCTTCGATAAAACTTCTCGGGTTATTATCAAGATCTCTTGCAACCCAGTGCTTTTTATAGAACTGCGGATATTTATCCTCCGTCCAGTTAAACGGCTTGCCTTCAACAACAACTCCGCCGATTGCATTACCGTGACCATTAAGTGCTTTTGTAGCGGAATAAATAATGATATCTGCACCATGCTCAAAAGGTCTGAATAAATACGGTGTTGCGAAAGTATTATCTATCACAAGCGGAATACCGTTTTTGTGTGCAAGCTCTGCGAGTGATTCAATATCAAGAAGTCTTGCACCGGGATTAGAAATGCTTTCCACAAAAATAGCCTTTGTATCTTCTTTGATCAAAGCTGCCCACTCTTCAATGCTGCTATCGTGATCGATAAGATCGAATTCAATGCCGATTGATGGGAAGACATCATTTTCAAGGTCAAATGTGCCGCCGTAAATCTGTTTTGTAGAAAGAATTCTTCCTTTTCCTCCCGTAACTGCAAGAAGTGTATTGCTAAGAGCCGCCATACCCGAAGCAAAGGCAAGTGCCGCAGAACCTCCGTCCAACTGAGCAACTCTTGCTTCAAGTGCAGCTACTGTCGGATTTCCCACACGGGAATACAGAAAACCAAGCTGTGCGCCTGCTCTGATATTATTAAAATGATCATAGCCGTCAAAATCAAACGCTGCTGTTGCATACACGGGAATGCCTACCGAATTGTTATGTTCTTTAGCATTATAGCCTCCTCTTACTTTTACTGTATCAAATTTATATGACATAATACATTACCTCCAAATTCACTTTACTTATCATCTGTTATCCCTGCATCCTGGCTCCTGATTAAATATTATATTCCGGTTGCGGTTGTGCGCTGGCAAGATGAAAACGCTGTAACAATTTTTTTCGACCTGCAAGAAATTCTGCTCCGCCTCTGTGACGTGGATGCGGAATCTCTACATCCACTACTTCGCTGATCTTACCCGGACGTGGTGTCATAATGACAATTCTGTCCGAAAGATATAATGCTTCATCAATATCGTGCGTTACCAGTATCATGGTCGCATTGTTCGTTTTTCTGATTTCAAGCAGTTTATTCTGAATATCCGCTCTTGTAAACGAATCCAATGCCCCCATCGGCTCATCAAGAAGAAGAACCTCAGGGTCATTGATCAATGCTCTTGCGATTGCCACTCTCTGTGCCATACCGCCGCTGATCTGGTGCGGATATGCATTTTCAAAGCCGTTCAAACCGATCAGGTTAATATATTCCGCTACTTTATGTTTGTTTTCCTTATAAATATGCCTTGCCTTTAAGCCTGCGGCGATATTGTTCTCAACCGTCAGCCACTCAAAAAGGCTTCCCTGCTGAAATACATATCCTCTTTTCGGATCGGGAGCGGTGATTTTTTCTCCATCGAGCAATATTTCTCCCGATTGTGCCTTATCAAGTCCTGCGATAAGCCGCAGTAGTGTTGTTTTTCCACAGCCGGAAGAACCAATAATCGAAACAAATTCTCCCTTCTTAATGCTGAAATTGATATCTTTGAGGGCTTCCACGATATTATCCTCATCTTTATAGGTACGATTGATGTTTTTGATCTCTAGTATCGTTTCACTCATTTTAAAAGCCCCCTTTGCCATCTGAGAATTCTGGATTTAATAAGTCCTACGACCCATGTGATAAGGCTGAACAAAATTGCCATGACAACGATTGCCGCAAACACTTTGTAATATGCACTCCAAACTTTGGAAGCGTTGATATAATATCCTAGACCACCCGGCTGACCCATCATTTCTGCCATAACCAGTGTGGTAAAGGAAAATGCGTTAGCAGTTTCTATTCCTGTGAAAATCTGCGGCATTGCATGAGGTATCGCAACATGAAATACCAGATATGGTGTTTTTCCTCCGAGCGTCCTCGCTGCTTCAAATTTTGCCTTCGGTGTACTTTTGATTCCCGAAGCTGTCAGTGAAGCAACCGGAAACCATGTGCAGATCACAATAAGAAATGCAGCAGCAGAAAACGGTGTCGGGAATAATGTCAAAGCAAAGGGCATCCATGCAACAGCAGGAATTACGCCCGTAATGTTCAACACAGGTGACACCCAGTAGTAAACCTTCGGGAACCAACCTATCAGTATACCCGTTCCAACTCCGACTATTACGCCGAGCAGAAAACCTACACTGAAAAGACGTAACGAATACAACGTATTCTGGAGTATATAATCCCCTTCAATCAGAAACGCTTCGATAATTCCTGCCGGTCCCGGAAAAAACGGCTGCGGCAGTGCTTGCAGCTTCGTACCTAAAAGATCCCACAATGCAAGCGCAATACCGGCAGCAAATCTAAAAGGCGCACGAAAACGATATTTTTTTCTGCGTTCTTTTTTAAATGCAGAAAAAATACCAATACCGAGATAAAGAGCGATCAAAGCAAGCAAAACCCATGTATACGCATTATTCATTGTCGCATATATCGGTCCTACTTGATAAATTTCGATTTTTACATTCTCCGAAACTTGTGGTATCATAAGATTTGCGGCTATGGCAGCCGCAAATCCTGCAATCGTAAATAATATGATCAAAATGAACTTTTTATCAAATCCATCCGATTTATCTTTAGGTTTTGTACCTTCTGTTGTTTTTTCAATTTCACTCAATCCGATCACCTCGATTAACTGTTAACGTCTACCTCTTTATAAATCTTATCTGTGAATTCCTGTGGATCGGTATTGAGATAGCCGATATCATGAAGAGCCTGTGCAAAATACTTGACATCATCTTCTACACTTTGCTTGCCTGATGCACGGTCTTCCGCACTTGGGTATTCGTAACTCTTTACAAGATCGATCGCAAGATCTCTATCCTCGATTGCCGAATATTTACCGTTAATGATGATGTCAACCGCTTCTTCAGGATTCTTTGAAATCCAATCCTGAGCCTTACGGTATGCTCTCAGAAGTGCCGCAACTTCTTCGGGATTCTCTTCAAGAACCTTGTTTGAAGCATAGAGGAAGCAGCAATACTTGCCTGCGAAAGCTTCATCAGTGGAAAGGTCAAAAATCACCTTTGCTTCTCCCTTTTTCTCAACCACACTGCCGAACGGATCCCAAAGAGCTGCTACATCGATCTCGCCCTTTTTCAAAGCTTCCAGCTCAAGGTTACCATCAGAATACGGAACAAACTCCACTTCATGCTTGTCAGGGAGTGCGGATATGCCGGCATTTTCTACCCATACACTTGCTACCTGATGCGGTGTACCGCCGATTTCATCAACGCCGATCTTCTTACCCTTCAGATCTTTTGCCTCTTTGATGTCCGAATCATTATTTACAAGAAACTTGATACAACCGTTATGAAGACCGTCAACCACACTTACGTTGATACCTTCTTCAACAGACGGGAAGAACTGGAAGTCACCGTTTACAATCGGAATCGTACCGTTGTTCAAACCAATCTTTCTTGTTTCCGCATCAGCAGAAATCAGTTCTACATCAAAACCTTCCTCTGCGAAAAATCCCTTGTCATATGCAATATAAATCGGAGCGCCGCAAAGTGCGCCATCCTTGCCGGGAATCTGAATCTTGCCGTATTTATACTCGGTTGCGGATGCATTAGCCGGTTCAGCTTCGCTGCCATCACTTGTAGCGGTATCATTTGCTGAAGAACTGTTGTTAGCCGATGAGGAGGCCGGAGCTTCGCTACAGGCTGCTGCCGACAAAATACTTGAACCTACCAAAAGTATTCCAATAATTGATTTTAACTTTAACTTACTCATTTCAATTTCTCCTTATTACTGATTGATAATCACTGATATAGTGTCGAATCTCATGTCACATTCGTTCAATGCTCAATACAAATGCCGTAAGATGATTAATTCTGCATATTCTCATTTCAGGTATTTACCCCCAATCAAGGCCCCGCATTTTCATACGGTTTCATTGACTATATTCTACCACTGTATTATGTTTTCGTCTAATCTCAAAATTTAAGACAAATCCATAAATATTTTTAATAAGCTTATATTTTAAGGTAAAGCAGAAGATTTAGCGAAAGATAAAGTTGAAGGTGAAGCGACAGGAAAACGTTTATAATCAACCTGCTTATTCAAAAAGGTCATTCTATAAAAGAAATTGCTGAACATTATGGAACAATTGAAGATGAAATCAACCATTTGCTTTCACATGGTTAATTGTTCATTACGAATATACTAAAAAAAGAGAAGCCGTGGATTATCAGGCTTCTCCTTTTTTGATTTTTCCATTTTCAAGCTCGATAATTCTATCACCATAAGAAGAAATATGGTCCTCATGAGTTATCATAATCACAGTTGTTCCAGCCTTTACTATGTTTGTAAAAGCATCAAGAACTGAAATTGTATTTTTTTGGTCAAGATCGCTTGTTGGCTCATCGGCAAGAAGTACTTCGGGTGCATTCACCAAAGCTCTGGCTATAGCGGCACGTTTCCGTTCACCTCCCGAAAGATCTGACGGATAGCTGTTTTTGAGTTCACTGATTCCGAATCGATCGAGTATTTCGCCCAGTCTTTCATGAATTTCATCCGAAATTTTTTCATAAAGTCTGTAAGGTAAAAGCGTATTTTCATACACAGTCAGTTCCGAAAGAAGCTCATGAGCCTGTGGAATATAACCTATATGGCGATTTCTGAACACAGAGAGCTGTTTGTCACTAAGTTCATAAATATTTTTGCCGCAGATATGCACTGTTCCCTCCGTAGGCCGTAAAAGTCCTGCAAGCATGCTGAGCAATGTACTTTTGCCGCTACCGGATTCACCTTTTATAATGATAAATTCCCCTTTGTCAACAGTTAAATCCAAATCGTTAACAGCGATAATTTCTTTTTGTCCTCTTGTATATTTTCTTGTCAGATTATTGATTTCTATCAGCATTAGTCATTATCCCTCATTGTAAGATATGTTTCAGCACGGCTTATTTTTACTGCCGAATAGGCAGCCGTGATTGGCGGTATGATTAGCGATATTACGATAATAAAAAACAATAGAAGCAAAATCACAGAAATATCCGGCAATAGATATGGAAGTTGGATTGTATTTTCGATATAGGTATTGAACGGAAAAATAACAATTGCAGCCAAGATTATTCCTGTCATGCCACCGATTGTGCCAATCAGCAATGCTTCCCTTATGACAACAGACACGATCATTCCTTTTTGTGCACCGAGGGAACGTAGTATCCCGAATTCTCTTTTGCGCTCATTGACTGAAAGTGAGAATGTCATTATCATAACGATTACAGAGAAAACACATATCACACCAAGCAGAATCGTAAGAAAAACTCTGAATCCCGCCAACTCATCGGCTATGTCGGAGGTCATTGTCTGACCCTTGATGATCTGCACTCCGTCAACATTCATGCGTATATTATGTACAACGGTATCGATATCATATCCGTCACTGATTTTAATTAGTACCGATGAAACGGAACTGTCAAAATCTATATCTTTCGTAAAGCCGAAACCTTTTTTCTTTGCAGCCTCAAACATATCTCTGATGGTATCAAGGTCGGCATAAACATCAGTATCAAAACCTGTACCCGTTTTATCAAGAACGGCAGCAACGGAATACTCCTTATCAAAAAATTTCAGACTTCCCGAACCGTCATAAGCAATATCATTTCCAATGATGATTGAATTTTTGCCAATGTCACCGCTATAATTTTCTTTGATCCATGGCTGAACTGCAAAATCAGTGTCGGGGTCAAAGCCGATAAACTGAACAGGTAATGCACAGCAGTCCTGATTGCTGGAGGTAAGAAAGAACTGTGATGTTACTTTTTCCACGCCCTCCACTTTTGCAAGTTGTTTTTCCACCGATTTGTCAAAATAAAAATAACTGGGTTCGCCTCTCAGAATCACCCCTTCCGCTTCCTTGTCATAACCAAGCGGAACAACCATAATATCTGCTCCAAGCCTTGTGCTAATACTTTCAAGCCCCCCGTCAAGACTTAGCGACAAAATACTGCCGCCGAAAGCGAAAAATGCAAGCACTGCCGTTATTGCAATCAACCCGCCCGAGCGCAATGGATGCCGTTTCAGATTGATAAATGAAAGACGTGTCAGTGATATATCATTGTTTTTCATTAAAACACCTTTTTTCTATGTTTTATCCTGTTTCATATTCATTATATCAATTTGTTTTTTTACTGTCTAATTGCAATATACTATAATAATATATAACAAAAAAGAATTAAGCCGACACTATGCCGGCTTAATTCTTTTTAATGTTGGTTTACGATTTCATTAATAAAATACTCATGTATTAGTGTATTATCACCGACAAGCTCAGGATGAAATGCTGTAACAAGTTGATTATTCTGACGTGCGGCAACAATTTTGCCATCAACAACGGACAAAATTTGCACTCCCTCCCCTGCTTGCTCAATATACGGTGCCCTGATAAACACCATAGGAACATCTTCAAAGTTACCGAAACTGTCTATTGTTCCAAAACTGCCGAGCTGTCTGCCATAAGCATTGCGGCGAACGGTAATATCCATTGTACCGAAATAGCGTTTATCATCATTTGAAATTTCTTTGGCAAGAAGAATTAATCCGGCACACGTTCCGAAAACAGGCAAACCATTTTCTATTTTTGATTTCAGAATATCAAACAAATCAAGTTCATTCAACAGTTTTCCCATTGTCGTACTTTCGCCGCCCGGAAGTATCAGACCGTCAAAATCTTTCTCAGCATCTTTCTTTTTTCGTATTTCAAAATAGTCAATACCCAGCTTATCGAGTATCTTTTCATGTTCTAAAAATGCGCCCTGAAGGGCAGCTACAGCTATTTTCATATCAAACACCACGCTCAGCAAGAAGTACCTTGATTTCATCTGCATTGATACCTACCATTGCTTCACCAAGATCCTCAGAAAGTTCTGCCAGTATCTTCGGGTCATTATAGTTTGTAACAGCCTTGACGATTGCTCTCGCTCTTTTTTCGGGATCACCTGATTTAAAAATACCCGATCCTACGAATACGCCTTCCGCTCCGAGTTGAACCATAAGTGCTGCATCCGCCGGAGTAGCAACACCGCCTGCCGAAAAATTAACTACAGGTAGTTTACCGTTTTCATGGACATACTGCACAAGATGATACGGTACTGCAAGCTCTTTTGCCTTGTTGTAAAGCTCCTCATCTCTGAGAGAGACAATTTCTCTGATGCCCTGCTGAATTGCCCTCATATGTCTTACTGCCTGAATAACATCTCCGGTACCTGCTTCACCTTTTGTACGGATCATAGAAGCTCCCTCAGCAATTCTTCTGAGAGCTTCACCAAGATCTCTTGCACCGCAAACAAACGGTACTTTGAACTTTGTTTTGTCAATATGGTAAGTATCATCCGCAGGAGATAATACTTCGCTTTCATCGATATAGTCGATTTCCAATGCTTCCAGAATCTGAGCTTCCACAAAATGACCAATTCTGGCTTTTGCCATAACGGGAATTGAAACTGCTTGTTGAATTCCCTTGATCATTTTCGGATCACTCATTCTGGATACACCGCCTGCTGCACGGATATCGGCAGGAATTCTTTCCAGTGCCATAACAGCTGCCGCACCTGCTGCTTCTGCGATTTTAGCTTGTTCGGGGGTGGTAACGTCCATGATTACGCCGCCCTTGAGCATCTGAGCAAGATTTTTGTTCAATTCGTATCTGTTTTCCGACATTTCAATCAATCCTTTACTTATAAATTCAATAGGTTTACTATGATTATATCATAAACTGTACATTTGTAAATGCACAGTTTTAATAAATTTTATAAGTACAGTTTGTGTTTTTATAAAATAATTTCAGAAAAAAGTTTAATATTCTCTGTCTTGCTATTATGCTCACCTATGATTTTTTCCATCCATATCATATCATACCATCTGTCGAATTTATAACCGCACTTCGTAAATTTTCCCACTGTCTGATACCCCAGATGCGTATGAAATTCCGCACTGTTATTATTCAGGTATTCATCCTGCTGTTCTGTATAACCGATACAAGCATAAAGATTCAATACACCCATCTGCTTTAAAATATTTTCAAGTTCACGGTAAAGTTTGCCGCCAACGCCGTGTTTTCGTAAGTTATGGTCTACATATACCGATAGCTCTACCGACCAGTCATAGGCGGCTCTTCCGACAAACGGTCCTGCATAGGCATAACCAACTATTTTGCCGTGAATGATTGCCGCAATATAGGGATATTTTTCAAGAGTATGACGAATTCTTCTTTGAAACTCTGTAACAGACGGAACATTATATTCAAAGGTAATTGCCGTATTCAGCACATAATATTCATAGATTTTCAGAAGCGCCTCTGCATCCGCTACCGTTACAGTACGAATTGTAATTTCAGACATCAATCTTCATTCCTTTCCGGAACCATAAAAACGTTCACCGGCAAGCTGCCGGTCACAATTCACATATACATTCTATACAATCACTGCCCTTTGTACCTTCAACTTTAAACCCACGCTTCAAATTTTATGCATTGGCGAAAAAGATGTTATTGTACTTAGAGCAACCGAAAGGTAGCAACTATGCAAATTGGAACCGGCGGCTCGCCGGAAGGAGCAAATATATATACTTTTAATTTAATTCAACAGGAATAACAGCTCCGTCATAAGTATCTTCGATATACTTTCTTGTATCGTCTGACTGGAGAGCTTCCACAAGCTTTTTGATTGCTTCATTGTCCTTGTCCTCTTTTCTTACGGCAACGATATTCGCATACGGATTATCTTTTGCACTTTCGCTGAAGAGTTTATTGGATGTGATTTTCGCTTCAAGAGCCTTGTTTGTGTTTGTGATAAAGAAATCATAATCAGCCTTTGTGGGAATGATCTGAGCGGAATCCTGCTCGATAATCTCAAGGTTCTTTTTATTGTTTTTAATACTCTTTATATCTGCGCTGAGTGAATCCTTAACACTCGGGTCAAGCTCAATAAAGCCGTTGTCTTCCAGTATTCTGAGTGCACGGTATTCGTTTGTACCGTCGTTCGGAATGGAAACTTTAGCACCGTCAGGAATTTGGTCAACTGTTTTGTATTTATCCGAATACGCTGTGATAGGCTCCACATGAATATCACCTGCGCTTACAAGATCCCAACCGTTTACCTCGTTTTCAGAATTCAGATACGGAAGGTGCTGGAAGAAGTTGAAGTCGATCTCGCCGTTTGCAAGCTTTTCATTTGTTGTTGAATCAGCCGCTGTGGAAACAAGCTCCACATTTACGCCCTCTTCCTTCAGCTTCGGAATCACATAATTGATTAGTTCCGAATGAGGCGTCAGATCTGTGATACCCTTAATCGTCACTGTTTCCGTGCTGTCACCGGCGGAATCATTTGATTTTGAATCGTCATCAGCAGCTGCTGTTGCTGTTGAAGCCTGTGAATCATCAGTTGAAGCTGAACCGCTATCCGAATCACCGCAGCCAGCAAAGGAAGCAACTGCAATAGATGCAGCAAAAATCAGTGACCAAACCTTCAATGTTTTAAAACTACCAACCTTATTCATTTCTCATTTCTCCTTTTATCTTCAAAAAATTATTTACACAAGACCTCTGCGTTTAAGAAGTCTTTTTGATATAAGATTTCCCACTCCCTGAACCGTCATTACAATGACAATCAGTATGTAAATGCAGGCAAACAGCTTATCATGCTGAAAACGCTGATAACCATATCTTACAGCAATATCTCCGATACCGCCTGCACCAAAGTTGCCTGCAAGTGCTGTCATAGATATCACGGTAATGACTGCCGTTGTAAAACCTCTTATCAGAGAGGGAAGTGTTTCAGGTATGATGACCCGAAAAATAATTTGTGAATTAGTACTGCCAATCGATTTAGCAGCGTCAATTTTACCCTTTGAAATTTCAAGCAAACTGCTTTCCACAATTCTTGCATACATCGGTATACAGCTTGACGCAATAGCGATAATACAGGAATTGCTTCCGTAGGACTGACCGAAAATCAACCTTGCTACGGGAATCATGAGTATAATCATGATCATCTCGGGAAGCGACCTGAGTACATTAATAAACCAGCCTGAAATTGTATAAGGGATCTTGAGAGGTATCAGACCGTCGGGATTGAGTGATGTCAGTAATATTCCTAAAACGATACCACCCATCAGCATGATGATCGAGGATAACAATGTCATATACAGCGTATCCAGAACCGAAGGCAATATTTCCTGCCAGATTTCCCACGAAAAAGACCCTAACAAAACCTCCCAGAAAGAATAATTCAGTAAACTCATATAAACCACCTTTTATTCGCCCTTGCGAAACAATTTCCCCACATATCATAATGCATTATGAATTAATTATATTCCTTCTCCATCTTTGAGTTCAGGTTGTTGAAGCTCAAAAAATACTTTAGCGAAGAGCTTGCCAGTGTGACTGTGAGGATTTCGGAATATTTCACGGACATAACCCGATTCAATAATCAAGCCATCCTGAAGAACAGCCATTCTTTCACAGGAATATCTGATTGCATCAAGTTCATGGGTTATCATCATGATCGTGATACCCTTTTTCTTGTTGATTTCTTTCATCAGATCAAGTATCTGAAGTGTAGTGTTCGGATCAAGAGCTGATGTTGCTTCATCACTGATGAGAAGATCAGGCTCATTGATCAATGCTCTTGCAATCCCGACCCTTTGCTTCTGTCCTCCCGAAAGACCTCCGGGATAGGCGTTCAGCTTTTCGGTAAGTCCTACCAGTTCTGCTGTTTCACGGACTCTTTTGTCGATCTCATCTTTTTTTACACCGCATATTTTCAGCGGATAGGCAATATTTTTATAGACTGTTTTTGATTCAAAAAGATTAAAGGTCTGAAAAACAACTCCTATCTTTTTTCTTGTCTGCAAAAGTTCTTTTTTAGAAAGACTCAATATATCCGTATCGCCTACAGTGATTTTACCACTGTCGGGTGTTTCCAATCGGTTGATACAACGTGCGAGTGTTGATTTTCCTGCACCGCTGAAACCGATGACCCCAAATATTTCTCCCTTTTTGATGGACAAATCAACGCCCTTTAAAACTTCCAGTTTTTGACCGTGTACCATAAAAGATTTATGCAGACCCTCAATTTCAACATAATTACTCATTATGAAATTTCTTTTTTCAATCCTTTCCTTGCGAAATATCTCTGGCGGAGAGTCTCCGCTGTCAATTCGCGTATCCGTTCGCTACGCTCACTGCTTTTACATACTTTCAAACCGGCATTTCAAATTTATAATTACAGCCAAGTCGCCGACAGACTTTACACATCATATAACATCACCACTTTCATCATTGCGGAGTGCCTCCGCTGTCAATTTGCGTATCTGTTCACTACGCTCACTACTTTTTTGTAACACTAACTTTATTGCTGCGTTTCAAATTCGTAGATTGTATTCTAATTATAATCTCTATTTTTGTAAAAATCAATTACCTAAAAATTATCAAATGTTATAACTCAAATCAATGACGGAAGCAACTCTATTTAGGTCAGTTCGGGTTGTTCAGATAGATCCTCAGCTGATTGATATATTCCTCCCCTATCTGTGTCGGCAGTGAACCTTCCTTGACAACGTATCCAATACTCATAACAGTATTCCGGTTTTCTTCATCTTCACGGAACGGCACGGCAATATAATCGGAGCCATTCAGATTTTCACTGATAATACCCGAACAAAGCGTATAGCTGTTAAGTCCTTTCATCAGATTCAGCATGGAAGCTCTGTCGTTAGTTTTGATGGTTCTGGGATATTCAATATCACTCAGAATTTCTTCAGAAAGATAGAAAGAACTCCTGTCTCCCTGCTCAAAAGCGAGACACGGATAATCCGCAAGCTGATCAAGACCGATGGATTTTTCACCTGCAAGCGGATGTCCCTTGTAAAGGTAGACATAGGCATCACAGTCAATCAACTTGATAAATTTCAGTCCGTTATCCCTCAATAATTTTTTTATGATTCTGCTATTATAATCACTGAGATAAATGATTCCGATCTCACTTTTCAGTGTACCGACATCATTAATCACCTCAAGCGTTTTGGTTTCTCTGATAGCAAATTCATATTTGAGTGTGCCGAATTTTTTAACCGTTTCCACAAAGGCCTGAACCGCAAACGAATAGTGCTGTGTCGATACACCGAATTTTCGCTTGATATTAGCCTTATCGCTGTAACGCTGTTCCAGTATTTCATATTGCTGATAGACCTGCCTTGCATATTTCAGAAAATCCACGCCCTCCGCAGTAATGCTCACACCTTTGCCTGTACGCAGAAAAATTCTTGTTCCTATCTCATTTTCCAGCGTTTTGATAGAGCTTGTAAGAGACGGTTGGGTAATAAAAAGCTGCTCGGCAGCTTTGTTCATAGAACCAATTTCCGCTATGGTTATCGCATAATAAATCTGCTGTAAAGTCATATTTATTCACCTGCCTGTTTTATATTAAAAAAAGAGAAGCAAATATATACATATCCGCTCCTCAAAATAATCCTTGGCTGTCAGTTTATGATCATAAAGTCAATTTTTGATTTAAGCAGATTTGTTTCATTTTCTGCACATCATTCGCATTATTAACATAAACTTTCCTCCACACCTATTCTTCACATCCGTCACAGATACTGCAGCCGAGTGCAAAATCAAACGGGTCGTATCCGATACCGTTTTTATCGTAATAATTCTTTATCGCTGCCTGAACCGCTTCACATACAAACACTGCACTTTTGAGTCTTGCGGCAGGCAGACCTCCCAAAGCCCTGTCCAGTTCACCCGATGATGCAATACTTAATGCCTCTTCGGTCGTTTTATTCTTAATGGCATTTGTGATATATGAAGCACAGGCGAGTGCCGCTGCTCCACCGAAAACAGCAAATTTTGCATCAGTGATGATATCATCCTCGACCCTGATTGTAAGCCTGACAACATCTCCGCAACCGATACTGCCTACTTCTCCTGTACCATCGGCATTTTCAATTTCACCTGCATTTTTTGGATGTAAAAAATTTTCTAAAATCACATCATTATACAGCATAAGGTGATTCCTCCTTATGGCTGTCTTTCCAAACAGGTGAAAAAGAACGCAGATAATTTACACTTTCAATCACATTTGCAATAATATAATCGGCTTCTTCTTCCGTATTATACCTTCCAAGAGTGATTCTGAGCGTACCTCTGATGTATTCCTTCGATACACCAATACTACGCAGAACATGACTGGGCTGAGTCGATGTTGAATTGCACGCAGAACCGTTGGATACACTGATACCCTTATTGTCAAGAAGCAAAATCAGACTTTCGGAATCAAGTCCCTCAAAACTAATACTGATATTGCCCGGCAATCTGTTCTGTAAATCACCGTTGAGCCTTGAACCGGGAATAGCAAGAAGCGAATTCAGTATCTTATCACGCAAGGAAAGAATGTACAAGTAATCCTTGTCAATGTTTTTATACGCTTCTTTGACAGCTGCCGCAAGACCGATAATTCCGGGTACATTCTCTGTGCCCGGACGGCGGCTTTTCTCCTGTCCTCCGCCTTCGATCAGGCGACTGAGAGCCGTTCCCCTCCTTGCATATAATCCGCCGACACCTTTTGGACCGTGAAATTTATGTGCAGAAAAGGAAAGAAGGTCAATATTCTGCTTTTGAACATCAATAAACAAATGTCCGACTGCCTGCACGGCATCGGTATGAAACAATACACCATTTTTACGGCATATTGCTCCGATTTCCGAAATAGGCTGAATTGTACCAACCTCATTGTTAGCATACATAATGCTCACAAGTGCGGTATCCTCTCGTATTTTAGCGGCAACTTTTTCTGTCGAAACAATACCGTTTGGCTCGGGGGTAATCAAGGTAATCTCAAACCCCTGTTTTTTGAGTTTATTCAGCGTATGCAAAACCGCATGATGCTCAAACGAAGAAGAAATAATATGTTTTTTTCCACGCTCCGCTCCCAGGGCAGCGGCAGACAGCAAAGCCTGATTATCGGACTCTGTACCACCCGAAGTAAACGTAATTTCGTTTGCCTGAGCCGCGCCGATAACATCTGCAACCGTTTGCCTTGCACAATTGATATCGTCCTTGATTCTCTGCCCTGAAGAATGTATGCTTGACGGATTGGCATACAATTCATCAAAATAGGGCAGCATAGCCGCCTTCGCCGCTTCACTTAATTTTGTTGTTGCCGCATTATCCGCATAAACATACATATTTTGTGGTTAGTGGCTATTGGTTAGTGGTCAGACTTTCGCTCGCATGCCTTTCCACTAACTACTGCCTACTACCTGCTCCCTTCCACCTGAGTTAAATGTCAATTACGCCGTACTCCATCAGAATTTCTTCCAGTCTTTCCTGTGTGAGAGGCTTTGGAATGACAAAGTTTGTATTGTTTTCAATATTTCTTGCAAGTGTGCGGTATTCTTCTGCCTGCTGAGCTTCGGGGTCAAAATCAATAACCGTTTTCTTGCGTATCTCTGCTCTCTGCACAACATTGTCACGGGGAACAAAGTGTATCAGCTGTGTGCCGAGTTCTTCAGCGAATGCCTTTACAACTTCATATTCTCTGTCAACCTTACGGCTGTTGCAGATGATACCGCCCAGACGAACACCGCCCTGGCGTGCATATCTTTTGATACCCTTTGAGATATTGTTGGCAGCATAAAGCGCCATCATTTCACCACTGGCAACAATGTAGATCTCTTTTGCCTTACCCTCACGAATCGGCATTGCAAAACCACCGCATACAACGTCACCGAGTACGTCATAAAATACATAATCAAGATCTTCCGTATAAGCACCGAGACGCTCAAGAAGTCCGATTGATGTGATAATACCTCTGCCTGCACAGCCGACTCCCGGTTCAGGTCCGCCCGATTCAACACACTTTGTACCCTTGAAGCCTTCTTTCAGAATTGCGTCAAGATCGATGTCCTCGCCCTCCTCACGAAGGGTATCGAGAACTGTTCTCTGTGCAAGACCGCCAAGAAGAAGTCTTGTAGAGTCCGCTTTCGGGTCACAGCCAACTACCATTACTTTTTTACCGCTTTCGGCAAGACCTGCCGTAAGATTCTGTGTTGTGGTGGATTTACCGATACCACCCTTACCGTATATTGCTATCTGTCTTAATTCCTTTGCCATTATTTTTTGCTCCTTTTCTAAGTATGGGATGTTGGTGGCTTCGCCCCCAAGCCCCTGACCAGAGTTGCTCGCCCCGGACCTCTCAAGCTTTTGAAAAAGCTTAACCAAAACTTTATATTTTATTAACTCACATATAACAAACGCTGCATCGAAAAATTATCTAACGAATATGCAATTTGTTTGTGCAGTCATATACTATCCATGTGAAAAAGTGTCCTTTTGTCTGATACGTTTCAGATAGATCTGATCGCCGTAATCCTTTTCACCCGGAACGCCGATTGCATCCGCACGGCATCTTTGACAGTGACGGAAAACATCAATGTACTGTCCTGCCTTCTGCCTTACTCCGTCAATTTC
>ONGS01000196.1 GCA_900317395.1 uncultured Eubacteriales bacterium | reverse complement strand
TTTTTTATGTGCTTCATTTTATTACCTCATTTCTTTATTTTTTAGGAGCAAGCAGACCATACTTGTTTATAAAATCACTGTATTGCCGTTGACAAAAAAATGAGATAATGCTAAAATGAAAGATAATTTATCCGCTTACAGCTCCGATGATTATGATAGTCGTGTAAGTACAGTGTTACCATATTACAAGGAGTTTCATTTTCAAATTCTTGATTTGGTAAAAGCTTTGAACAAAGATGAAATAAAGTGGCTTGACACGGGTTGCGGTACGGGAAGTCTTGCACAAAAAGCATTAGAATTTTTGGGCAATATAGATTTTACCTTGTGTGACCCCTCGAAAAATATGCTTCAAACAGCAGAAAATAAATTGGGAAATGAGCATATTCAATATTATAACATTGCTTCACAGGATCTGAGTTTTGAGAATGAGTTTGATATTGTAACAGCCGTTCAGTCACACCACTATTTTGACATTGAAACCCGAAAAAAAGCTACGGAGTGCTGTTTTAAAGCACTCAAGGAATCAGGTATCTATATCACCTTTGAAAACGTTGCTCTTTCAACAACTCAGAGCGAATCGATCGGTATCAACCGTTGGAAAAGTTTTCTGGAATCCAACGGTAAAACCGAAGAAGAAGTTCAATCACATATTAACCGCAGAGGAACAGAAGTATTTCCAATTACCATCGAAAAACATTTAAAGCTGATAAAAGAATGCGGATTCAAGTCTGTGGATATTTTATGGACATCATATATGCAAGCGGGTTTTTTCGC
This sequence comes from uncultured Eubacteriales bacterium, assembly GCA_900317395.1. Lineage (GTDB taxonomy): Bacteria > Bacillota > Clostridia > Oscillospirales > Acutalibacteraceae > UBA1213. The sequence goes on along the minus strand of ONGS01000196.1, from coordinate 4,557 downwards.
AATCAAGTAAGTATAAAAAGCATTTTTATCAAAAATAATGACAATATCTTAAACGCATTATAATAAGATAAGGATACAGCCTTGAAGTAATCAAGACCGTATCCTTTTTTTAATAGGTTATAAATGCTTGCGGATAAATTCTTTCAGCGTCCGATACGAAGCCTTGCTTTCAGGCATATAGTCTGCGTACAGAACATAACTGTGGAACATCTCGGGCTGTGTTTCCAAAGTAACATCGACTTCGGCTTTTTTCGCTTTTTGATAAACCGCCAACGTATCATCAAGCAGCATTTCGTCTTCTCCTACAAACAGCATCATAGGCGGAAAGTTATGATAATCTGCAAAAGCAGGTGAAATATACGGATCTGTACGATCGACATCTCCTATATAATCAAACAAATAGCTATCAAGCAACATTTTTCGTGTTTCTTCATCAAAAACGCCCTTGCGATCTCCGATTTCTACATCATTTTGATAATTTGTTTTATAACTTTCTCCCGAGGCCGTCATATCCGTCCACGGAGAAAGCAGAAAAGCACTATTCGGCATTTCTCTTTTCCGATCACGTAAGTGAAGCATAAGGGCAAGAACCAGATTTCCGCCCGACGAATCTCCGCCGAGGATAATGTTTCCCGGGTTGATATGACGATGCTCCGTCAGCTCGTTCCACAAATCAAGTGCTTCATTTAGTTGAACAGGATATATATAGTCGGGTGACAACTTATAGTCAAGCAGAACAATCTCTGTACCCTCTGACAAATCGCAAAATGGGGCACAGAAATCACGGTAGTTATAGGTCAGACCGCTGATATAACATCCTCCGTGAATATAGTAGATGACTTTTTTCGTTAATCTTGCGTTTTCTTTTCTCATTCGTTGGTATTTTGTACCGGCAGAAGTCTGAAGGCATTCCAGAATATAGCCTTTCTTTGTTTTGGTATGCGAATATTTTGCTGACATTTGCTTCATTTTTTTTTGCATTTCAGGGTGGATTATCGGATTGATGTTCTGCATCCGCATCATGCATTTGAAAAATGTTCCTCTTATTGATGACATAATAGTTTTCTCCTTACAAACGGTAAAGTTTAATTAATCTAACTATATTATAGTACAAATCTTTACGTATTTCAATCGTTTAATAAGAATTTCAGCTAAAAATTATCAAATAGAGTTTGAACCCGTTAAGCACCTTAAATATGATATTGGCGACGGTGCTTTTATGATTTATTTTCTTGATTGACCGGATACACATATTTTTAGTGAAATCAAAGCACTCGAACAGTAGGGAACAATAAACCTCGAACCCGAAACAAAACCCAAAAACTCAATCTTTCATCGAACTGAAAACAGGCGCATTCTGCTTTGCGTTTATCAGCAAGTCAAGACTGCGTGAACGGAATAAGTATTATTTCATCAAAAGTTCACAAAAGCTTTTTGCAGATCGGGCTGTGTGTTTTTCGGCTTCGAAAAGTACTTCACTGTAGCTGATAATCTCTTATTTGCATTGATTTCCTCCTTTATGTGGTACTGTGGAACTAATATTTAAAACTTTTTATAAAGTGATTTTTGTGGTGTTTTCTATTCCCACACAGTCCCTCATATGTCCCCCTGTTTAAATTAAGGCGACTCGCCGGGATTGAAAAATCGTCAGAACGCAGTCGTCTTTTTCAGGTTATCAATAAATTTTGCCGTAAACAGTGACGGTCTTATCCCCGAAGGGAGAATATAACCAATTTCCATGTAATCATCAACATCAAGCGGTTTTGCTATTATATTTGAACCGTTAAGTTCCTCGCTGATTACTCCGCTGCAAATCGTATAACCGTTTAGACCGACCAGCAGATTAAAAAGCGTTGCTCTGTCACACACTACAATATCCTTGTCGCTGTCAGCCGTACTTAAGATTTCTTCCGAAAAATAGAACGAATTATGACTCCCTTGCTCGTAGGAAAGTCTTGGATAGGGTTTCAAATCTTCGAGCATAATGCTTTCTTTTTCTACAAGCGGATTGTTTTTTCCTATGAATACATGGGGCTTTGCTGTAAAAAGACTGTGAAAAACAAGACCGTTATCTTTGATCGTCTTCTTAATAATGCTTTCATTAAATCGGTTAAGATACAAAACACCTATTTCGCTGCGCAGATGTGACACATCTTCTATGATTTTGTATGTTTGTGTTTCCCTCATATGAAATTCATATTTATCTCCGTGATAGCTTTTCAAAAGCGCTACAAAGGCTTCTATCACAAAGGAATAATGCTGAGAGGAAATGCAGAATTTCTGCTTTCCGACTGTTTTTCCTGTATAACGCTCGGTAATCAGATTTGTTTGCTCCAATACCTGACGGGCATAACCGAGAAATTCATCACCGTCTTTTGTGGGCTCGATTCCCCTTTTGGAACGATAAAAAATCGTGATACCCAGTTCCTCCTCAAGCTCATGAATAGCGGAAGTAAGACTTGGCTGTGCGATAAAAAGCTCCTTTGCCGCCTCCGTCACCGAATTTTTTTCTGCCGCTTTTACTACATATTCAAGCTGTTTCAATGTCATCCAATCACTCCAAAAATAGATTGTACAATCATAATAACACAAAACATAGAAAAAATCTATGGATAACTGCATATTTTTTATATTTTACATATCAATCTGATAGGTTTATAGTTATATTATCATCGAAAAGAGAAAGGAAAGAAATATTATGAAAACATCTATTATCGGATATCCGAGAATTGGCTCGCTTCGTGAGCTGAAATTCGCAAGTGAAAAATATTTCAGAGGAGAAATTGACGAAGCTGAACTGCAAACCACTGCTAAAGAACTAAGACTGCAAAATTTGAAAGAACAGCAGGAAAGCGGCCTTGATTTTATCCCATCCAACGATTTTTCGTTTTATGACGGGGTACTCGACACGGCTTTTCTTCTGAACGTTGTCCCAAAAAGATACAAGGAGCTTGGTTTGCCGATACTTGATGAATATTTTGCGGCAGCAAGAGGTTATCAAAGCGAAAAGGGCGATGTTAAGGCTCTTGCCATGAAAAAGTGGTTCAATACAAACTATCACTATATGGTTCCTGAAATCGACGACGATACACAAATCAAGCTTTCAGGCAATAAACCTTTTGAGCTTTTCTCGGAAGCTTTAAAAAATGGTGTAAAAACAAAGCCTGTTATCATCGGTCCGTTTACCTTTCTTGAATTGGCACGGTATACGGGCACAAAATCCAAAGAGGATTTTGCAGAAGATGCTATCAATGCGTATATTGATATCATCAAAAAGCTTTCACAGCTTGGTGCGGAGTGGATCCAGTTTGACGAGCCGTATCTTGTCCGGGATCTGACCGACAGAGATATTGCTTTCTTTCAGGAATTATATACGAAAATCCTTGATAAGAAAAACGGTGTTAAAATTCTTCTGCAAACTTATTTTGGCGATATCAGAGATTGCTACAACGAGATTAATGCACTTGATTTTGATGGAATCGGTCTGGATTTTATTGAGGGAAGAAAAACTTTGGCGCTTGTAAAAACAAATGGTTTCCCGCAGAATAAAATTCTGTTTGCAGGCGTTATCAATGGTAAAAACATCTGGAAAAACAACTATTCAAATACGTTGGAAACTCTGAAAGAACTGAAAAATCTTTTAATCAATTTTGTTGTCGGTACTTCCTGTTCTCTGCTTCATGTTCCATATACGCTGAGAAATGAAACAAAGCTTCCCGATGAATACAAAAAACACTTTGCCTATGCAAGTGAAAAGCTGATCGAGCTTGCAGAGATCAAGAGAATCCTTGAAGCTGAAAACCCACTTGAAATTGCCGAATATAAGGCAAATGCAGAGCTTTTTGCTCAACCGAGGTTCGGCGGCAATAACGAAATCAGAAATAAAGTAAAAGCTTTATCCGAAAAAGACTTTACAAGGCTTCCTGAATTTGCCGAGCGTGAGAAAATTCAAAAGGAAAGATTCAAACTGCCTTTGTTCCCGACAACGACCATTGGTTCCTTTCCTCAGACTTCGGAAGTGCGTAAAACAAGAGCAGGATTCAGAAAGGGAGAAGTTTCCGAAACGGATTATAAGAATTTTCTTGAAGAAAAAATCGAAAGCTGTATCAGATTGCAGGAAAAGATCGGCATAGATGTGCTTGTACATGGTGAATTTGAAAGAAATGACATGGTTGAATACTTCGGCGAATGCCTTGACGGTTATATCTTCACCGAAAAAGCATGGGTGCAGTCCTATGGCACAAGATGTGTTAAGCCGCCTGTTGTATGGGGAGATATTTCAAGAGCCAAGCCAATGACAGTAAAATGGTCATCCTATGCACAAAGTCTAACGAACAAGCCTGTGAAAGGTATGCTGACAGGACCTGTCACGATTCTGAATTGGTCGTTCCCGAGAGAAGATATTTCTCTGAAAGAAAGTGCTTTTCAGATTGCTCTTGCCATTCGTGAGGAAGTTCTTGACCTTGAAGCCAACGGAATCAATATTATTCAGATCGATGAAGCCGCTCTCAGAGAAAAACTTCCCCTTCGCAAAAGCGATTGGAACAGTGAATATCT
>ONGS01000071.1 GCA_900317395.1 uncultured Eubacteriales bacterium | reverse complement strand
CGCGCAGTCGCTACCCTTCGGTCGCTCTGAACACAAACCAATCAATTTACTCCCGCGCTCCAAGTATAAAAAACAATTATTCTCTCTGTACGGCGAGCCGCCGGTCCCATTGCACTACAGAATTTTAAAAATCTCAAATCCGGTACTACATGAGTGTCTACTAATATTTTACACTATGTCACCTATATTTTCAAGCCAAAAGATTATTTTTCGGTTTTTATTATTTTTTGAAGCTTTTCGTGCAAATAATACAGCAATTTTGATATACTTATACTATGTCGGTAAGTACAAAAAAAATGGTAACAGACAGCAATTTTGAAAATTAATTAACAAATTAAAACTTAATGATTGAATTCATCGGATTTTTGATGTATAATTCCCTTGACAGTAATCGTCGGAGGTGTAGAATTTGAATCTTGCCGTAACAGCAAAAAAGCCGAATCCAATCACAACATTCTTTAATAGTGAACAGAATTTTCGTTTTGTTTTTATCGGCTCTTTGCTTTTTGCTTCACTAAATATTCTACGATTTTATTTTTATGTCATATGCGGTTTATCCATGATATGGGGCGCATATCTGTTTGTCAGCAAAATGATATACAGACGACGTGTTTTGCGGCTAAGAAACCGTAGGCTGATTTATTTGTTTTTATGCTCATGCTTTATTTCCTGCTTTCTTCATTTTCAAACGAATTTAGCGGTCAATTTGTATTATGTATGCTGGATGGGCGTATGCTTTTTCCTGTTTTACGGTATCCATACTGGCAGGAGTAAAAACAGCTGTAAAAAAGAAATTCTGATACTGTTTGAATTTATCAATTTCGTCACTACCTTGATAATGATTGCAGGTCTTATTCTTCTTGCACTTTTTCCAAAGGGCTTTGATATCAGCGGAGATTCCTTTGCAATTCACGAAAACAGATTTGTTGGTATACTATTCAATGCCAATGTAACAGCTTTCTATGCAATTATGGCATTTATCTGTTGTAATATCATGTGGGCGATTCGTCATTCCTCCAACAGACTGACTTTAAAGTTTAAAATTTACTATATTGTCTGTATGCTGATTAATGTCATATCTGTTTTCCTCTCGGATTCCAATGACTCTTTACTGATGTTTATCGTCTATTTCTGCTTTATTGCCTTTTACGTTATTTTCAAAGGCTACAAGCGGAGTATTATTGGTTTTATTTTCAGAATCATAGCACTGGTTCTTGCCTGTATGGTTATCGCCGCAGTGCTTCTTTCGGCAAGAACAATGTTGCAGGCAGGTGTTTCTCAGCTTCTCAGTATGTCAGCGCCTGACGCACAGATTTCTACGGGCGTTACAGCTTCGCCCGACGGCGAGGTAGTTATACGCCCCGATGACGAACCGAAAACAACCTTTGCACATCAAAACAAAAACATCGACAGTGGCAGATTTGTGATATGGAAACAATCTCTCGGCTTGTTCACAGAATTCCCGATCATGGGAATCGGAAAGGCAAATATTGTTGACTACGGCGAAAAATATGTCGGCGGTCTGAAATATACGGATTTCCATAATGGATTAATGACAATTATTATAAGCTACGGTCTTGTCGGATTTTTCCTGTTTATGGTTTTGGCAATAACAGTAGCAAAAGCAATGCTGAAAGCGTTATTCCGCTACCGCAAAGAGGTAAAAACGGACGGCAGAGTTCTTATGCTGGTTATCGCCTTCTGTGCCGCATATTGTGTGTATTCCATGTTTGAAGTCGCATTGCTTGTCGATATCTCATACAGAGTTGTCATATTCTGGCTTATCATTGGTCTCGGAATGAGCTATGTATCCTCCTATGAATACCATGCAATTCTGACTCACGACAACGTCCCCGATCGCTGCCGCAGTATCCGCCGAGCCGCCCTTAAAAGAAAAAATCAGTTGGTTTGAAATGACATAATAAACTTGTTTGAGTTTCAAATATATGGTATAATACCTCCATAGCAATTGCTATGGAGGTATTTTTATGAAAGACGTCCGGCGCGCCGCCGGTGTCAATTTGTGTCCTATGGTTTTAACAGCAATTCAAATTCATTATCACAAGGTGGGATTTTTATGAAAGACGGTTTTTTACGTGTTGCCTGCGCTACTCCAAAGATTAAAGTAGCAGACTGCGCCAGCAATGCAAAGGCAATTATTTCCCAGGCAAAGGAAGCTTCTGAAAATGGTGCTTCACTGATTGTTTTTCCCGAATTATGCATTACAGGATATACCTGCTCTGATCTGTTTTTACAGCGCTCCCTGCTTGTTTCAGCAGAAAAGGCACTTGCGGAAATTATTGAAGAAACAAAGAATCTGAATTCAGTAATTCTTGTGGGACTCCCGATTTCTGCAAAAGATTCATTATTTAATTGTGCGGCAGTAATATGCAAAGGAAAGCTTCTCGGTCTGACTGCAAAAAAAAATATCCCCAACTATTCTGAATTTTACGAACTAAGACACTTTACCCCTGCAAAAGATATTAGCTTTGAACTATTTGGAGAATTTTTTACCTTGGGACAGGATATCATTTTTGAATGTAATCAGATCCCGGAATTCAGGTTTGCTGTTGAAATATGTGAGGACTTATGGACGCCCGAACCTCCGTCAGGTAAACTTGCCAAAGACGGTGCGCTGATCATCGCTAATCTATCTGCAAGTGATGAAGTAATCGGTAAGGCAGACTACAGAAGAATGTTAGTAAAATCCACCTCAGCAAGACTTCTTTCCGCCTATGTTTATACAAGTGCAGGACTCGGCGAAAGTACAACCGACCTTGTTTTTTCGGGTCACAACTTAATTTGCGAAAACGGTGCACTTCTTGCGGAATCAAAACGTTTTACAACGGGTATCACTTATGCCGATATTGATTTGCAAAAGCTTGAATACGAACGCAGACGCTCCAATACCTTTGTTTCAGAAGATGACAACTGCTCTGAGTACTTTGATCTTGATCCTGAAGATTTGAACCTCAACCGCTATATCAGCAGAACCCCTTTTGTTCCCGAAAGCAAGATCAATCTTGAGCAGCGCTGTGAAGAGATACTCACCATTCAGGCAACAGGACTTGCCACAAGAATTGAACACACTAATGCCAAAAGCGTTGTTATTGGTCTTTCCGGCGGTTTGGATTCTACCCTCGCACTGATTGTTGCGGTTCATGCGATGGATATGCTCGGACGTGACAGAAAGGATATTATTGCTGTGACAATGCCCTGCTTCGGCACAACCAAGCGCACAAAAAGCAATGCCGAAATTCTCGCCGAAAACTATGGTGTAAGTTTTAAGGATATTGATATTTCAAAGGCTGTCACACAGCATTTTAAGGATATCGGACAAGATGCCCAAAACTTTGATGTTACCTTTGAAAACGGTCAGGCAAGAGAGCGTACACAAGTGTTGATGGATATTGCCAACAAAAACGGTGGCTTTGTCATCGGAACAGGCGACCTCTCGGAGCTTGCTCTGGGCTGGGCGACCTATAACGGCGACCATATGTCAATGTATGCCGTCAATGCTTCTATTCCCAAAACACTTGTACGTCACCTCACTGCATTTGAAGCTGACCATATGCAAGGACAGCTGAAAACAGCACTTCTCGACATACTTGATACACCTGTCAGCCCTGAACTATTACCGCCAAAGGACGGCGAGATCGCACAGAAAACTGAAGACCTTGTCGGTCCGTATGAGCTGCATGATTTCTTTTTGTATTATTTTGTGCGTTTCGGATTCACTGCCGATAAGATATATCGAATGGCCAAAATTGCCTTTGAGGGTGTTTACGATAACGAAACCATCAAAAAATGGCTTAAAATTTTTATTCGACGTTTCTTCCAACAGCAGTTCAAGCGCTCCTGCCTGCCCGACGGTCCAAAAGTCGGCACAGTAACACTTTCTCCTCGTGGCGACTGGCGTATGCCCAGCGATGCTTCAAGTGCAGTGTTTCAACTGAGTGAAGAATAAGAAACAAAACCTTCTATGCAAAGTAAAAAGCATAGAAGGTTTTGTTTCTTTATAACACCTATCCATATTTCAGGTTTTATACTTAAAGTGGGCAATAATATTGTTAGAGTGATAATTTTATATGAGAATCTATTATTCTTAAACAGCAACGTTGAATTTCAGGAATAATTATGCTATAATTTTTATGTACTCTACATAGCGAAATTGACATCAAAGAAAGGAAACTTAAAATGGATATCAGACAAAAATCACTGGAAAAACATTATGAATGGAACGGCAAGATCGAGGTCATCTCCCGTGCGCCGATCACAAACTCCGAGGAGCTTTCTCTCGCCTATACACCCGGCGTAGCAGAGCCTTGTCTTGAAATACAGAAGGATTATGATAAATCCTTTAAGCTCACAAGAAGAAATAACCTTGTGGCAGTTATTACCGATGGTACAGCTGTTCTCGGTCTTGGAGATATCGGTCCCGAGGCAGGTATGCCCGTTATGGAAGGCAAATGTGCGCTGTTCAAGGAATTCGGCGATGTTGATGCTTTCCCGATTTGTGTCCGCTCAAAAGATGTAGACGAAATTGTCCGCACAGTATACCTGATTTCCGGCAGCTTCGGCGGCATTAACCTTGAAGATATAGCTGCACCAAGATGCTTTGAGATTGAAAAGAAACTCAAAGAAGTATGCGATGTTCCTGTGTTCCATGACGACCAGCACGGTACAGCTGTTGTCGTTTCCGCAGCACTTGTTAATGCGCTGAAAATCGTCAAGAAAGATATCAAGGATATCAAGGTTGTTATTAATGGTGCAGGCTCGGCAGGTATTGCAATCGCAAAACTGATTATGCGCATGGGCGTACAGCATTTGGTTCTTTGTGACAGCGTGGGGGTTATCTGTGAGGGTGACGAAAGACTGAATTCCGCTAAACAGGAAATGGCAGCAATCACAAACCGTGAACATCTCACCGGCACACTTGCTGATGCAATGAAAGGCAGCGATGTATTTATCGGTGTTTCCGCTCCGAATATCGTAAGCGAAGATATGGTAAGATCCATGAATAAGGATGCGATCGTATTTGCTATGTCAAACCCAACACCCGAAATTATGCCTGACCTCGCAAAAGCAGCAGGCGCAAGAGTAATCGGCACAGGCCGTTCGGATTTTCCAAACCAGATCAACAATGTGTTGTGTTTCCCCGGCATTTTCCGTGGTGCTCTTGATTGCCGTGCAAAAGAGATTAATGCTGAAATGAAGGCAGCAGCAGCATATGCCATTGCCTCTATTGTTTCGGAAAACGAACTTAATGAGGAGTACATTCTCCCCTATGCCTTTGATAAAAGAATCGGTCAGACAGTTGCCGAGGCTGTTATTGAAGCTGCAAAAAAGACAGGTGTAGCAAGAATCTGACAAAATTTCGCAGGGAACTTTCATGTTCCCTGCTTTTTATACACGAAAAAACGGAACACAAACAATGCCAAACTTATTTGCTAATACAAGTTTGAATTTCATACAAAACAGAAAATAGCGTGTGCCAAGGAAACTTCGCACACGCTGTTAACTTGATAAAATATTTTTCACCGGCGAGCCGCCGGACCCCTATTTCGCGCTCAAGTTTATTAAAAACCATTATTTTATTGCCGCACCATAATGTCCTAGATAAATTTTGCACCAACTTTTCACCGGCGCCCCTCCGGATTTGTTTGGTTTGACAATCGGGCAATTTTATATTATAATTGATATATTGAGTGGGATAAACAGTCGCGGATGCAGTGCCGAAAGGCCGCACCCGAGGAAAGTCCGGGCTCCTCAGGGCAGGATAACGGCTAACGGCCGCCGGGGGTGACCCCAGGGAAAGTGCAACAGAAATAAACCGCCTGCATTATATGCAGGTAAGGATGGAAAGGCGAGGTAAGAGCTCACCGGCATACAGGAGACTGTGTGGCCATGTAAACCCTATCCGGAGCAACACCGCAGCGAAGTGTATTCATCGGCCCGATGGCTTCAGCAGGTGGCATTGAGCAGTACCGGCAACGGGCTGCCAAGATAGATGGCTGTTCACGACAGAACCCGGCTTATCGTCTCACTCATTTTTTGACAACAAAGCGGTGCATGACTGCACCGCTTTTATTAAACATTTTTATAAATAGCTATTTCTTTTTTAATTAACAAATGATATAATATAGATAACTTATCAAAATCAAGGAGGCTTTTATATGAATATTGAAGATATCAAGAAAAAAGCAAAACGTATCTCAAGAGAATTTGTGCTGATCAATGTCGGTATCGTTCTTTTAGGTATTCTGCTTGTGGTATATCCGGCTCAGTCCAAAGAGATTATCTGCCGTGCTTTAGGTGCAGTACTTTCTGTCTGGGGTGTTTTCAAAATAATTGATTACATAAAGCTTAGACATAATGAGATTTTTGGCTCGTTTGCTTTGGTTCAGGGCTGTGCTCTCCTTGGCTTTGGCGTTTATATCTTGATTCAACCTAATGTATTGGCAGCCTTTATTACTGCCGCACTTTCTATTATTCTGTTTATCGGCGCAGTACTGAAATTACAGTATGCACTGGAATTTTCAAAGTACGATTCCAAAGGCCGCTGGTTTCAGGCCGCCGCTGCGATTGTGATGATCATTGCAAGCGTCATCTCGTTTGTTAATCCCTTCGGTGAAGCCTCCAACATCCTGATGATGTTTATTGGAATCTCACTGATTATTGATGGTGTATGGGATCTTCTGACAATCGCTTATATATCAAAAACTTTTAAAGAAGCAAAGGAAGAATTCAAAAAAGCAGGAAAAAAAGCCCGTACAAAGAAAAGCACAGAATATATTGATGCAGAAGCAGTTGATGTCGACGATAACAATTAATAAAAACGACCGATTCGTAAGAACCGGTCGTTTTTATTATGTTATTTTTTAAATGGTGCAACTTTTACGCCATATTCAGTCGGAACACAAACATCGGGTACACCTGCTTTCGGATACCTGCGTGTTACTTCCTCATACATCACATAAAGCGTCTGGACACCGTTTTCCAGTATATAATAATGTTTGATATACGGTAAAAGAAGAACAAGAAGCATTACGAACAGTGCAAATAGCGGAATACTTGCATAAAAAACCATAACAAGCAGTACTGCTACTGTTACAATGGCAAACAAAAACGTGACGATCAGATGTATGAATCTTTCATGCTGCCAAAACTGAATCTCTCTAAGGAGCTCTACTTTAAAAGCTTCAGGATCGTCAATTATTTTGCCGCTGTCTAAAAATTCATGCAGATTTTTAATATAAAGCTTAAGTTTATTTCCCATAATGATTGCCTTTATTCATCGGTATGATTCGTTCCATTACATATTCTTTGCATACAAAGCCGTTTCCAATATCTGTATCAACAGATTTGACCCTATAAAACCCAAGATGCTCATAAACATTGATAGCAAAATTGTTATTACGCTCTACTCTCAACCGCATTTTTTTGACATGGTTAAATCCAAGTTCGGGATTAGAATAAATAGAATCAAGGTGCGCAATCGTCCGTTTGGCAAGTCCCTGACGGCGATATTCTGCCTTGATATACAACCTTGCAAGAAACATATAGTCACTTTGCGTTAAAACGCACATATAACCTGCCAGTTTTTCATCAGCAAGAAGCATATAATAAATATAGCCCTGCGACATCTGATTTTTCAGTGCTTCTCTTGACTGATACTTTTCAAGCATATAGCGTATCTGCTCGGGTGAAAAAATATCCTTGTAATAATTGTGCCATACATGATTGGCAGCTTCTTCCACCTCAATGATCTGCTTTTCGGTAGCCACAGGCATTACATCAAATCTCATAAAACCCCCATGATCGCCATTACAGAAAATTTATTTTCAGCGATTATCTCTTTCAATTTTTTTTCTGACAATTTTCGTGTCAACATGAACATCTTCTGACTTTGTAAGAGTCAAAGGTGCTTTTTTCTTATAAGTATACGGTTCTGTCTGACCGTTGGTTTTATAACTCCTAAATATAATAAACACCGTTACACCGGAAACAACTACTCCGATTGCAAAAGACACTAATATTATTTTTCCAAGATTTGGTATATCTGAATCAGATGTCGAGAGTGTCTGATAATCCTCACACGCAGCCGTTGTTTCTTCGGGTTCATCAATATTTTCTCCGTAAGCATAAACACCGAAGGAAAAAAGTGATATAGAAAGCACTGCCATAATAAGCACAAAGATCCTTGCAAATGTTTTACCCTTATTCATAGCAAATATCCCCCCAACACAGAAATGATAAATATCACTAGAAATAACGCAATACCGAAAGCCGCAAGCTTAGCAGCACTGACAGGCAATTCACCGTAGTTTTTGCCCGTCTGTCCGTTCATTGCGTACATATAGTCCTTATCTTTGTATTTAAAGGTCATAACCCACACCGGCATCAAGGCATATGCCCATGATTCATTCAAGGTTGACAAATCCATACCGTCAACCGTAACAGAATCATAGCCTTTAATAGTTTCTCTGTAGATTTTCTCTGCATATTTCTCAAGCTCTTTGTCTACGTCACTTTGTGCGTCCTTTCTTTCAAGATCACGCTTTTCTGCAAGAAATCCCGATAAATAGGACATGGTAAACGGACGAGCTTCGTCGTCATCAAACGGATTGACATATTTCAGTGCCTTTTTATTATCAGGGTCTTTTAACGCTGCATGGGGGAAATTTTTGAAATCAATATCACCAGCACGAACGATTTTATAAATCTTCGTTTCTTCAATTTCATAATCGCCCTCTCTCCATTTACGGCGTATTTTACCCGTAGCTCTGATTCCGCCACGCTTTTTGGAATTTACCAGCCAATATGGGTAATACACACCCTTCATCATTTCCATCTGACCCTCCGAAAGAAAATCTTTCGGAAGAAATTTTTTCTTTCCGCAGAAATCAAGAAATCTCTGCTTGGCATCCTTTTCGGAGATCTTAAATGGAATGACCCTGTTCGGCTTGAAGTTTCCTGCAAGCCTGTTGGAAAGAACGATCGGATTATGACAGTATACGCAGAAAGTTGCCGCCGTGTTGGTTTCCGCTATTACCTCTGCACCGCAGCTTTGGCATACATACAAAGCCGCTTGCTGATAAAATTCATCTGTACCTTCCGCAGCCTGTTCCGGTTCGGGTTTCGATTCTTCATTGAGTTTTTCATCAAGCTTACCAAAATGCTTTTCCAGCTCCTGCTCGGTAAAATCGCTCTGACAGTATTCGCAGGCAAATTTCAACTTTTTGGCATCATACTGCAAAGGGCCTCCGCAGTTAATACATTTATACGAAATTGCTTCCATAAGCGTCGGCTAATGCCTACACCCCTTTTCTTACAACATATGTAATATAATTGCCGCACCGATACACAAAGTGCGGCAATGATTCTCAATTGTTCATTTTAATCAGACAAAATCCGCCTCATTGATCGGGTCGCCACATTCCGGACAGAATTTCGGGATAGGCTTTGACATATCAGGCTCATATCCGCACTTATCACACTTGATTTTCTTTGGTTTGTCAGCAGGACGAGGCTTTCCGCATTCTGCACAGAATTTGCCCGAATTAACAGCACCGCAGGAACAGGTCCATGAACCGCTCTGTACCGGTACCGGCTTCGGCTTTCCGCATTCAGCGCAGAATTTACCCGTATTTCCTGTTTTGCCGCATTCACAATCCCAACCACCTGAAACAGCTGCTGTGGGCTGTGCCTGAGGAGCAGGCTGCTGCTGTACGGGTTGCTGCTGATACTGAGGCTGCTGCTGTACAGGCTGTTGCTGCTGCATCTGCATCTGCTGCATATTGGCATTAGAAGCGTTATTCATATAACCGCCTGCAAAGTTCATGCCCATGCCCATGCCCATAAAGCCTGCCATTGCACCATTGGCATTAGAGCCTGCATCTCTGAGACCCTCGGAAATATTTTTCTGTACCATTGTTTCTCTCATAGCAGGGTTGTTGAACATAGCAACCTTGTTTCTCTCTTTAAGAAGTTCTTTGGTTTCGTCATCATAAGAAACAGTAATACCGACTTCACAAAGTTCGATACCTCTTCTGTCATTCCATGTATCTTTCAGTACAACTTTCAGCGTTTCAACCAGCTTGGAGTTATACATACCGATCTGAGAAATTCTGACACCCTGAGCTGAAAGCTCTGTAAGAGCCTGCTGGAGAGCTGTCAAAAATTCGCTGTCCCATCTTTGGTTTGTCAGCGTTTCCATATCAACAGGACGCATATTGGTAACATCGGAAGTCGGAATTATCGTCTTGTAGAATCTGAGCGGATCGCTGATTTCAAGCGAGAATTTACCAAATGCACGAACGTTGACATCGATATCATAATTGGCATCATAGTAGTTAATTGGTGTTTTTGTACCGTATTTGATACCCTCCATCGGCTTTAAGTTAATATATACAACTCTCTGTGCCGTAGGTGTAACACCCGAGAACTTAAAGCGGTTAAAAGCCTCTTTCAGAGAATCGCCGAACTGACCATTGAAAAGAGACGGCTGTGCGGAATTCTTGACCTCGAAATAACCCGGTTCGGCCGTATAGTCGACAATCGCACCGCCATCGATCAAAAGCATCATCTGGTTATCATATACATGAATGATAGATCCGTTTGAGATATTGTTAGCCGTACCCTTTGTGTTTGTATTTCTCTTATCGTTTCTTGCTTTGCTGACACCCGGGCACATAACCGTTGTGCTATTCATATCACTTGGCTCAATTACTTCAAGCCATGAATCAGCAAGAGCTCCTCCGACCGTATTCATCGCTGCTTTGATAATTCCCATTTTAAAGCATCTCCTTTGTTAAAATAATTTTTTGGTCATTCTGTTTTTTTCTTTTATATCCGTAAATGTCCAGCCAAAGACATCCTCGGTCATATTTGATACGCCCGTTCCGCAGAATTCGCAGAAGGTAACATCGGATGATCTCAGCGGTGCACCGCAGTTCGGGCAGTTGAGACCTATAACATCGATCACACCCGACTGTCTTGCCAACTCGGAATCAAGTATCCGTGCATAGGAGGTAACATATACCGTTTCCTCTGCTACTTCCTTACTTCCGCTGACAAGTTTACCCTTTTTATTTTCGGCATAGTGCAGATAACCGACTGCTGACTGAAATCTGATAATCACCATACCGTGTTCCCTGACATACTCACTGATGACGGTTTTATGGATGACAATATTATCATAGTACACATCCAGTCCCTGAGAATTGACATCTTTGATAATCTCCTCGGCTCTGTCGATCAGACTCGGTGCAATCGACAGCTTTTCAAGTGCAGACGTATCCTTATCCTCTACACTGTCCAGAAATGTTTTGATAAAAGTTTCCACCTGTGGTATCACCGGTGCAAGCTGAAAATCAGGAAAATCCTTTTGTATTTTCGGGATATAGATTCTATCCATACCGTTAAGTGAAGCCGGATTTTTTCCGACATCATTTGCTGAGTTGATATCGCTGAAAATTCCTCTTGCCTGCAATCCCCATTGCTTCTGATATCTGATTACTTTTGCTCTTATTACCAAAATAATTATAATCAGTGCAACTACCGCAAGAAAAAACAAAATTGCCGTCACAAGTCTGACAATATCACCTAATTCCAATCATTTCACCTCACAATAAGTCGTACAATTGGATTATACTATTTTTCCACCATTTTTTCAAGTCTTTATGCATAAATTCATATAATTGTTAAAAAAATTTTTGCCGAAATTCACCAACAAAGTAAAATACATCGACTCAGGTGAGTCGATGTATTTCATCATTTATCCAAATCAACAGTTACGATAAAACCGCCCTGATTGTCGCCGGAAATCTCATATTCGTAATTTGCAGGAACAGGGACATTTGTGGTATCATATTCGTCCCCCTCAACATAATATATGCACCACTTATGACCTTCATGATCCTCCATCAGAATGGCATCTTCATCATTATGCTTATGGAGAAGCTCCATATATTCTTCAAAGGCAATATCATTATCCTCAATATACTCGGAGTGCGGGTAGCCTACATAGCGGAAATGCCACGGCTCAAAAAGATAGCCTGTAATATTCTCTCTACCCTCACGGTAGCGGAGAATAAAGCCATATTCGCCACAGTTATTGTTGATCCATGCGTAATCGCCTTGACCGTCATAATTAATGCCGGCTTTGCCACCATTTGAAAGATTCAGGTCAAAATCAAATACATACCCTGTCTGGTGCTCACTGTAACCCGGCGGGGCTACCAATTGGTTGCCTTCGGTATCATTGTCATTCAATTCATCATCATACAGACTTAACTGCGTTTCATAACCCCTATAGCCACAGGCAATCATAATATCGGTTTCTCCGTATAAAGACGCAAAATCATCCAACATACTATTCAGGTGCGGAATAATTTCTGCATCCACACCCACTGTGTTATCCGAAAGAACATAGGAATCGGACTTTTCATCACACAGCATTGTGATATTTTCACCGTCCAGTACGGAAGAATAATCCTTGTTAACAAGGATCAGTGGACCTTTATGAATATCTTCGGGAGATTTTTCAACAGTTGTCATTTTATTCAGAATATCAGCACCTGCTATTGAGATTTTTGTTACCTTCTTCTGTGGTTTTTGGGGATTTACGTCTTCTTCTTTGGAAGACGAGTTGTCGGAAGCAGTATTTTCTGAAACTTCATCACTTGCGGCAGGCGTTGTACTGCCATCCTCAGCAGAAGCTACATTACCCGAAATCAACTGTTGAATATAAACCACAGTAAAAAGCAGGCAGGATATCGCCAGAATGGTACCCATAAAAGCAAACTGCTGTTTAAAAGGAACAGGCTTGTCAAAATCAATTTTCAGTATTTTCGGAAGATGAAAGAAGCTTTGACGCTCGGAAGTATCTTCATTTTTTTGTGAATTATTTTCGGTATTATTCATAGAGTATCCTTTCAAATCAAAAACATAAATAAATGTTATCAATACTATAATAAACTGTTTTGGTAAGTAAAATCAAGAACTTTTTATTACCAACAAGATAATATTTTAGCGAAAAAATTGTATAAAATCAACAATCATTAAAAATAGCGGCACATCAAAAAGATGTACCGCCGGAAATTATTATCAATTATTATTTCTTTTTCTTTTTACCGCTTGTTACAAAGAGAAGTATAATAACGGCAAGGGAAACGGCAACAATAACACCGATGATAATAAACTGTGTGATATCCTGACCTGTGATTTCCCAGACAGGTTTTTCATTTGCTGTAACGCTGATTCCGGGAGCAACCGTTGAGTTAGTTATTTCAGTCTGAGATGTTGTTCCGGAAAACTCGGATTCCTCGGAATACTCGGGTGTGGACGGAATGCTTTCAACCGGCTCAGAGGATTCGGACTCAGAGCTTTCTGTAATACTCACATTCTCAACAGTAAGAATCACAGGAGAACCGGCATCTTTGACATAGAAATCGTTTTCAACTTTAATTGTACCATACTTTGAAATGGTGAACTCCTCTGGAGTATCGTCAAGAATATATCCGTCGGGAGCTGCTGTTTCGATAAAGCGATAGTCAGCAAAAGGAAGTCCGCTTACAGAGATCTGACCATTACTGTCGGTGGTAAGAGTTTCGCCGATATGCTTCCAGTAATATGTACCGGTATCATCCTCACCTGTTTCGAGATCATCTTTAATCTTTGTGGGATCGGTATAGTAAATCTTACGCCACAAGGTAAAATCTGCGCCTTCAAGAACACGGTTATCATCGCCCACTTTGTTGAGAATGACTGCGCCTTTATATAGCTCGTTTTCTTTATCAACGTTTTTGGCTTTAATAGTAACATCATAAATTGTGTTTTGATCAGCATCCACTGTGGGCATTGTAAGGATAATTGGCTGAACAGTAACAATTTCCTGCCCGATCGGCTGCATAATCAGATAGAGTTTATTGAGCGGAACATCTTTATAGAGTATTTCGCCGTCCATATCAATTCTTCCGACAGTCCCCTGAATATTATTATCTCTTGCATAGTCGGATGCGGTATCGGCCGCTTCAATAACACCTTTGCTTGTATTAAATGAATCAACAGTAATGCCGAGGTCTGCATATTCCGGGTTGAAGATAATTTCGTCATTTTCATAAGAGCCGATTTCAATTAAGTACAGGGGGATTCCTTCAAATCGGGAATCGACTGTGACCCTTATCGTTCCTGTGGTACGGTCGGAATCAACTGCATGAGCCGGAAGCATAACCGAAAGAAGGACAAGACATAAGGTCATAAACAGTGCCGAAAGTTTTCTGATTGTGTGTTTTTTCATAACAATTCCTCCAAATAAACGAGCCTAAGAGCCTGATTGTTCGGGCGGATCAGCCGCAGGTTCTTCGGGCAGTTCGTCCTCTTTATTTCGTTTTCTTTTATGAAAAACAGGAATAAAAAGAATTAACAAAATTACTAAAATAACAATTACAATGATGATAAGAGCCGCATACCAAACGATCGTTCTGAACGGAATCTTTTGCTGTTCCTTATGAACGACAGGCCAAGGGTTTGTGTGCGCCATATCCTGTGTTTTATAGGGAACACGGGTGCCACGGACAAGAAGGCGGTGGCTGTTGATACCGTAAGGGGTGCAGGTGATCAAGGTGACATAGTCTTCCTTTTCCTGTATCTGGATATCCTCGGTTTGATAAGGAAGCACTGTTTTAATCTGATCCACCTCATAGGCAAGCACCTTATCAAGTGCATGAATATAAAATGTATCGCCTTTTTCAAGCTGATCAAGGTCAGTAAACAGATTTGCCGAGGGCAGACCCGTATGACCCGCAAGAACCGCATGAGTGCTTCTTCCGCCAACGGGAAGAGATGTACCCTCCATGTGGCCAACGCCTTTCTGGAGAACATCATCATCCATACCGTGATAAATCGGCAAATAAACATTGATTTTCGGTATTTCTATATAACCTATACTTTCTGTGACAGCGAGAAGGGAATTATAATCAGTAGAAGATATTTTTTTAGAATCATGGTCAGCAAGGGCAGTATTATAGTCCTCAGCTGCCTTTTGCATTTTTTTGATCACATCGTCTCCGACCTGTTGGATTTTAGTATCATAGCTTGTAATCTCGGTATTAGCGGTATATTCGCCGTACCAGTTGCTGACGATAGGATACATAAAGAGTGCTACGCCGGCAAGGAGTACAAGGAAGATAAACACAAGCGGAAGTCTGCGTTTGATTTGTTTTTTAAGGGTGGTCGCCATTTTCATCCTCCGTTTTCCTGAGATGCTTCGGCGGAGCAGAATTGCGTTTTATAATGGTATATATCAGCCATAAAAGGGCTGCAATATAAACAAGAATTGCCAGGAGTGCTATAGCAACAATCACAGCCACATGATTGCGTACTACGACCGCAAGCTCATCATCGGCATCACTTCCTGCGGATGCTGCAGCAGGCTTTGTCTGAATTGTTTCGGAATTATAGGCGATACGCTCGCCACGAACAAGGAGACGTTTGTCATTGATGCCGTAAGGAGTACAAGTGAGAAGTGTACAGTAATCCTTGCCTTTGACAACTTCCAGAAGCTCGGTTTTATCGGGTGTTACTGCTTCAATATTAACAACTTTATAGGCAAGGATACGGTCGAGAACGTGAATATAAAAAACCTCGCCTTTCTCCATCTGGTCAAGTTTTGTAAACATATCGGCAGACGGGAGACCTGTGTGACCTGAAATAACGCTGTGAGTACTTTTTCCGCCGACAGGCAGAGAGGTATTTTCAAGCGTACCACAGCCTTTCCGGAGAATCTCGTCTGTTGTGCCGTAATAAACAGGAAGATAAACGCTGATTGATGGGATATCGACATAGCACATCAAACCGTCATTATCACAAAGTGATTTTTCCAAACCATCATTAAAAATACCTTTTGCGATATCTGAATTATATTTTTCTGCGTTTTTAAACTTTGTTTCAATCACCTTGTCGGGCATCTCTGCCACCGCCGTCTCGTAATCGGAAATAACCGTTTTTGAGGTTGAAAGCGAATACACATTGCTTATCATGGGGTAGAGTATCGCCGCAATGCCTGCAAAATACAGACAGCCGATTAGTGCAAAAATCACAAGGTGTTTTGCTTTAAGGTGATTCAATTTCATTATCCTTTCAAGGTTTTTTAATGAATTATGCTTTTCGGAAATTTCTTCGTCTGACGGCTGTTCAACGGGTTTCATTACCTGCTTCTGAATTGCAGTCATCGCCGTCATTCTCCTTGCTTTTTTGAGGCTCACCGAATTGGTTTTTCATGCCATTCTTTCACAGGCTACATCAGCAATTTTCATACATACATTCTTAAAATCATTATCTATCTCATAATTCAGGAAACGAAAAACCTTTATCTCATATGTATTTATAATCTTGGTTCGCAATGTGTCGTATTCCTGTCCGTCTATCGAATAATGATGTAAACCATCAAGTTCAATAATAAGCTTTGCACTATGACAATAAAAATCAGCTATATAACCGCCAATTACTTTTTGTCTGTTCCAGTGTATACCGGAATCCTTTAAATAACAATACCATAGCTTTCTTTCCTGCGGCGTCATATTTTTACGCAATTCTCTTGCTTTATAAAATACTCCACCCTCTCTATGTTTCATAGCAGTATCACCACTTAATTATAACAGTCAACTATGATTTCTGTCAATGTAAGAAGTTTGGGGATTATTCTCCCCACTTAAGTTCTTTGTAACGGTAACTTCCTAAGCCCCCCTCG
>ONGS01000187.1 GCA_900317395.1 uncultured Eubacteriales bacterium | reverse complement strand
TTTACATTCTTATACTAATATTTGTGCAGACCCTGCACGGCGCAAGCGGCGTTCTCTATGCCCTGCTGCTGAGAAATATTGTCGATTGTGCGGTCAACAAAAGCACAGACGGATTTTTCCTGAATGTCGGCTTTATCATACTGCTTGTTCTCGCACAGCTTGCTATGAGAGCAATCATACGTTTTCTGAACGAACTGTCGAAATCAAGCATTGAGAATATCTTTAAAGAACGCCTGATGAAAAATCTGCTTGTGAAAGATTTTGCAAGTGTCGCAACGGTTCATTCGGGCGAATGGCTCAACCGACTCACAAACGATACAGTCGTTGTGGCAGAGGGCTATACAGAAATCATTCCCGGTATTGCAGGAATGGCAGTGAAAATGATCGGTGCCGTTGTCATGATTATCATTTTGCAGCCGATGTTTGCGTGTATCCTCCTCCCCGGCGGTGCGATAATTATTTTTTTCACCTACGCTTTCCGAAAAATACTGAAACGCCTGCACAAGAATGTTCAGGAAAAAGACGGCAGTCTGAGGATATTTTTACAGGAAACTCTCGGCAATATGATGATGATCCGCTCTTTTTCTGCCGAACATCAGACAGAAACGGAAATGACAACCAAAACCCATGAACACAAAGCCGAAAGAATGCGAAAAAATCATTTTTCTAATTTCTGCAATATCGGTTTCGGCGCAGGGATCAACGGAATATACCTTTTAGGTGTCTGCTACTGCGGCTGGGGAATCCTGACCGGTACGATCACCTACGGAACGCTGACAGCAATCACACAGCTCATTTCACAGATACAGTCCCCCTTTGCGAATATCACAGGCTACCTCCCAAAATTTTATGCAATGACAGCCAGTGCGGAACGACTTATGGAAATTGAAGAATTTGCAGATGACAGCGTCGAACCTCCGATGAATCTTAACAGCGTGACAGAATTCTACACCGATCATATGACCTCCTTCGGCCTTAAAAATGCAGAATTTACCTACTATCCCCCATCCGACAGTGTTAAAACCGCCGCAAAGGACAATATGCCGGTTGTACTGAAAGATATTTCCCTGGAAATTAAAAAAGGGGATTATACAGCTTTCACAGGGCAAAGCGGCTGCGGAAAATCTACTGTCATAAAACTGCTAATGTGTATCTACCGCCCCGATTCGGGCAGTTGCTTTATCCGCACAAAGGACAGTAGCATTGAAGAATTATCACCAAAATGGCACAGAATGTTTGCCTATGTTCCGCAAGGCAACAAACTAATGAGCGGTACAATCAGAGAGGCTGTCTCCTTTGCTGACAGATCGCAAAAAGAGGATGATGAAAAAATCATGCAGGCACTGAAAATTGCCTGTGCGGATGATTTCGTTTTGGCCCTTGATGACGGAGTAGATACCCTTCTCGGTGAACGAGGTACCGGGCTTTCCGAAGGACAGACACAAAGAATTGCCATTGCCAGAGCGATATTTTCCGACAGTCCTGTGTTGATCCTCGATGAAGCGACAAGCGCACTTGATGTTGCCACGGAAAAACAGTTGCTTGAAAACCTTAGAAAAATGACAAATAAAACCGTCATTATCGTAACCCACCGCCCTGCTGCCTTTGCAATATGCGACAGAGTACTTGAATTCACGGAGAATGGAGTGAAAGAGAAATGAACAAGCAAGAATATCGAAAGAATATGGATGAAGTCATTTATCTTGTGTCTTGTGCCGTCAACGGCATGACCCCCGACACAGAGCGGATCAAAAAAATAAACCTGTCCTCACTGTTCCAAGCTGCTGACAAGCATATGCTGACTTCTATTACCGCCTTTGCCCTCGAATCTGCCGAAATATATGATCCTGCATTTACGCAGGCTAAGGGAAAAGCGATCCGAAAAGTAGCCGCAATGGAGATTGACAAGGGGCTTTTGTTTGAGAAGCTTGAAAAAGAAAAAATATGGTATTTGCCGTTGAAGGGATGCGTACTCAAGGAAATGTATCCATCTTTCGGTATGCGACAAATGTCTGATTTTGATATACTTTTTGACAGTAACTATGCCAATAAGATAAAAGAAATCATGTTGGAGCTTGGTTTCTCAATAGAGCATTTCGGTAAAGACAATCACGATGTTTATTTCAAACAACCGGTCAGTAATTTCGAAATGCACACAGAGTTGTTTGAAAAAAGATATAAGAAAGAAATTTACAAATATTATCAAAATATCAAAAACCGTTTGATTAAAGATGTTGACAATCAATACGGCTATCATTTCAACAACGAAGATTTGTATATTTATGTTATTGCCCATGAATACAAACACTTTTCCAACGGCGGAACCGGTTTGCGCTCTGTACTTGATACCTATGTATTTCTGAAAAAGCTTGGTACTCAGCTTGATGATGATTATATTGCGTCAGAAACTGAAAAACTCGGTATCCGAAAATTCGAGCAGGACAATCGACACCTCGCTCTCAACCTTTTCGACAACAAGGAGCTTTCCGATGAAGATTGGCAAATGCTTGAATACATCATTTTCTCGGGAACCTACGGCACACTTGAAAACAGTGTGCAAAATAAGCTGAACAAATACGGAAACGGAAAAAGTAGAAAAACAAAATATCTGGTGCAAAGATTGTTGATGCCCATAGATGATGTAAAAGTTGCCTACCCGTTTTTCTATAAGCATAAGATCTTTCTTCCTGCTCTGTTCTTTTATCGAATCGGAAAATCTCTTACTGTCGGAAGAAAAAAAACAAAAGCAGAGCTGAAATATCTTAGAAAAAAATGAGCTCGCATCTAAACGATATTGCTTTTGGTTTGTATCCCCAAAATACGATTGGTTCGTTTTTTATTGCGGCGACGGTGATTGTGCTGTGATCTGTCAAAAATAATATTGCTCTATTCATATAAAGTTTTTACGAATATCCGAAAGGCCGTAGGCAAAGGATATTGCTTTGCCAGCTCCTGAGGTGATACCCAAAGAAAACGGTTGTTTTCCTCCTTAACTTTCACAAGATATCCCCTCATATACCAATCTATATGCGTAAAGGCGTGTTTTGCCTCACCGAGCGGTGAAATTTCCGTAAATGTCAGCTGCCATTCCTTTAGTATGTTTTTCATCTCCTCATTCGTACAGAATCCGTCCGTATTTGGCAGTTGATACATCCCCGACAACAGACCATTTGCAGGTCGTTTTTCAATCGCTGTTTTATAATTGTCACTGATCAGCAGAAATATGGTTTTTTCTTGTTTTTTGCGCTTCAGCTTTTTGATCCTTACGGGAATTTCAGCTGCCAGCTCCTCCTTATGGGCAATACACTCACTGCGGACAGGACAGCTCCCACATTCCGGGATACCGTTGGGCAAACAGACCGTTTCACCCAACTCCATCAGTGCTTCGTTGAACATTCCCGATTTTTCGGGCATGATTTGCCTCAGCAGTTTGTCGGTTTCTTTCTTTGTTTCAGGCAGCAGTACATTTTTACGGCTACCCGTTATTCTTGAAATCACACGCAGAACATTGCCATCTACGGCGGTTACTTTTTCGTTAAAGCATATTGAAGCGATTGCACCTGCTGTATACTCGCCCACTCCCGGTAACTTCAACAATTCCTGGTACGAATTTGGAAACATGCCACCATGATCCTGCATGATCATGGCGGCTGCCTTTTTCAGATTTTTAGCACGGCTATAATAGCCTAAACCTTCCCAGAGTTTTAACAACTGTTCTTCGGGAATTCTGCTCAAACTCTCTACATCGGGAAGTTCCCTCATGAAATTTTCATAATATTTTTTTACTGCTTCAATTCTGGTTTGCTGTAACATAATTTCGGAAATCCATACATGATACGGCTGTCGGTCACTGCGCCACGGAAGTTCCCTTTTATTTGTTTCAAACCATTTCAGAAGTGGTTCGACGATTTTTGACAATTTTTCCTGCATAATACAATCTCCTGTTATATGATTCAAGTGACAATAATATAGCATATATTTTTGAAATTAGCAATGATTCCTGTTATAAATTGTGTTTTTCCCTGAGATGTTTGAGTACGGTGGCTTGCCGGACAGTAAAAAAAGACTTGTTATTTGTCAAAAAATATGATATACTTCTAATCGTCAGTTCGAAACCATCCTGACGTTAAACAAAACTACGGGACTTTGGCTTAAATGTGTTTTAAGCTATGCAGAATACTGCATTTATGGAGCGCCGTAGTGCGCTCTTTTTTATTCTGCCTTGCCCGTATCAATTTTTTTGAAACGAGGTATTTTGATGGAACGCTACAGTATTATCAACGACAAAAACCCAAGAGAAATTGTTCTTCTTCGGGGCAGAGGATGCATCTGGCGACAGTGTACCTTCTGTGATTATCATTTGGACAAAAACTCGTCAGATGAGGAAAATTTCAAGCTCAACAGCGAGGTTCTCGCTAAGGTAAAAGGAATTTACGGAAGGCTTGAAGCTATCAATTCGGGAAGCTTCTGCGAGTTGGACGACAAGACATTGCAGCTTATTACTAAGACTTGCATTAAAAACAATATTCACACACTGCATTTTGAAAGCCACATAATTTATAAAAAACAGACTATCAAAGCAAAAAAAGAGCTTGCCGAAAAAGGTATTAAATTGATTATCAAAACAGGGGTCGAAACTTTTGACAAGGAATACCGTGAGCATATTATGAGAAAGGGATTCGGACTTGCTTCTCCCAAGGATATAGCAGAATATGCGGATGAAATATGCCTCCTTTTCGGTTTATCGGGCCAAACAGAAAAATCCATGAGGGATGATATTGAAACAGGTCTGCAATATTTTGACAGAGTATGCGTGAATATCATGAACGAAAACTCGACAAAAATCAAACCCGATAAAAATGTCATAAAAATCTTTGCCGAAAAAATCGCACCTCTATACATTAACAATGACCGTGTCGATATTCTGATGGATAATCTTGAATTCGGTGTGGGAACTAAAATTCAGGAGGTGAGCAACAATGTATGAAATTTTCGGAAGTCTGACAAATGAAATACTGCTTGCCGCTTCATTGATTATAATTTTCGGTGCCGCACTTCTGGCATACAGATTATTTGGTAAAACGGGACTTTTTGCCGTTACGGTAATTGCTACGATCACGGCCAATATAGAATGTCTGATCATGGTGCAGGCGTTCGGCATGGAGCAGACACTCGGAAATGTGTTTTTCGCTGTAACCTTTCTTGTAACGGATATCCTCAGCGAAAACGAGGGTAAAAAAGAAGCCACCAAGGCGGTTATGATCGGTATTTTTACTTCGATATTCTTTATCATTACCACTCAGAGCTGGATGCTTTATGTTCCTGCGGAGTCGGATTTTATCATGCCTGCCATTTCGGAAGTATTTTCAAACACACCGAGAATGATGATATCTTCTCTTGTGGTTTATGCTATCTCACAGATCGTTGATGTACAGCTTTACCATGCATGGTGGAAATTTACCGAAAAAATTTGCGGAAACAAAAAGAAATTCCTCTGGCTGCGCAACAACGGCTCAACATTGATTTCTCAGATACTGAATACAGCACTATTTACGCTTTTCGCTTTCTGGGGAACATACGATATTTCGACGTTGCTCAGTATTATGCTGTCAAGCTATGTGATATTTATCGTAACAAGCCTTTGTGATACGCCTGCTGTTTACATAGCAAGAAAAATAAGCGAACGCAGAAAAAACAAGGAAACTACAACAGAAGAAGTCAACGCATAAAACATCGGCAGTACCGAATCACTAATTACGGTACTGCCGATAATTTTATTTTTGCGCCTTTGTCATAAGCTTCATTTCGTGAATAATAAATATCATAACAGTAATAAACGAGAGAACATCCGCTATCGGAGCGGCCCACATGATACCGTCAAGCGCCATAAACAACGGAAGAATCAACACAAGCGGAATGAAGAAGAAAATCTGCCTTGTCAGGGAAAGAATCGCACCTCTTACAGGCTTTCCGATCGCTGCAAAGAAGTTTGACGAGATCATCTGTATACCAATGAGCGGCAGCATTAAAAGGAAGGTGCGCATAAACAGAACGGCAAATTCAAAATAAAGCTTCTCGTTTTCGCCCGAGCCAAAAATCGAAAGCACCTGCACCGGGAAAAACTGAAAAGCAATTGAGCCGATGATCGTAATTACAAGTTCGCAGATAATAGCAAGTTTATAAACCGCCTTTACTCTGTCAAATTTTTTAGCACCGTAATTAAATCCTACAATTGGCTGCATTCCCTGAATTATACCGATAATAATTGCCAGAACGATCGCATTTACCTTCATGACGATACCGCTTGCTGCCAGCGGTATATCTGCTCCATACACAGAAAGTTCACCGTAATAAACCAGTGAACGGTTCAGCACGACCTGAACAAGCGTGATTGCGATCTGTGTCAGACCGTTGCTCATGCCCATCATACAGGTTCTGCCGATTTGTCTGAAGGTAAGTGTCATATGTTCTTTTTTCAGCTTGATACGTTTCAGTTTTTTGATGTATACGAGTGCCAAAATACAGGAAGCAATCTGACCGATCACAGTCGCCCATGCCGCACCGCCGACACCCATTCCCAAACCGAAAATAAAAATCGGATCAAGAATGGTGTTAATAATAGCTCCCACCAGCATAACGATCATTGAGTACAGCGGACTGCCGTCGGCTCTTGCAATATTACTCATACCGTTCATCATCACAACAAACGGCATACCGATTGCAGTAATTCGGGTATATTCTATTGCATAAGACATAATATTATCAGTTGCGCCAAAAGCAATCAGCAGAGGTTCATAGAATATACTAATGATAATTGCATAAATAAAGCCAAAGGCAATCATCATACAGATACCGCTTCCAACAGTTTTTGCAGCTTCTTCCTCTTTTTTCTGTCCAAGATACAAAGAAAATCTGGCTGCTGTACCGATACCGATGGTCAAGGTAATGGCAAGACAAATCGTTGTCAACGGAAACGCCACATTTGTTGCAGCATTTCCATAATATCCCACACCCTGTCCAATAAAAATCTGGTCTACCACATTATAAAGGGCACTTACGACCATGGCAATAATGCTTGGTATCGCAAAGCCCGCAAGCAGCGAGCTGATTTTTTTATAGCCCAAAGGATTTTCCGTTTTTTCATTTTCCAAGTCTTTTCACTCCAAACAAATTTAAACGAATAACAGACTCTGTCGAAATTTGTAACAGAGCCTGTTTAATTATATTATTGATTTTTATTGAAGTCAATATTTGTTTGAAAAATAATATTGCTTATGGATCTGGATGTATTTATCTGTCAACCTTCGGAAGCTTGTCAAAGCCCGCCTGTAGGTCTTCGTCTGTCGGAATATAATCTTTCATGGTTCCGTCATGGAATGCACTGTAGGCAGTCATATCAAAATAACCTGTTCCTGTCAAACCAAACAGAATTGTCTTTTCTTCGCCTGTTTCTTTACATTTCAGTGCTTCATCAATGGCACCTTTGATAGCATGAGAGGATTCCGGGGCAGGAAGGATTGTTTCCACTCTTGCAAAAAGTTTCGCTGCCTCAAACACCTTTGTCTGCTCATAGGAAACTGCTTCCATTAAACCATCGTGGTAAAGCTTAGAAAGTATAGGTGACATACCATGATAACGCAGACCGCCGGCATGATTTGCGGACGGAATAAAGCTGCTACCAAGAGTATACATTTTTGCCATAGGTGTTACCATACCGGTGTCGCAGAAGTCATACACATATTTACCTCTTGTAAAGGACGGACAGGATGCAGGCTCAACAGCAACAATTCTAATATCCTTATTATCAACGATCTTGTCACGCATAAACGGTGAGATCAAGCCTCCGAGGTTAGAACCTCCGCCGGCACAGCCGACAACAATATCGGGATATTCTCCAAGAATTTCCATAGCCGTTTTTGCCTCAAGTCCAATTACAGACTGGTGCAGAAGTACCTGATTAAGTACTGAGCCAAGTACATAGCGGCATCCTTCCGTTGTAACGGCTTTTTCAACCGCCTCAGAGATCGCACAACCGAGACTTCCCGTTGTATCGGGATTTTCGGCGAGAATTTTTCTGCCGACTTCGGTCGTATCTGACGGACTTGGAACAACAGTGGCATCAAAAGTCTGCATAACAGCTTTTCTGAACGGTTTCTGCTCATAGGAACATTTTACCATGTATACCGTTAGCGGAATTCCGAAATAAGCACACGCTTCGGAAAGTGCCGTTCCCCATTGACCTGCGCCTGTTTCTGTTGTAAGGGAAGTAAGTCCCTGCTTCTTTGCATAATACGCCTGCGCAATCGCAGAATTGAGTTTATGACTGCCCGAAGTGTTGTTACCCTCAAATTTATAATAGATCTTAGCAGGTGTGCCCAGCTCTTTTTCCAGGTTATAGGCACGAATCAGGGGTGACGGACGGTAGATCTTATACATTTCCAGAACTTCTTCGGGAATATCGATATAGCGGGTTTCTGAATCCATTTCCTGATGTGCAAGCTCTTTGCAGAAAATCGGATAAAGATCCTCTTCTTTCAGCGGTTCAAGCGTTGCCGGGTTCAGCATCGGGTCGGGCTGTTCTTTCATATCTGCACGGAGGTTATACCACTGTTTCGGCATCTGATCCTCAGTGAGATAGAATCTGTAAGGTATTTTTGACATAATAACTGCTCCTTAAATTCAATAAATATAGATAATAAACAAATTACATGAATTAATTATATTGTATTTATCAATATTTGTCAAGAATACTTTTACACCCGACACGGGGGCGTAAGCCCACCGAACAATTCGCGCTCAAACTTTAATGCACAAATTTATCGCCGCCCTGAGTATCAAACTAAAGGCGCGGCATTATATTTGTGTATTGTAAGAACTATAGCACGGATTGACAACGAAGGCATTCCCTGCGTTTCAGGCTTTATTCCGTAATCGTTTTTTTGCTGACCCCGGATGTATATTCCACGCCGATTTCGGGTGCATATCCTGATTTAGAGATTACCAGATCCTTACAGCTAACGATCTGATAGCCCTGCTTTTGCAGTGCAGGAATGATTTTTTCGACTGCATCTGCTGTTGCATCATATATTTCATGCATCAGGATAATATCTCCGTTTTTGACATTGCTCATCACCGTGTTGTAAATTTGAGTTGCATCCCGCGAATCCCAGTCACGTGTATCGATTGTCCAGTAATAGGAAGTCAGATGTTCATATTTACATTCATCGAGAATTTCCTTTGTGGTCAGTCCTCCGGGGGAACGGAAAGCAGTGACTCGCTGACCGGCGATTTCGCTGATCTTATCAGAAGCCTTTCTGATATCTTTGGCTGTCACATCATCACCGTAATGCGTATGATCCCATGTGTGATTACCGATCTCCATACCGAGTTCTGCTTTTCTTTTTACATTATCGGGGTGATCGGCAGCATTATTTCCGACCATAAAAAATGTTGCTTTCGCATTGTATTTTTCCAGTGTATTAAGAATTCTGTCGCCGGAATTTCCGTTGCCCGGTCCGTCATCAAAGCTCAGGGCAACCATTGGCTTGTTGACATCAATTCCCGGACTTAATTTCAGTTCAGTATCTGCGATCTGCACATTTTTTTCGTCACTTGGCGCACCAAGAAGTATCTCGCCGCTTTTGGTATAGGCACAAATTCTGACACTGTATTCCGAAAGCGGTTCAAGCTGGGGAATTTCTTTGATACATTCTGTATTTTCGTCGATCCAGATGTTACTACCGTCAGGATATTTTTTGCTGTCTTTGGTTTTATACTCGATCAGATAGCCATCGGCATTCTCGTTTTTCTCCCATTCGATCCGCAGAATTCCTTCACGTTGAGATTCTGCAAGCGTTATTTTTGACTTTTTGGGTAACGTGCAGATATTGTCAACACTTTTAAATTCGGAGCTTTCCGAATCCTTGGCAAAAGCGGTAACATACAGACTGTATCTCTGAGCCTGTTCCAGATCACTGATCTTACACTTCAGTGAATCACCGCCCTTGACCGTTTTGACTCTGGCAAAGCAATCCTTGCTGCTCTCGCTCATATAAATATGATAACCTTCTGCTCTGTCAACCTTGTTCCAACTTACAGACAGTGTTTTGTCAGTTGTGTCTGTAATCTTTGTATTGCTTACTGCTGAGAGGTTCATCGGATTATAATGGCTCCCGGCTGTTTTTGCATCATCATCATCAGCATGAGAAAGAAAGATCCCTGCCGCACCTACAAACACGAATACCACGGCGAAAAGTGAAATGATCGGTACTGCTTTACGCAGTGTGGAATTTTTCTTTCTTTTTCTCTTTCGTTTTCCTGTACTGTTGCTGTTGTAATCAACAAATACAATATTTTCATATTCCTTTTCCTTCATAAATTCTTTCTTAATACCTCCTTTTTCAACATTATACGACAAAGTCGGTGTCTTATATTTCTTTTAAAGCATTTTAGCTTTATTTTTCATACTTTTTTCACGTAACTGTAAAAAACAGAACGTCAAAAATTCGTGGGAAGTTTCACGAATAAAACTTCCCACGAATCATAATCTGCTGCCTTTAATAAATACTTACAATAATACCGTTTCCGTCCACAAGTACTTTCTGATAAAACCTCAACATATCGGTAAAGGTTTCTTTCAGCATTTCAGCAAGCTCGTTTCTGTCATCACGCATCCAGATATTCGGATAAACATCTGCT
>ONGS01000055.1 GCA_900317395.1 uncultured Eubacteriales bacterium | reverse complement strand
GTTGTCGCAAAGAAAGTCAGATAATCACCGATAATACAAAAAACCGCCTCCGGGCGGTTTTTTGTACTGATGGAAAAGAATGTCTATTGTTTTTTAGTTCTTTTCTTTCCCAAAATGACGGATGCAGTTACAACAAAAGCTGAAAAAACAGCTCCGGTGACAGTTTTAACTTTTGATACGTTTTTTCGTCTACAGTTCTCACACAATGAATGCTTGTTCGTGCTCGACAGAGGGCATTTGCATTTTTTACAATATCTGACTTCACTCATTTGTTATTATCTCCTTGGTTGTCTCTGTTGTAAGCAGCTGTGCCGCGTTTTTTCCTTTGGGCAGATTCATCGGATCAAGCATCATTATTCTCTGAGGTATCATCTTCAAACTGTCAATTATATCATTCTGCTTGTTCTCTGCGGTTTCATTAAGCATCAATATCGTATCATTGTCATCAAGCTTGTTATCAACTATGAAGTTTTTAAACATCGTGAGGCTCTGTTTACACGCTTCGTATTCTCCCAGCGCTCCAAAGCCTTCGCATTCAGTTCTGACGGCGCTTGTGATAAAGACAAGATCCTGCATGGCGTCAACTGCTTTTGCATTGATACCTTTATTTGATTTTTCAAAAAAGAGCTTCAACAATGATTTGTTGGAGTTTTTGGAAATATCACTTCTGTTCTGTGCAAAGTTTCTCATCAGCGTTCTTTTTGCGTTGCACGCGCTGCCGACAACATTTAACAGCGCTTGTTCCCTGAGTTTTGAATCCTGGATGCTCAGAGCCAGATGCAGTTGATCTCTTGCGCTTTCCGCAAGAGCAAGTCTGTCGTTTTGTAATTCAATATGAATATCTGCTATCGACTGCCCAAGATTTTTGATCTCATCAAGAATTCTCGCCATTGAAGCTTGTGTTGTAAGATTGTTCACGGTGCCAAGCATATTCGGAGAAAACGCAGCATCTTCAAGTCTGACCTGCTTTACAAAGCCGTCGGGTCCGGTTATTGTTGGCAATATTTCGCCGTTTTTGTCAAAAACCAGCTTATATTCCCCGCTGTCTATTTTCTTTTTTATGTATTCCGGGATCTTGGCGATCATAACATGTTCTTTTTCAGCAAACGACATGATCACGCCTGCCAAAGCGGGAAAGCTGTTTTTTATACTATCCCACTTTCCGAGAGCATCATACAGCGTTTTATTGTCTTCGTACGTTATAATACTAAATCCATTGTTCGAGAATTCAACATCCTCGATTTCGTACTTGAACAACGGTGCTGCTTCGTAGTCTTTTTGCAATGCTATCGGGCATGAAGCGTCTTCACCCTGAAATCCGCAATACGGGCACACCTTTGCTTTTTCGGAAATCTTAGCGCCGCATTCCGGACACATTATAAAACCCATACAATCACCTCGCCATTTTCTTTATGTTTGAATTATAGACTATCACAACCGCTGCGCTCAGATACAGCGTCACGGAGATCAGTACAACAGCAAGACCATACAATACAGATAACATCATGATCCCGAACCCATAGAAAGTGATGATCACTCCGAGCGTTATAAGGGATGCTGCAACAACCGGCATCTTATAAGTCTTCATCTGTTTTCCCTTGATAACAAGCAGGCTTCGTATACACGCTATTATAGTCGGGACGAACAGGAAGCCGAAAAAGGCAAGTGTTATAATGCCTGCGCCGAGCATATCCCCACTTGAATATTTGCTGTTGAATGAGAGGATTATACTTATTAAAGGCAATAAAAGCAAGGGCAGTGATAACAGTATCGTGTCAACGAGCGCCAGTATTATGCCTCCGTTTATTACCGGTTCGCTTTTTCTTTTTCCGCCTGCAAATACCAGCCATGCGCTGATAATAAATATTATTACGGGAAGATTCATTACGATTATAACGACAGCTGAACGAGTCTTAACCATATTTAATAACTCTGAAAATGATATTCCGTACAGCTCCAATACCGAATTGAACGTGCCGAACATTGTTGTATCCCCGATGATATTAACCAAGTTTTTAATAAGAATAAATACTGCGGATACACAAAGAAAAACGGAAACAGTCAGCATAATTGCCGTTGTAAGGAATGTTTTCGAACATGCCGATTCCATTAATAAGTCTTTGGGTTGA
Organism: uncultured Eubacteriales bacterium; assembly: GCA_900317395.1. GTDB lineage: Bacteria > Bacillota > Clostridia > Oscillospirales > Acutalibacteraceae > UBA1213. The sequence goes on along the minus strand of ONGS01000055.1, from coordinate 821 downwards.
GCGGCTGTTTGTTCCGGCGCCGGTGGGAACGGGCGACCAGTCGGTTGATAATAACCCCATTGCTCCTGATTATTGGCGGCGGTTTGTGCTGTATTGGCATAATTTCCGTTTTTTTCTTCATGTGCGTACACGGTACCTGAAACTGCAGCTCCGCAATTTGTGCAGAATTTGACTTCGTCCGGGATGAGTTCCCCGCATCTTTCACATCTTTTCATTTTTTCCTTCCTTTTTTTGATCAAGTTTATATCATCCGAATATCGATACCGATGCTTTCAGCATTTTTTGTGAACACCTCAAGCTGACCTCTGCGTAATAAAGCGCTTCTGCATCCGTCAATTCCGCGTCAAGTTCTTCAAACGCCTTTGTCATCTTGGCTTCTTCCTGAATCAAATCGGTATATTGCAAAAGCTTTGAAATATCGGTCGGGTCATATGCTGACATGAATTCACAGTATTTGTCGACAAATTCCTCGTAGCTGTCTATTGCCGCCTTGACGTTCGGTCTTATTTCTCCTGAAACTGTCGTGCTTTTCTCTTTTGTTGTCGGGCTCTCCGCTTCCCTGTTTACCTGATCCTGTGTCGTTGCAGTGCCTTCCGGCAAATCATCAAGTAAGCTTCCTATCATTGACAGGCAGGAAGTCAATGAAATAACGACAATCCCGATGACGGCAGCGAATAAAATGCGTTTTCTCATCTTTGCTGTTATCCTTTCTTTGATATTTATTCGTATTATATCACAAAAAAACACCCCTGTGTTAACCTTTGAGCATAATTTTCGGGAAAATTTTCGATTTTTCTTGTTTTACGGAAAAAATGTGGTAT
>ONGS01000182.1 GCA_900317395.1 uncultured Eubacteriales bacterium | reverse complement strand
CAAGAATTGCGCATCGGCGGCGTTTATGGTTATTGCCTTCCTGAAAGATATAAAAATCAGAATCCAAAACAAAAGCAACAATGTGAGCTGTTAACTGAATTTCAAAATACAAACCGATACAAAATACTGATGTCTCATTTGCCGTATGCATGGTGGAATTATGGCTTTGGCAATGAATGGAATGTTGATTTTGTATTGTGCGGTCATACTCACGGTGGACAAGTGATTGTTCCGTTTATAGGCGGATTATACGATGGCGAAACAGGGTGGTTTCCGGGACAAGTATCCGGATACAAAAAAGATGGTGCAGATATAATTGTATCCCGAGGCTTAGGAAATACAGACAAACTTCCGAGATTCAATAATACACCTGAGATTGTAGTAATTGATATAGAATAATTAGTCATGGTGATTCTATGAAGATAATAATTCCAACATTTGAAAAAATAGAATGGATGCCTCCTACAGTAACATTGATTAATAAATTAGTGAGTATGGGGCACGAGGTAATATACATTACAATTTATCCCGATAACTTTTTTGATAACAAAAGAATTATAAATATCCCTTTATGTAACAAAAAGCTTGAATTGCAGTATCGCATAAAGTATATAAAGGGAATATCAAGATTATTATGGAAATGGGATGTTTTTCTCAAGAAAATAATAGCCCACAGATTGAAATCAGTTGTCAACAATCTCTTGGATAATAATAGTATCTTATGGGTTGTAAATGAAATGACAGTGATGTTTGCCGGTACATCATTCTTAAGAGACAAAGAATACATTTTTACAATTTATGAGCTGCATAAAAAGTGTTTTTATAGCAGAAATATTGTTAAAGCGGCCCAATGCGCAAAGAGAGTAATTGTTCCTGAATACTGCAGAGCTCATATAATGCAGGCGTGGTATGGATTGAAAAGAACTCCTATTGTTTTACCGAATAAATCTGAAATACCTGAAGATATTCCTCTTTCCCCCGAAAGTGAAGCAATTATTGAGAAAATGAAAGCAATAAAAAAGGAAGGAAAGACAATCATTTTATATATGGGTGGAATCAATAGGGAAAGACCCTTGGAACCCATATTAGAAGCAATAGAAAACAGCTCCAAATATTGTCTCGCGGTACTTGGAAACAGAAGCACATATTTGAATACTCTAGAGAAAAAGTATAATAACATTTTGTATCTGGGATATTTACAAAACCCTCAGCATTTGAATGTTGCAAAACATGCTGATATAGGTTTATTGATATATGTAGGGATTAGCTCAAAACAATCTTTGAATGCTTTGTTTTGTGCGCCGAACAAAATTTTTGAGTATGCTGGGTGTGGGTTGCCCGTAATAGCCAATGATATTCCCGGTCTAAAATATAGCATACAATTATATGAGTTTGGAGAATTAGCTGATTTTTCCAGTAAAGAGGATCTTTTAGACAAATTGAATATATTAACAGGTAATTATCATATGTATCAAGAGAATGCACATGTATTTTTTGATAGCGTAAGTATTGACGGGATTATTGACACAGCTATTAATCAAATAACAGATTTGAGTGTGAATTAATGAAAAAAGATTATAGTATTTCTTGTATTCGTGGAATCGCAACATTATTGGTGGTTGGCATACATATTGCTCAAAGATTATCATTAACTTATCCAAGAGCATCTTTGATTAGTGATTGGGGTAATATTGGATTAGTTATGTTTTTTGTGATTTCTGCTTTCTTATATTCTAAAAGAAGGATAGAAAAACCTGTTATATGGTTTGCGAAACGATACTTTGAGATAGCAATTCCGAGCATTATTGTAGTAGTGCTATTCTTAATTATATACCAAATGATTGTTGGAGGACTGTACTTCGAGAGAATAATAAATGCAATCTTATCTGGCTTAGGATTTGAAGAGTTTGTTTCTGACCCATGGATGTTTGTCCAATTATGGTATTTATCTTACATTTTGATTTGTTATCTTTCAGTGCCCTTTATTCAGAAGATAAAATTTGAAAAGCCGAACGAATTATTATTCTGGGGAGGAATTATACTTATCACAATTGCTTTACAAGCTCTTTCTTCATTGCCCGAAATACTGTTAAAAACAAACGTACCGCTTAGTTGGGCTCAATTTGTAAGGTTTTTCTTTCCGTATGCAGTGTTTAGACGTTATTCTATTGATTCAAAGAGACTACGGAAAATCATGATGCTATTATCAGGATTATCTATCATTACAATTGCATTAACTTGTTATCTTAGATATATAATCATACCAAAAGGAACTATGGCTTCCGTTGCAGAATTACTCTTTATATATACAAAAACTCTTTGCGGTTTTGTTTTATTCTATTGGCTTTATCTTTTGTTTGGTAAAATAAAACACAATGTGAGACTCTGTGATTTTTCTGATAAATATTCTTATCCGGTATACTTAACCCATTGCTTGTTTATTATGTATAATACGTCGATAATAAATCGCTTCAACAATACTGTTGTAGGGGTTATAGTTGCATTGATTTGTACTGCGATTGCAAGTTGGTTCGTAGAGTTAATCACAACTCCTGTAAAAAAAAGAATAATCTATTTGCTTAAATAGCGTTTTCGATCGTTTTATTAGAAAATCACTTTGTTGACTGGTTATTCCTTTGGAATTAACGTTTCTGTATGATACTATGTTGTCAAAAGTTTGTTGAAGGAGGTCGCTTATGATCAACGTGAATCAGCAGGCGCTCCTTGAACTGCTCAAGGCGTCGCTGTTCGGAATAGAGCCGCGCTTTCCTGATTGCGTTGACTGGGATGCAGTGTTGCAAGAAGCGAAGGATCAGACTGTCATTGCACTTGCTGCTCCTGCTGTTCCTAAAGAAGAGACGGAAAAGTGGCGTGTCCCCGTTACGAGGAATAAGATGAGGTTTTTACAGATTCTCGATGAGCAGACTATTTTAGTGAAGCTGTTCCAAAATGCTGGTATTCCACTGACGATTCTCAAGGGATGCGCTGCAGCTATGTATTATCCAGAACCGCTGCAACGTACGATGGGGGATATTGACTTTATCGTTACGCCGGAGCGTTTCGAAGACGCACGTCGTCTAATGGAAGATAACGGGTACAAATTCGACCACGATCTCGGTAACGATCGCGAATATAGCTATTGTAAGGGTGACATTATTCTGGAACTGCACCATCGATACAGCGACGTGGGATGGGATATTGATCCTCTGATT
>ONGS01000189.1 GCA_900317395.1 uncultured Eubacteriales bacterium | reverse complement strand
GATGGTTATTATGAAGCCGAATTCACGATTCCTGCGGAATTCAAAGGAAAAATCGGCTTTACCGCTAAAAATGCCGCAGGTCTTGAATCGGAAAAGGAATTTGATAAAACTATTATCGTTGACAAAACCGCTCCGAAAACGGAAATTACCTTTAATGCAGAACCTTCAAACGAGAATAAAAGCAACGGTGTCAAGTATTTCAACAATGATTCCGTAGAAGTTCAGTTCAAGGTTACAGAACCCAATTTCAGTCACAGCGAAGAAGAAACAGCCGTAATCATTAATGATAAGCTTCAAAAGGATATTCAATGGACTCGTCAGCCCGACAGCAATGATTATATTGCTAAAAAGGAGCTTGTAGCAGGTCAGGAATACCGTATTCAGCTTTCTTCTCAGGATATTGGCGGTCAGCAGTCTGACGAATCGACCGTTAATGAAACAATTGTGATTGACAATATAGCGCCATCCGATCAAAATATGTCTATCAGATACAGTAAAGCAACCACATTCTGGGAAAATATCCTCGGAACTGTATTCTATTGGGGCTATCAGGGAAGTGTCACTGTTACCTTTGAAGCAGCGGATGATCTTTCGGGTATCGATCATATTGATTGGACATATACAAGACAAGATAACAGCAAGGATGAAGACGCTTATATCAGTGACAGAAACGCTGAGAATATGAGTGGTACCGTAAAAATTTCCGAGGACGGAAAAACCGCATCCATTACTTTGAAAGACGATTACTACCGCGGCAGTTTTTCCTTTACCGCAACGGATATTGCAGGAAACAAAAGCAATCCTAAAAAGGACGACGGTACCGTTATTGTTGTCGATCAAATCGCACCGGAAAGTACGGTTACCTTTGAAAATGTGGAACAAACCGCAGATGATATTCTTTACTACAAGAAAGACGCAGAGATAACAGTAAATGTTGAGGAAGTCAACTTCTATCCCGATGATATAACATTAAAATTACATCATCTTGAAAATTCTGATGAAGATACTGTTATTTCCGACCTGAAATGGAATCAAGAAACCGACAGCAATGACCATTTTGTAACATCATTCAAAGTAGAGAAAGACGGTAAATATCAGATCATAATGACTGCCAAAGATCATATTGATAATGTAAATGATCATATTACCGTAGAAACCAAGGATACGGTCGGTAAAAAAACAGATACGATCACAGCAGAAGCAGAAACCGATCCGGAGTCGGGAGAAACATACTATACTTCTCCGATATTTGTGATCGATACCAAAGCGCCTGTTGTTACCGTGAAACATTCAACGAATAATATTAAAAATAAATATGACGACATTGAATATTTTGCGACTAAAAAAGAATTCACCATCGAAATTGACGAGCATAATTTCAGACCCGATCTTGTTACGATCAAGGTCAATGCAACGGATGTATCCAGAAAAACAGTTAAGCTTTCGGACGATTTTACATCCGCTTTAAAGAATGATAAGCTGTGGGAGCATAACGGTGATATTCATACCGCCACCATCACTTTCTCTGATGATGCGAAATATCAATTTACTGTTGACTGCAACGATCTTTCAAAGAATGAAGCACATACTTGCCAATCCAATGCATTTGTGATCGACAAAACAGCTCCGTCAACAAAGGGAATGACTGTTTCTTACAGTAAAGAGCTTAATTTCTGGGAGAAAATTGTAGATGGTATTACCTTTGGATATTATGCATATCAAAAAAGTGTTACCGTTACTTTGACTGCCAACGATAGTACTTCAGGCATTGACTATATCAAATGGACTTATACTAAAGAAAGCGGTGCAAGCTCCCAAAATTTGAAAAGCCAATCGAATACTATCAAAGTAACAAACAGTAATCTTTCCTCTGACGGAAAAACCGCAACAGTGAAGTTTACACTGAACGACAATCAGTACCGAGGAAATATTTCCTTTACTGCCATTGATAAATCAGGCAACAGCAGCGAGGTAAAGTCCGATGATCATCATATCATTATTGTTGACAGTGTAGCTCCGATTCTTGATTATGTAGAACTCAGTGCGGCAAACCGTGTGGTAAATGCATCAACATTGAAAGATGTCACAGGCTATGATTACAAAACAAGAAAATTGGGTTACAAGCTGTATTACAGCGGTACTGCGACTGCAAAAATTTCCATTACCGAAGCAAACTTCTATTCCGAAGATGTAAAGGTAGAACTTGAAAGGACATATAACCAAAAAACTTCCAAAATCAATGCTTCCGTCAAGTGGACAAACAACGGTAAAGACAATTATATCGGAACATTTTCCATATCGGATGAGGGCGAATATATTGCTAACATAAGCTATACAGATCGTTCTACCAATGAAATGGTAAGCTATACTTCCAATGAGATCATCATTGATAAAACGAATCCGAAAATCAATGTTTCCTACTCACCAAATAATGTCATCAGAACGGTCAAAGAAAGAAAATATTATAATAAGGAACAAACAGCAACCGTAACCGTCAGCGAGCACAACTTCCGTGCAGACGATATTGAAGTAAAGGTAACGGGTGTTGATGTTGCGAATAAGTCCGTCATTGATGAAACCTATTACACATCCTACTTTAAGAACAGAAGCAAATGGACAAAAAACGGAGATACCTATACTGCAACTATCACTTATTCAACCGATGCTAACTATACCTTTGATATTTCCTACAAAGATCTTGCCAATCGCAGTGCCGGAACATATCAGCAGGATAAGTTTACAGTTGATACAACCCCTCCGGAAAAATTGGAAATCAGCTACAGCCCAAGCGTGCTTGACAGAATTATTGAAACTATCACATTCAAATTCTATCAGGCTCCCGTAACCGTTACCGTATCGGCTTATGATTCTACAACGCCTGTCAATGAATTTGATACAAGCGGCTTGAATCTAAATGATACAATTCGTCAGAGTCTTTCCGGTGCAAAAATCAGCCGAAGCGGTTATAAAAATACAGCAACCTTCCAAATTCCGCAAAGTGCTCTGACAGAAGCAACGCAGTTCAACGGAACAATAAGATTCACGGCATACGATACTTCCAACAACAAAACCGAACGTAGCGATAACAAACGAATTGTTGTTGATAACATTTCGCCAAGAGCAGAGATAAGCTATAATGCTCCCGTAAACACAGTCGGTTCTGTTTGGTATTACAGCGGAAATGTCAATGCATCGGTATCTATTACCGAAGCGAATTTCTACTCCGAAGATGTCAGAATTGAACTGGAAAGAACCCATAACGGAAATACTGCCGTTGTGATTCCTTCCGTAAACTGGAAAAATGATGGAAACGATAGGCATACAGGAACGTTCTCCATATTGGATGAGGGCGAATATATTGTCAGGATCAACTATACCGACCGTTCATCCAATTCAATGGCAGGTTATACTTCCAATGAAATTGTAGTAGATCATACAGATCCGGTAATCAATGTTGCTTACTCGCCAAACAATCCATCCAATACTGTTAACGGATACAAGTATTACAATGAAGTACAGACAGCAACCATCACTATCACAGAGCATAACTT
>ONGS01000180.1 GCA_900317395.1 uncultured Eubacteriales bacterium | reverse complement strand
GAACTTTCTTCCTCGCTTGACTCGTCTTCGGAGCTTTCCTCTTCACCTGATTCATTAGTCGTTGTATTGGTATCGTCTGTATCATCTGCGGCAGTATCCGTAGATGCAGATGTACCATTTTGATGTATTACGGTAGCCCCACATCCTGACATCATGACTGTGCCTGACACCGCAACTGCAAGAGCCAGTAATATCGTTAACAACTTTCTTTTTCTCATTATAAATAACCTCCGTCTAATAATACATAATATGTCATATATTAATTATACACTTTAGCAGGAATTTTTCAATATGTTTTTTGAAATTAATTTGATTTTTACAAATTTATTTAATTTCACATTCTTTTTAGGCATAACAAACGCAAAATAATTGACAAAAGTTTAACATTAAGGTAAAATAAGCTTGTAATTGAAGACGAGGAGCATTACTTATGAAATACAAAATTATTGCACTGGATCTAGACGGAACGCTTACCAATTCCGAAAAAGTCATTACTGCCGAAACACAGCGCAGACTGATGGATTTTCAGGAAAACGGCGGAAAGATCATTCTTGCTTCGGGCCGACCCACACAAGGTATCATTCCTCATGCGAAAACACTGAAGCTGAAAGAATATGGCGGCTATATTCTTGCCTTTAACGGTGGCTGTGTAATAGACTGCAAAACAGATACAATTATGTTTCAGGATATACTTCCGCTTTCCGTTGTTCCCGAGATATACGATATCATAAAGGATTATCCTGTTGGTATCAATACTTATGAAGGCAAAGATATTATTGTGGGTCATCAGGTAAACGAATTCACTGAGCTTGAAGCTCGTATCAACGGAATGAATATCCGCTTTGTTGACAATTTTGCAGACTATGTCAAGTTTGATATCAATAAATGCCTGATTCAGGGGAATCCTGAAGTAATACTGAAACTGGAAAAAATACTCTCTGAAAAATATAAAGGCAGACTCGGCGTTTTCAAGTCAGAAGCTTTTTTCCTTGAAATCGTTCCTGACGGGATCGATAAAGCAATGTCGATTGACAGACTGCTTGGTATGATTGGAATAAAAGCCGAGGAATGTATTGCTTGCGGAGACGGCTTTAACGACATTTCCATGATAAAATATGCCGGTTTCGGTGTTGCTATGTCAAATGCCAAGCCTTCCGTAAAAGATGCTGCTGATTACATAACACTTTCCAATGACGAAGACGGGATCGCTCATCTTCTGAAAAAAATCAAAAAACATCCTTCGGATATTTTAAAGGTACATTAAAAATCCCGAAAGCAGAAACAAAAAATCTGCTTTCGGTTTTTTATTACTTTCATATAAACGAATACTATTTCTTTAGAGATTGCCTTTATTAATTCATAGACAAATATACAAGTGAAAAGACTCTTCGAGCTCGTTGTTATTTTTTTAAAAGTGCTGTGACATCATCTGCTATTTTTTCAGGAACAATACCAAGCTCTTCCAAAACTTCATTTGCCGAATATCTGTCGTAAAATTCCTTTTTCAATCCATAATTTTTCACCTTTACAGCTGAATCACCATAAAAAGCAGCTATTTTCTGACCAAAGCCACCGTCAACAACGCCGTCCTCAAGGGTAATTACAACCTTGTGTTGCTTTTTCAGAGAATCAAGCAGTTCAGTATCAATACCTGTGATGTACTGCGGATTGATAAGGGTTGCATTTACATTTTTTTCTGCAAGCTTCTCTACGGTCTGCTCGCCGATCTGATAAAAATCTCCGAGAGCAATAATTGCCGCCTCACTGCCCTGCTTTGTCACCTCATAACGGTTCAGTTCGCTGTAATCTTTTCTAACCTCTTTATCGGAATGAATGACTCCGTTTGAAGGCACACGAACTGCAACAGGATGCTCCTTCTGCTCGATTGCCCAGTCTACCATCGCAAAATATTCTTCTTTACAAGTCGGTGCAAGATAAACAAGATTCGGTATATTGGAGATCATCGGTATATCATAAATACCGATATGTGTTACATCATTCATGCCCCATACGGAAGCCGCAAACACAAGAAAAGTCACCGGATTATTATTGATACAAACATCCTGCGATATTTGATCATATGTTCTCTGCATAAATGTACTGTAAACCCCGTAAACAGGCTTTGCACCGTTTTTAGCAAGTCCCGAAGCCAGTGCAACAGCTGTTTCCTCGGCAATACCAACATCAACAAACTGTTTACCGGCTTTGATACGGTTTTCTTTATTAAATCCCATAATAGTAGGCGTTGCGGATGTTATAGCACAAACAGAAGAGTCATTCTTCATTTTCTTTAACAGATACTCTCCTGTCAGACTACTGTAATCTTCACCGTTAAAACTGAGTGTCAATTTTCCGGTTTCTCTGTCAAAGGGCAGTGACCAGTGCCATTGTTCTTTATCTTCTTCGGCAGGCTGATAACCTTTTCCCTTTTCCGTTACGATATGTACAGCAACAGGTTTTTTGGAATCTTTTACTCTCTCAAATGCTGAGATCAGTTCCGAGATATCATTGCCGCTTTTTACAAATACATAATCAAGACCCATAGCAGTAAACAGGTTTGTTTCAGCTTTTCCGTTGTTTTCACGCAAGTTTTTCAGATTTTTATACATACCGCCATGATTTTCTGCAATGGACATATCATTGTCATTGACCACAATAATAAAATTACTATCCATTTCGCCGGCAAGATCAAGTCCTTCCAAAGCTTCACCGCCGCTGAGAGAACCGTCGCCGATAACAGCAATGATATTTTCACTGCCGCCTGTCAGATCTCTTGCTTTTGCCAAACCTGCCGCAAGGCTGACCGAAGTGGATGTATGACCAATATTAAAAAAGTCATGCTCGCTTTCCTGGGGATTGGTATAACCGGAAATATCATCAAAATGCATTTCATCTGTATAAGCAAGTTTTCTTCCGGTAAGGATCTTATGCGGATAGCTTTGGTGTGAAACATCATAAACAATTTTATCTTTCGGTGAATCAAATACATAGTGTAGGGCAATTGTAGCCTCTACCATGCCAAAATTCGGGCCAAAATGTCCGCCATGCTTTGACAGGCGGTTCATCAGAGCTTCACGGATTTCCTCCGCAAGCTGTTTCATTTCCTCAATGCTTAAGCTTTTCAAATCCTTTGGGGCATTAATTTTACTTAAAATTTTGTACATTTTATTTCTCCTTCGCAAAAATCAAAAATAACACATATCATTATAAATATGATAACAACTTTCTGACATTGTGTCAAGTTAAAGGAATCTATTTATTAATGTATGTAAAGACACATTTCAAAGTAAGAGCGTATAAAAAGAATCAGTACCCATTAAAATGAGTACTGATTCTTCTGATTGTTCACTCAAAGCTAACTCAAAATTTTTTGAAGCAGGTTTGAATAACGATACTTTGGTGGACCAACAGGGACTCGAACCCCGGACCAACCGGTTATGAGCCGGTTGCTCTAACCAACTGAGCTATTGGTCCAT
>ONGS01000179.1 GCA_900317395.1 uncultured Eubacteriales bacterium | reverse complement strand
GGATCATCATCCATCAGGACGATATCTGCCGCTTCAATTGCCGCATCCGAACCCATTGCTCCCATTGCAATACCAATATCCGCTCTTGACAGCACAGGTGCATCATTGATGCCGTCGCCGACAAAAGCAAGTGCTTCATTTTTACCGCTGTTTGTCAACAGCTCCTCTACCTTGTTCACCTTATCGGAAGGAAGCAGCTCACTGTAGACTTGGTCAATTTTCAATTTTTCTGCAACGCTTTCTGCTACGGTTTTGGTATCACCTGTCAGCATGACTGTTTTTTTGATACCCGATCTTTTCAGTTCCTTGACAACATTAACAGAGTTTTCTTTTAATACATCCGAAATGATGATATTTCCTATATACTCACCGTTTTTAGAAACATAAACGACTGTGCCGACGGTGTGGACGGAAGTATACTTTGCGCCAATGGATTCCATCAGCTTTGTATTTCCTACACAAATAATATCTTCTCCTACTTTTGCACGTATACCGTATCCTGCGATTTCTTCTACATTGCCCGCTTTTTTATTAATTTCTTTTTCTGCGGCATTTTTTAGAGATACTGCAATCGGATGAGAGGAATACTGCTCAGCTGCTGCCGCCAACTGTAAAAGCTCAGATTTATCCACACCTTTGGGATTGATTTCTGTTACTTCAAAAACGCCCTTTGTCAGTGTGCCTGTTTTGTCAAAAACTACTGTGCATGTTTTTGACAATGCTTCTAGGTAATTGGAACCTTTGATCAACACACCTTCCCTGCTTGCACCTCCGATTCCTGCAAAAAAGCTGAGTGGTACACTGATAACAAGCGCACAAGGGCAACTGATCACAAGGAAAGTAAGTGCACGGTAGATCCAATCATGCCACTGTGGGTCCGAGGACATGACCAACATAAAAAACAGCGGCGGCAGTATGGCAAGTGCCATAGCACTGAACACAACTACAGGCGTATAGACTCTTGCAAACCTTGTGATAAAATCTTCTGATTTCGATTTTCTTGAAGTCGCATTTTCCACAAGCTCAAGGATTTTCGATACGGTCGAATCTTCAAATTCTTTTGTCGTTTTGATTTTCAGCAAACCATTCAAATTTATACAGCCACTAATAACCTCGTCGCCTTCTTCAACTTCACGGGGAATACTTTCGCCTGTCAGTGCTACCGTATCAAGTGAAGATCTTCCCTCAGTAATTATGCCGTCAATCGGTATTTTTTCTCCCGGTTGAACAACGATTACCGTGCCGGTTTCCACTTCGTCAGGGTCAACCTGTTCAAGATCGCCGTCCGATTCAATATTTGCATAATCGGGACGGATATCCATTAGTTCGGTAATATTTTTACGGCTTTTTCCTACAGCATAGCTCTGAAACCATTCTCCGATCTGATAAAACAGCATTACTGCTATCGCTTCAATATAATCGCCGTCTGTTGTTACTGCTATGACCATTGCACCAATGGTAGCCAATGCCATCAAAAAACATTCGTCAAACGGTTGTAAATTGATCACGCCTTTCCCTGCCTTGATCAGTATATCATATCCTATAATTAGGTACGGTATCAAAAACAAGCCAAATCTTACCAATCCGTCAACGGGAATGAACATTAGTATAATCATCAGTACTGACGAAATAATAATTCTGATCAGATTTTTCTTTTGCTTTTTTGTCATATTGATTCCTCTTTTCAATTAAACAAATATTTAATCGTTCTTTAAAAATATATGCACTCTTCATCTTCATTATCCAAGAGTGCATAGCTTTTGAATTATTTAAAGTAGATTTCACAGTCAGGCTCAATTTTACGGCATGCCTTGAATACATTTTCCATTACCGTATTCACATCTGCGCCGTCTTCAAACTCAACCTTCATTTTCAAAGTCATAAAATTGACTGCAGCATCTTTTACACCCTCGGTTTTCTTAGCCGCTTCTTCCATTTTTGCCGCACAATTAGCACAATCCACTTCAATTTTATATGTTTTTTTCATCAGAATCACCTCATATTCATTTGATTAAAAGGTTATTTAATCGTTAAATATAATATACCACGAAATCTTCCTCATGTCAACCTAATTTTTCTAAGAACTCTATCAAATCTTTATCGCCTCTTTTATTTATTTCTCGGATATCTTGCTTCCAATAAACATCGCATCACCAAAACTGAAAAATCTGTATTTTTTCTGCACGGCAATTTTATAGGCATTCATAACATTGTCAAAACCTGCAAATGCAGAAACAAGCATGATCAGCGTACTCTCGGGAAGATGAAAATTAGTGATAAGCCCGTCAAGTACCTTAAACTCAAATCCGGGATAGATAAAGATATCCGTCCAGCCTTCAGAAGCACATATACACCCTTCTTTTTTTGCTACAGTTTCAAGTGTCCGACAGCTCGTTGTTCCTACTGAAATAACACGACCCCCATTCTTTTTGGTTTCGTTGATTAAATCAGCTGTAGCCTGTGTAAGCTCATAATGCTCGGAGTGCATATGATGTTTGGTTACATCATCCACCTTTACCGGTCTGAATGTCCCTAACCCAACATGAAGTGTCACATAGCCTATTTTTACACCTTTTTGTTGCAGTTTTTCAAGAAGCTCATTGGTGAAATGCAATCCTGCTGTCGGTGCGGCAGCTGAACCAAGCTCACGGCTGTATACCGTCTGATATCTTTCCTTGTCTGTCAACTTTTCATGAATATACGGCGGCAATGGCATTTGTCCGAGTTGATCGAGTGTTTCATAAAAATTACCATCACATTCAAAATCTACAATCCTGTTTCCCTCTTCCGTCACATCCGCAACTGTACAACGCATAAGCCCATCACCGAAAACAAATCTTGTACCCGGCTTTGCTTTTTTTCCGGGCTTTGCAAGCGTTTCCCAGCGTTTGCTTTCTATATGGCGCAAAAGCAGAAATTCTACATTTGCTCCCGTTTCTTCTTTGACTCCGAATATTCTCGCAGGAAGCACTCTTGAATCATTTACAATCAGGCAATCCCCCTCATGCAGGAAGTCAATAATATCATAAAAATGTTTGTGTATAAGTTCTCCGCTTTCTCTGTCCATCACCAGCATACGAGAGCTGTCACGAGGTTCAACCGGTGTCTGCGCAATCAGCTCTTCGGGAAGGTCATAATAAAAATCCGCTGTTTTCATTTTTTGTATTCCTTTCTTTTTCATTACAATAATACAATTATACTCATTTCCATCCAAAAAAGCAAGCACACCCACGGCGCAGTGCCTGCGCTCTCAATTACGCTACAACATTTTATGAACCGTTTAGTTTAAT
>ONGS01000178.1 GCA_900317395.1 uncultured Eubacteriales bacterium | reverse complement strand
CAAGCTGAGCACGATCAGCGGCGTCACGCAGTCCACCGTGAACAATGTGGTCGGAGGCCGCAACAACAGCACCACCGTCTCCACGCTCCAAAAGCTGTGCGACGGTCTGGGGATTACGATCATTGACTTCTTCAATGATGATCTGTTCAAAGACATAGAACCGGAAGTTAGATAATCAAGCAAGCTGTTGTTCTGTGTTCAAGCTGATCTGCTTCTATCACGGCATTTATGTTCATCCTTATAAAAAGAGAGGGATACCAATGAGTTTACCAGTTTCGACGTCAATTCTTGCCTCCTTTGCCACACTAAAGACACTTAATGATGCAAAACAGTATAATAGTTCTTATCAGATTCTGTCCGAATTTGTTTCATATATTATAGCCACAAAGAGCATTTTTGCTTTTACTGCCGAAGAAATGAAGGGGCATCTTTTCACCGTATTTGGCTTTGATATTCCTGAAGCGGTTGTCCGAACAACATGTCGTGGCATTTCTTACGTTGAACGCGCTGGGCATAGATTTGTTGTTGACAAAGGCCGCTTGCTTGAAAATCCACTATTCTTGGACCTAAAGGAAACTGCAGAAGCTAAAAATAGCAGTATAATTGAACAGTTGATTGAATACTGTAGAGAACGGCTCCCTGACAAAACGCTTTCAGTTGATGTTCTCTCACGTGACCTAATAGCGTTTCTTGTTGAGGATCAGCAAAGCACATCCGGGCAGTTTAGTTCTATTATAAGCGAATTTGTTTTAAAACACGAAACCGATTCTCAGTTCCAAGCAGATCTGAGTAATATACGTGAAGGAAGCATTCTTTATCTTGGCTTGAATTACAATATAAATGAAACCGGGAGTTTAACCAAACCCCTCACTTTGTTTTTAGGAACAGAGGTATTATTTAGTCTTCTGGGACTAAATGGCGAAATACATCAAAAGCTTGCCCAAGATATGTATACACAAATACGAAACGCTAATTCCGGAGAGAAAAAAATCGATTTACGCTTTTTCCCCGATGTAAAACGGGAAATTGACGCTTTTTATAGTGCTGCAGAAGCAATTGTTGAGGGAAAAGAGATTTCTTTTGATACCGTTGCAATGAAAGCAATTATAAACGGATGTGAGTTGGCGAGCGATGTAAGAGTCAGAAAAGCTGATTTTTTCCACAGGTTGCAGTTTCAATACGGGATCCTTGAAGATAGCTATGACGACTACTATTCAGAAGAGAACAACAAGTACAACTTGGAAAGCATAGAACATAAAGATGAGCAGGAACAGGACGGTTGGAAGTATGTAAGCCATGTAAACAAAAGAAGAAAAGGGCAAATATTCCGTGTTGATACAGATTCTGAGTACCTTGTTGTCACAAATGCGAGTAATATTCTGCGTGCATCAAAAGCGCAAACGGAAATAGACAAAAGAACTCGAGAGTTAGAATACTCCAGTGACTATGCAGTATCCGTTGACCGGATCACCAACATTCTTTGGTATAAACTTGGCTATGGATTTGGGAAATGCGATTATCCGACAAATGTAAATGCGGTACTTAAAGCGAGAATTATTCTTGCATCAAACATCTCGCAAAATGTTACGAAAGTTTTTGCCTTAGCAAGAGAACAGTATTCCAAAGGAGAGATTTCCGATGAACAACTTGCGTCTCGAATCATAACATTGAGGAAGAAACCTATTCTTCCCGAGGAACTTGCAGCAGATTCTATTGATGATAGTTTAGATTTTTCGGAGGAATTTATCAGCCGTTATGAAGAGAAAGTACGTTTAACCGAATCTGCATTAAAAGAAAAAGACGATGAAATTGAACGCATCAAAGAAGAAGCAAAAAGAAATATAGCGCAAAAAGAGCAAAGTCTATCGACCATACAGCAAGAGCATAAACAAGACATTTTAAAGAAAGATACTACAATCGCAGAAAAGGATGTTCTAATTCAACAGAAAGATATTCAAAACCGAATATTAGAAGAAGAACTTGCGAAATACCATGAACGTGACGCCGAAAAGGAAAGGAAAAGGAACAAGCGGCGAAATATCTGTTTCTTCTCGTTAAGTATCCTATGGAAAGTTGTTATTCTTGCAGTAATAGGCTTATTAGCTTACTATTGGGGGCATAAATCTGGGTCCGATGTT
>ONGS01000066.1 GCA_900317395.1 uncultured Eubacteriales bacterium | reverse complement strand
GCAGGCACTGCGCCGCCGGGATGGTGTAAAATAATTCCGGGACTTTATGGAGCGGCATAAAACTAAACGGTTCACAAAATGTTGTAGTGTAATTGAGAGCGCAGGCACTGCGCCGGTTATTGATAAACCCTTGACAATATTGTCATAAAAACTTATAATATAATATATTGAAGAATCGACATATATTTTTTGGGTATATGTGAAATTTAATTTAAAGGCAGGTAATTAAGATGAATAGTGACGCAATAAGCAAGGGTGTACAGTGCGCACCGCAGCGTTCGCTGCTTCATGCACTCGGTATGACAGATGAGGAAATCGCAAAGCCGATGATCGGTATTGTCAGCTCGTATAATGAAATTGTTCCCGGTCACATGAATATAGATAAGATCGTCAATGCCGTTAAACAGGGTGTTGCACTGGCAGGCGGTAACCCGGTCGTATTCCCGGCTATTGCTGTTTGTGACGGTATTGCCATGGGACATAAGGGTATGAAATATTCTCTCGTCACCCGTGACCTTATTGCGGATTCAACAGAAGCAATGGCGATCGCTCATGCGTTTGATGCACTGGTCATGGTTCCGAACTGTGATAAAAATGTTCCAGGACTTCTTATGGCAGCGGCAAGACTGAATATTCCGACAATTTTTGTTAGCGGCGGTCCGATGTTGGCTGGTCATGTCGGCGGAGAAAAACGTAGCCTTTCCAGTATGTTTGAGGCAGTAGGTTCTTATAATTCAGGTAAGATCACAGCGGAAGAGCTTCTTGAATTTGAAAATAAGGTATGCCCAAGCTGCGGTTCATGTTCGGGTATGTATACCGCCAATTCCATGAACTGCCTTACAGAAGTTCTCGGTATGGCGCTGCGTGGGAATGGTACGATTCCTGCGGTGTATTCAGAAAGAATACAGCTGGCAAAACACGCAGGTATGAAAATCATGGAGCTGCTTGAAAAGGACATTCGTCCTCGTGATATTATGACAGAGGATGCTTTTAGAAATGCGTTAACAATGGATATGGCACTCGGATGCAGTACTAACAGTATGCTTCATCTTCCTGCGATTGCGCATGAATGTGGTATTAACCTCAATCTTGATATTGCTAACGAGATCAGTGCACATACACCGAATCTTTGCCACCTTGCACCGGCAGGTCATACTTATATTGAAGAATTGAATGAAGCAGGCGGTATCTATGCTGTAATGAACGAGATTAATAAGCTGGGACTTCTGAAAACAGACCTGATTACCGTAACAGGCAAAACGATCGCCGAAAATATTAGCGGTATTATTAATAAAAATCACGATGTTATTAGACCGGTTGAAGAGCCATATAGCAAGACAGGCGGTATTGCCGTGCTGAAAGGAAATCTTGCGCCCGATTCTTGTGTTGTAAAGCGCAGTGCTGTTGCTCCCGAAATGCTGAAACATTCGGGTCCTGCAAAGGTTTATGACTGTGAAGAGGATGCAATGGCAGCTATCAACGAGGGTAAAATTGTTGATGGTGATGTTGTGGTTATCCGTTATGAAGGCCCGAAGGGCGGCCCGGGAATGAGAGAAATGCTGAACCCGACATCCGCTATCATGGGCAGAGGACTGGGCAGCACAGTTGCTCTTATAACAGACGGTCGTTTCTCTGGCGCAACAAGAGGTGCGGCAATCGGTCATGTATCTCCCGAAGCGGCAGTAGGCGGTCCTATTGCTTTGATCAGGGACGGAGATATCATAGAAATTGATATCAATGCAAACACAATAAACGTACAGCTCAGCGATGAGGAATTTGAAAAGCGTAAAGCTGAATGGAAACCGAGAGAACCAAAGATTACAACAGGCTATCTCGCAAGATATGCGTCACTTGTTACATCAGGCAACAGAGGTGCAGTTCTTGAAGTTCCCTGCTGCAATGTAAATAAGTAATTGTTAATATCTGTTTAATCTGTGCAGAGCGGAAAGATCTGCTCTGCACAATGTATTTTATGAGGTAACTGTTATGTTTGAAATATCTGAAAAGTTTGAATATCTGAGAGAAAAGATAGAAAAGACTCTCAAACCTACAAATGAAATACACTATGAGATATGCAAGACTAAACCTTGGGAAAGCAAACTTGGCGGTTGCCCATATCTGAAAAGTGTAGACGATTATCCGAAGGACGAAACAAATGCTCCTATGATGTTTCTTGCACAAATCAATTTAGAAGAAATGCCGAAGCTTAAAGACTTTCCCGAAAAGGGAATTTTGCAGTTTTATATTGCAAATACAGAAGATTACGGTTATGACGAACCTTGTAAGGTAGTCTATATAGACAGCTTCGACAAGGACGAAACAAAACTTTTGTGCGAAAATCCGTATCAGACTGAGATTGAGGAAAACATCCCCTTTGAAAAAGAATGTAAGATTGTTTATGAACAGAAGGAAATGGCTGCGACTTGTTATGAAACAGCTTTTGAAGAAATACTTGAAATGATATCCGAAGAAGACGAAAATGATTTATATGATGAATTTGGAGACGGCGCATCGAGGATAGGTGGATATCCATGTTTTGTCCAAAACCCTGTAGAGTGTTACGAAACGGGAGAAAAGAGTGTTTTGCTTTTGCAGCTTGATTGTGATGATGTGTCGGGTCTTATGTTCGGTGACAGCGGTAACTGTCAGTTCTTTATCTCAAAGGAAGATCTTTTGAATAAAGATTTTTCGGCTGTAGGATATGACTGGGCTTGCTGCTAATTTGAATGTATTTATGACGTTGGAGGAATGAAAATGCGTGAAGCGCAGTGGGAAGATTACGAACTGATAGATTGTACTGATGGTGAAAGACTGGAGAGATGGGGGGATATTATACTTATCCGCCCCGACCCACAGATCATCTGGCATACTGAAAAGAAGAATCCGCTATGGAAGCAGGCTCACGCACGATATAAAAGAAGTTCCAGCGGCGGCGGTGCATGGCAGTATAATAAAAAAGTACCGCAGCAGTGGAAGATTAATTATAAAAACCTGACCTTCGGTATTAAACCGATGGGATTTAAACATACAGGTGTTTTTCCCGAGCAGGCGGTCAACTGGGATTTTGTTTCGGATAAAATCAGTGCGGCAGACAGACCGTTGAAGGTGCTGAATATGTTTGCATATACAGGAGCGGCAACGCTTGCTTGCCTTGAAGCAGGGGCGAGTGTCTGCCATGTTGACGCATCAAAGGGAATGGTGCAGTGGGCAAAGGAAAATGCTCATCTCAGCGGACTTGCCGACAGACCTGTTCGTTGGCTGGTTGATGACTGTGTAAAATTTGTGCAGCGTGAACACAGGAGAGGAAATAAATACGACGGTATCATCATGGATCCGCCTTCTTACGGCAGAGGACCGGGGGGAGAAGTATGGAAGTTGGAAGAACAGCTGTTTTCGCTTGTGGAATTGTGCCTTCCGATATTGTCCGATGATGCAAGCTTTTTTATCCTGAATTCCTATACAACAGGTTTACCGCCTTCGGTAATGGAATATCTGCTCAGTGTGATGATAAAACCAAAATTTGGTGGCAGGGT
Source organism: uncultured Eubacteriales bacterium (assembly GCA_900317395.1). Taxonomy (GTDB): domain Bacteria; phylum Bacillota; class Clostridia; order Oscillospirales; family Acutalibacteraceae; genus UBA1213. The sequence continues at coordinate 15,678 of ONGS01000066.1, read as the reverse complement.
GACAAGCTCTGAAATAGGACTTCATGTAACACAAAGCGGACTGACACTTCCGTGTGGAAGTACGGCAATATGGGAGAAATGAATGGAAGAGTTCATCAACGTTAAAAACGTATATTTTCAATATGAAAGTGCAGAGGAAGATAATTCCGACGAATTTGCGCTGAATGATGTTAATATGACCATCGGCAAAGGAGAATTTGTTGCAATCGTGGGGCATAATGGTTCAGGTAAGTCTACACTTGCCAAGCATTTTAATTCGCTTTATTTGCCTACAACCGGGGATATTTTAGTGGATGGTATTAATACCAAGGATGACAACAAACTGTTTGAAATCAGAAAAAAAGTCGGTCTTGTTTTGCAAAATCCCGATAACCAGATTGTTGCAGGAATCGTGGAAGAGGATGTGGCGTTTGGGTGTGAGAATCTCGGCATACCGTCCGATGAAATACGAACACGTGTAGAAAATGCACTAAAAGCGGTAGATATGTATGACTACCGTACCCATTCGCCCGATAAGCTTTCAGGTGGTCAGAAGCAAAGAATTGCGATTGCAGGTATTATTGCAATGGAGCCTGAATGTATTGTTCTTGATGAACCTACTGCCATGCTTGATCCGCAGGGCAGAGACGAGGTGATCAAAACAATTATCGAATTGAATCAAAACATGGGGATCACCATTATTCTAATCACTCATTATATGGAAGAAGCCGTATTAGCTGACAGAGTGATAATGATGGATTCGGGGAAGGTATTGACCACAGGCACACCGAGGGAGGTATTTGCCAAGGTAGAGCTGCTCAAGCAGCATCGACTTGACGTACCGCAGGCAACGGAACTTATTTATCAGCTGAAAGGCTGCGGCTATGAGTTGCCGGATTGTGTTCTAGACGAAAACGAATGTGTTCAGGCTATTTTAAAGTTGATGAAAACCGGGAGTTGAAAGCGTTGGCTGTCATAAAAGCAGAAAAGATAAAATTTGTATACGGCGCAGGTACGTCCTTTGAAAAGACGGCACTGGATGACGTGAGCTTTGAAATAGAAGAGGGGGAATTCGTCGGACTGATTGGTCATACCGGTTCGGGAAAATCTACACTTGTACAGCTTCTGAATGGTCTGAGCAAACCGACAGAAGGAAAAGTTTATTTAAACGGTAAGGATATTTGGGAAAAGCCGAAAAAAATCAGAAATGTACGGTTTAAAGTCGGTATGGTTTTTCAGTACCCCGAATATCAGCTGTTTGAAGAAACAGTATATAAGGATATCGCCTTCGGACCGAAAAATATGGGACTGGATGAAGAGGAAATCGATAAAAGAGTGCGTTCTGCCGCACAGTTTACAGGTCTCAGAGAAGACCAGCTTGACAGTTCACCATTTGAACTTTCGGGGGGAGAAAAGCGCAGAGCAGCGATTGCAGGTGTAATCGCCATGGATCCCGATGTTCTCATACTTGACGAGCCAACCGCAGGACTTGATCCACTTGGCAGAGAAGCACTGCTGACACAAATCGTTGATTATCATAAAGTACGAAAAAATACCGTTCTGCTTGTTTCACACAGCATGGAAGATATTGCAAAAATTGCGGACAGGATACTTGTGATGTCAAAGGGCAGAAAATATATGTTTGATACGACAGAAAGGGTATTTTCAGAAGGCGCCGAGCTTGAAAAAATTGGGCTAAAAGTACCACAGATTACAAAGATAATGATGCTTTTAAAAGAAAATGGAGTAAACGTCAATCCCGCTGCACTGACATTGGAGCAGGGGTTTCATGAAGTTCTGAATTGTCTTTCAGGAATTTAAAAAAAGGAGTCATTGCACTTGGTTAGAGATATCACACTCGGTCAGTATATGCCGGGAAAATCGCTTATTCATCATATGGATGCAAGGGCAAAAATTGTTTTGCTGATTGTTTTTATTGTCTTCATATTCTTATGCAAGAATTTTGTATCATTGCTGATCATGACACTTTTTACATTGCTGGTTATTTTTATGACAAAAATAAGCTTCATGAAATATTTAAAGAGCTTAAAGGTTATTTTAGTTATAATACTGTTTACGGGAATATTGAATCTGTTTTATGGAACGGGGGAGGTATTGTGGCAATGGGAGTTTTTGAAACTGACCACAGGCGGTATCAATAATGCGATATTTGTGATTGTGAGAATATCGATACTGATGATGGTCAGTTCGGCGCTTACCTACACAACATCGCCGACAGACCTTACAGATGCGATTGAACGGATTTTGAAACCACTGACATATCTTCATGTCAGTGTACATGAAATAGCCATGATGATGACGATTGCACTACGATTTATTCCCGTGATCTTAGAGGAAACCGATAAAATTATGAATGCGCAGAAGGCCAGGGGAGCAGATATGGACAGCGGTAATGTATTCCAGCGTGTCAAAGCACTGATCCCCGTGTTGATACCGCTTTTTGTTTCGTCGTTCAGACGGGCAAACGATTTGGCTATGGCAATGGAATGTCGTTGTTATAATGGAGGAGAAAACCGCACAAGAATGAAGGTACTGCATTTTTCGTATCATGACCTGATTGCATTAATCGGCTGTGTTCTGATATTTACGGCGGTTATTGTAAGCAATCATCTGTTTGCGGCGGTTATGTAAGGGGAAGTTATGAGGAATATCAAACTTACAATGATGTATGACGGGAGTCATTATCACGGTTGGCAGGTACAGAATAATGCCATAACCGTGCAGGAAGTCTTTCAGAAGGCATTACATAAAGTTCTTGGCACTGAAACAGATATCAAAGGCTGTAGCAGAACGGATTCGGGGGTTCATGCCAATATGTACTGTGTCAGCTTTTATACGGAACACAGAATACCTGTTAAGCGTTTGCCGGCGGCAGTCAATCATTATCTGCCAAATAGTATAGCTGTGTTGTCAGCTTCGGAAGAAGATGAAGATTTTCATGCGAGATATTCGTGTAAAGGCAAGGAATATATATACAAAATCTGGAATGCTGATATTAGAAATCCGTTTCTTGATGGTTATGCACTTCATTATTGGTATAAACTTGATATTGACTTGATGAACGCAGCGGCAAGTCATTTGATAGGATATCATGATTTTACATCCTTCTGTACGCTTGACAACAGAGAAAAGGGTGATTTTCACAGAACAATCAAAAAACTTTCCGTATCCAAAGAAAATAATATGGTAACGATTACAGTTGAAGCGGACGGTTTTTTATATAATATGGTAAGAATTATTGTAGGAACACTGTTATATGTTGCTCAGGGAAAAATATATCCTTGTGATATACCTGATATCATTAAAGCGGAAGATCGTTCCTATGCAGGTCCTACAGCACCTCCCGAAGGATTATATTTAAACAAAGTTTTTTATTAATATATATAGGAAAGGAAAAATGTGATGAAAAAAAAGGGACGTTATCAACATACTGATCCTAATAAAGCATCAAAGCGAAAATATACAAGCTATGAAGATGTACCCTTGCGTGAATACAGGGATACCGAGCCTGTTCCGCAAAATCTAACACAGAAATTTATCAAAGTATTTTTTTTCTTGTTTATAGCGGTAGTAGCTGTTATGGCCATGATCAATGTGGATAATCTGACACCTGACAATATATCCCATTGGTTTCAGTATGATCTTCTTGGAAAAACCGAAGGCTCTGGATATCCTGTAAGATTCAATGGTATTACTGTCAATTCCGATAATTTTTCCGTCATGGACAGAACGCCTGTTTATTGCAGTGATACCTCCATTGTTGTGCTGAATTCCAATGCAGGCGAATATCAGAATACCCAGCATGCTTTTGCCAAACCGATTATGAAAACGAATATGAATTATTCCATAATTTTTAATTCAGATGCAACAGGTTTCAAAATCATTAACAGGGAAAGTACGGTGTATACAGGAACAACCGACAAGAAATTGTTTGATGCTGATGTGGCAGAGAACGGAACATATGCATTGCTTACTTATGGCAGTGATTATCTTTCTTCACTGAATGTATTCAAAAGTGATAACAATAAGCGTTACTCTTATTCGTTTGCAGATTATTATGTCAATAATCTTTCGTTAAATAGTAACGGATCAGGAGCAGCTCTCAGCGGTGTCTCAGCAAAAAACGGCGGTTTGATATCAGTCATTTACATTCTTGACTTTAATCAGACAAATTATCTGCAAAAATACGAGATAGAAGATTCATATATTTATGATATCAAGTATCTCGATAATGGAAATGTAATTGCAGTCGGAAATACTTGTGCATACCATATTGATGTAGAGAACGGCACTAAAACCGATATTAATTACGATTCCAAAACGCTGACCACCTATACGCTCAATGCGAAATATGGCTTACTTCTCTCACTTTCGACCAATCCTGATGGGCGTGAATGTGACATTGTTGCAATTAATAACATCGGTAAAATTGAAACCGAAATCAACACAAAAAACAAGGTAGAATCCTTGGATTACAAAAACGAAAAAATTGCCGCATTGCTACCTTCAGAGCTTGTGATTTATGATACAAGCGGCAAGCAGCTTGCTTCCAACGAAACCTCAACAGATGCCAGAAAGGCTTGCTTTTCTGATAACAATACACTATACATTCTCGGCACGAGTAACATCTCAAAGATACGTGTTGATTATTAGAGACTAATTTTAAAATGAATCTGGAATTTTTTACGGTCTATATAAAGTTGTAACGAAATTGACAGCGCAGGCACTGCATCGCACAACTGTCTAGATAATAACACAAATATTCCATAAAATAAAACTCCGGCTGTTTAATACAGCCGGAGTTTTATTTTATATTATCCTGAACCCTAAGTTCATAGTCGCTTAGATCAGTTCCATCACATCAACACTTCTGGAGATGAAACCTTCCAATTCTGCAGCGGATAGTTTGCGTTGACTGAGTACGGCAAGGTCATAAATATGACGGCAGATAAGACCTTGTTTTTCCTCATCAAAGCTGTCAAGCTTTTTAACAATGCTGTTGGCTGTGTTGATGATCAGTGTTTCCTGTGCCTTATCGTTATTTGCACCGAACATATCGCCGTAAAGCTTGTTCATATCGTTGATTCTTCTTTGATATTCATTGATAGTAATGATGGCAGGAGTGCCTTCAGTTTTCAGTGACTGCGTTTTGATCTCAAGCTTGTCTGTGCCCAGAGCGTTTTTAAATATCTCAATAAGTTTTTCGCTGTCGGTTTCGGTATCTGTACTGTCCTCATCGGATTTCAAAGCTTCATCAACCTCGGAGTCAATGCGGACGAATTTAATTTCGCTTTCTTTGTATTCGAGATAAGTAACAAAGTGAGTATCAATGTTGTGCTCCAGAATGATAGCATCAATACCATTGTCTTTGAAGATCTTGACATATTGTGCCTGTGCATTCATATCGGAAACATAGTATACTTTGTTATCCTCTGTTTTCGGAAGCTCGGAGAAGGTTTTAAATTCATCATTAACTGTCTTAAAAAGAATAATATCCTTCATTCTGTCATAGAATTTATCGTCCTTGATACAACCAAATTTGATAAACGGTGAAATGTCATCCCAGTAACTTTCATATTCCTTGCGTTCGTTCTTGAAAACAGAAACAAGCTTGTCTGCAACCTTTTTGGTAATATGCTTTGAGATTTTGGCAACCTCACCGTCATTTTGCAGGAAGGAACGTGAAACATTCAGCGGAAGATCAGGACAGTCGATTACGCCTTTCAGAAGCATCAGGAATTCGGGAACAACTTCCTTGATATTGTCGGCAATATAAACCTGATTGGAGAAAAGTTTGATTTCTCCGGGCATTACCTGAAGCTTGTCCGTCTGTTTCGGGAAATAAAGAATCCCCTTGAGATTAAACGGATAATCGACGTTTAGATGAATCCAGAACAAGGGAAGATTGATATCAGGAAAAACTTCTCTGTAGAAATCCTCATATTCTTCGGTTGTGCAGTCTTTAGGTGCTTTCAGCCAAAGCGGCTTTGTAATGTTCACTGGTTTTTCTTCTGTTTTGTCATCTTCTGATTTTTCACTTTGTACACATGAGAAATAAATTTCATACGGCATAAAGTGACAGTATTTTTTGATGATGTTTCTGAGCTTGAATTCATCGCAGAATTCCATACCCTCCTCAGAGAAGTGCATGATAACGCTTGTGCCTTTGTCAGTTCTCTCTCCATCGGTAATTACATAGGTTCTTGTACCGTCGCTGGACCAGTGAACAGGGGAAGCATCCTTTTGGTAAGAGAGTGTGTCAATTTCAACAGTATCGGCAATCATATATGCAGAATAGAATCCCAGTCCAAAATGACCAATAATGCCTGTTTCTGCATTAGTTTTATCGCTGTATTTTTCGATAAATTCCTGAGCGCCCGAGAAAGCGACCTGTGTAATATATTTTTCCACTTCTTCCTCAGTCATGCCAAGTCCGTTATCACTGACAGTAAGTGTTTTTTCGTCCTTGTCAAGAACAATATCAATTCTCGGTACGATATTGTCATTTTCGGCTTCGCCGATTGTGCAAAGGCTCTGATATTTTTTAATCGCATCACAGCCGTTGGCAACAATTTCTCTCAGGAAAATATCCTTGTCGGAATAAAGCCATTTTTTGATGATCGGAAAAAGATTTTCGGAATCAACTCTGATTTGTCCTTCTTTTTTCATTTCTAAAACCTCCAAAATCTATTTAATCCGGAATTCCGAATTATTGTTTTGTTTATATTCAATAGCGGTAAAACACTATTCATCTCTTGCCATATTGCGTTCCATCCATTGTTGATAGGTCATAAGCACCTGTCTGGGTTTAGCACCTTCGTGAGGCCCAATGATGCCTATTTGTTCCATTTCGTCAATCAGTCTGCCGGCTCGTGCATAGCCGACACGGAAACGTCTTTGCAGCATTGAGGTTGAAGCCTGTCCTGCTTCAACAACACATTTGATTGCTTCTTCCATCAGTGGGTCAAGTTCAGCATCCGGGTCACTGTTGCCCTTTCCGCCTGATTCCGGAATAGCATTTTTCTCAATTTGCTCCAGAACATCCGAGTCATATTCAACTACTTTGTTTTTCTTGATAAAGTCAATGACGTTTTCAATTTCGGTATCGTCAACAAAGCAGCCTTGTATTCGTATGGGTTTCGTTGTTCCGATAGGGGAGAACAACATGTCGCCACGGCCGAGGAGTTTTTCAGCACCGCCACTGTCAAGGATGGTTCTTGAATCGACCTGAGATTTTACGGCAAAGGCGATACGACTTGGTACATTTGCCTTGATCAAACCCGTGATAACATCTACAGACGGTCGCTGAGTAGCAATTACAAGGTGCATACCTGCAGCTCTCGCCATCTGAGCCAGACGACATATGGATTCTTCCACTTCATTAGGAGCAGCCATCATAAGGTCAGCAAGCTCATCGATTACAATGACAATCTGCGGCATTTTTTTCAGCTGTTTCGGTTCGGCTATTTCTTCTTCGCTAAAATTGTTTTCGTTAAGCTCCGACTGCGCTTGAGCAAGCATTTCATCTTCTTCAAACGATCTTTCGCTGTCGTCAATATGTATTCCATTCTTGTTGTTTTCATGTGTTTTGGCATTCTGTCTATCAACAAGACGGTTGTAACTGTGCATATCTCTAACATTATATTCGGCAAATATTTTATATCGATTAAGCATTTCGTTAACTGCCCAGTTTAATGCACCTGCGGCCTTTCTCGGATCGGTAACAACAGGTACGAGCAGGTGAGGTATGCCATTGTACACACCGAGTTCAACAACCTTTGGGTCAATCAGCATCAGCTTGACATCGTCGGGACTTGATTTATAAAGCAGACTCACAAGCATGGAATTGATACATACCGATTTACCAGAACCCGTTGAACCTGCAATCAGAAGGTGAGGCATTTTTCCGAGGTCGGCAAGTGTAATCTTACCTGTAATATCCTTGCCAAGTGCTACTGTAAGGTTGCTTTTTGCACTTTGGAATTCATCGGATTCAACCAGGTTTCTCATTTTAACAATGCTGACGTGTTTGTTTGGCACTTCAATACCGACTGCAGATTTGCCGGGGATCGGTGCTTCGATACGAACGCCTGCCGCCGCAAGATTCATAGCGATATCGTCAGCAAGATTAGTGATCTTGCTGATTTTAACACCCGATGCAGGCTGAAGCTCATATCTTGTAACGGACGGACCTCTGCTGATATTGACGATCGTCGTCGGAACGCTAAAACTTTTCAGAGTATCAACAAGCATTGTACCTCGCTGATTTAGTTCCATGGAGATATTATTCTCTTCTTCACGAGGCTGAGGTTCAAGAATGTTAAACGGTGGTTTGATATATTGTCCCGAGATAAAACTGTTGTCGGGTGTTATCTCAAACGCATCAACAGGATCCTTTTTGTTTTTGCGTGTTGATTCCGCAGGAGACGGAGTCGGGGAAGGTGGTGCAGGTTGTTCGGGGATGAAGTTTAATTCTCCGACATCATAATCCACGCCGGTGATGCTGATATCATCTGCAAATACGGGTAGTTCCACTTCGGTAGTAGCTTTTTTGGCTGGTTTCTTTTTTGGTTTTGATTTCGGAGTTTCTGTTTCAGGAACAGTGATTTCAGGCTCTGTACTGCCCCTGTCGGGTTCATAAAAGGGAGTATTTTTGATTTTACGAAGCTGTCGGTCAGAGCTTTTTTGTTTTGCAGCAAGTTTTTTGTCAACCTGTTGCTGTATGTATTCCTCTCTGGTTTGTTTGCGTTCTTTGGCAACACGTTCCTGTTCTTTTTGGCGAACCTGTTTTCTGATTTCTTTGTTGTCATTCATATGTTCACCGATTTTTTTGACAGGCTTTTTAAAGAGATCAAAGATATTAATAATAAACTTGTCAAGTGTAAAAGTCAACAGAATTAAAAACAGCAGGATACAGATGATTGCACCACCTGTTTGACCGATGATCTTGACAATCGGTATTCCGAGCATTGCGCCGAGGACACCGGGACCTGCATTGGTGCTTGCATAAATCAGACTGTTGTGCAGTTCTTCCGCATACCCTCTCAGTGGTTCGTCGCCAAGCCCTGCACCAAAGCAGAATACGGTTGTAGAAAGCAGCATGACAAGAACAGAGCATAATAATGCTTTTATTTTAAAATAATAAGAAGGTTCATCTTTGGCATTCTGATAGGCACAGTAAGTCATTATCACAGGAACAGTAAATCCGAAAATACCGAAAAGACCGTGATAGAGTTCATGCAAAGAAAGCCAGAGTTTTTCTCCGGGCATCAAGTAGATGAGTAAAAAGAGAATGGATAAAATAAACAATACGATTGCAATCATAAACCTTCTTCGCTGGTATTCCCATTCAGCTCTTGCGGCTGCCTGCTTTTTTGCTGCCGATGTTTTAGAACCCGAACCGCCTTTTTTAGTAGAAGATTTTCTTTTTTGATTGCCCTTTGTGCTTTTTGACGATGGACTGTTCGCCATTGCTTTTACCTCCTGTCAGCGATAAACGACAGCAATCGGGCAACATCAAAGTGCTGCCCGATCGGCTTATAATAAGACCCTGTCTGATATTATATCAGAATATCAACGGATTACCTGTAAAGAGATTAACACCGTTTGTCAGTTCAATAATACTAATAAACAAAATAGCAATTCCGACCACACCTGTATAGATAATGAATATATACATTCTGTCAGTTTTCAAAAGCCATTTAAAGAGTTTGATTGCGATAAATCCGACAAAAGCAGAAATTACCATGCCTATAATCACCGGAAGATATTCAATAGTAATGGTTTCTCCGTTGTCGGGGAAAAGAGCATCTTTTCCTTCCAGAAGTGCAGCGGCCACAATAGCAGGTGTGCCGAGAAGGAAGGAGTAGTCGAGAGCCGTCTGCTTATTGATTCCTCTGAGTTCACTTGCAACAAGTGTTGAGCCTGAGCGAGATATACCAGGAAAAATTGCAGCACAGCATTGTGTAAATCCTACTGTCAGAGCATCGGCAACATTATATCTTTTTCTTCCGGCCCCGCCCTTGCGCAGCATACCTTTTTCTTTATAGGTTTGAGTTGTTTTCTTGTTTTTTCTGTCACCGAGGAAAAGAAGCAGGCTTGTTGTTATCAAAGAAAGACCAACAACGATAAAATAGCCACTTTTAGAGAACATTTCGGCAAGATCCTTGACTTTCATATCCGTTCCGGGAATCGGGATAAAGAGAAGAAAGAGGGGTACAAGACCAATAATCAGCATCATGACCATGTTTCTTTCGTTATTCATTTTGCTCCATTTGAAATTTCCGGTAAAAATATCCTTTATCATCAGACCGAATTCTTTTAAAAGGCTTGCAATTAGTTTGACATAAACACCGATCACAGCGGCCAGCGTTCCGATATGGAGCATAACAGAGAAGAAGAGGTTATCTTCCTCCATGCCGAAAATATGCTGTGTAATTGTCAGATGTCCGCTACTTGAAACGGGTAGAAATTCTGTCAATCCCTGAATAATACCCTGAATAATTGCCTGAAATATGTCCATAAAACTATGTACCTCCTGATTTAACTGCGGCGAAACTATTTTATTCCGCCGCACGGAACAATATGTCAGTTTCCGTTTTTCTTTTTCTTTGCATTTTTCCTTTTTGTTTTTTTTCTTGTCTCGTCTATCATCTCGTAAAGTGCCGAAACCGCATCATTGAGTGTTCCGATACTTCCGATCAGACCGACACCAACAGCATCCTCTCCGTCAAGAATCGTTCCGATATCCATTACGAGCTCATCGGTATTCATAGCAAGCTCGTTGTATTTTTCAGGTGAAATATCGGAATTATCCGTAACAAAAGTGGTAATTCTGCTCTGCATACGCTGAAAATACTCAAAAGCCTGCGGAACACCCAGCATAAGACCATTCATACGAACGGGGTGAATCGTCATAGTAGCGGATTTTGCGATAAAGGATTTTTTGGCTGCAACAGCGATCGGCACACCGATAGAATGACCTCCGCCAAGAACAAGAGAGACAACTGGTTTAGTCATTCCTGCGACAAGCTCTGCGATTGCAAGACCAGCTTCAACATCTCCGCCAACAGTATTGAGAATGATCAGCAGACCATCGATATGCTCGTTTTGTTCAACCGCAACCAGTTGGGGGATAATATGCTCATACTTGGTTGTCTTATTCTGAGGGGAGAGAATGTAATGCCCCTCAATCTGACCGATAATTGTCAGACACTGTACCGTATAATCGCCGCAGGCAGAAATAATTGAACCGGATTCTATAATACTGCCTGTCAGTCCCGGATTTTCAATTTCCTCTGTTTCTGCTGTTTCGGGAATATCAGGGTGTTCTGACAGACTGAGGACACTGCTATATTGTTTACTTTTTTTACCTGAACTCATAATCATCATACCTCCATGCATTTATTTTCTGCATTTCAGCATAACAACATACATTAAAGTATAACATTATTTTCGTTTCACTTCAAGTGGATTTCCCATTTAATTGTTATAAATCGGCAAATTTAGAAAAAATGTACAAATCAGTGGTCAGGGGGCAAGATTCAGTAGTCATGCTGACCTTATCAAAGATTATATTTTTTCTTTAAAGTATTGCAGATAAAGGAAATGGGGATTGTAAGAAACGCCCACAAAACACTATACAGAAGGCAAATCTGACCACAGAAATTAGCAGGCATTTTAGAATAATCCCATACATCGAGTTTAGCATAAAGATTCACAATACATCCAACAAAGAATTCAACTGTGGTAATGACTGTACTGCCTATTATACATTTCTTCCAAAGGGAGAAATCGACAAGCTTTTTAAAGATTTTATACAACAGTGTAAAACATAACCCGCCTGTCAGAACCATTGACCAATGTGTATATCTTCTCCAGAGTATTTCAATAAAACCGTAAGAAATTCCGCCGATTGAGAACAATGCGATATTACATTTTATTTTCCTTTGCATTTCACTCACCTCACAAATTTATTATCTGCAATTTGCGGATATAAATACTTGTGAAAAAATACATAGGGAATTTTTGCGGTACAATTTATTGTGTATAAAAATTTTGAGCATGTAATAAAAGTTGCGAGTTCAGTGAAATTATCAATCAGTTTGAAGTAATCACCAAAACAACAGAGAGGTGATAAGTATAAATTCTGTGTAACAAAAGCGAAGCAGTTTGTATTTGTAAACTGCTTCGCCTAAAATATAGAGTCATATTATAGTAGAACCTGAATCCTGATCTCTGACCCCTGAATCTTATTCTGTTTTCATTTCTTCTGTGTCGACTGTTCCTTCAAATACTTTCACCGCAGGTCCTTCCATGATCACTGTACCATCTGATTTGTAAGTGTCGGTAAGGATACCGCCCTTGAGATGTACATTGACAGGTGTGTCGTGTTTTGTATACCCGTTCAGCACACAGGCAGCAACAGCGGCGCAGGATCCCGTTCCGCAGGCGAGAGTTTCACCTGAACCACGTTCCCAGACACGCATTTGGATATTGTTTTCATCAATGATCCTAATAAATTCTGTATTGACCCTGTCGGGGAAAAGGGGATGGTTTTCAAACAAAGGTCCTATTTTTTCAAGCTCGATATTGTCAACATCATCAACAAAGGTAACGCAGTGAGGATTGCCCATTGATACGGCAGTGCAGAAAAACGTTTTTCCGCCGACTTCTATTGGCTGGTTGATAAAGGTTTCGCCATCATCATTCATGGGGATATCCTTCGGCAGAAGCACTGCCTTACCCATATCAACGCTTGCGCTAATAAATTGATTGTTTTCGCTTTTAATTTTTATCGTTTTGATACCGCTCTTTGTATCAATTGTGACGGTATCTTTATGTGCGATGTTGTTATCATAAATGAATTTGGCGACACATCTTATCGCGTTGCCACACATAAGTCCCTCTGAACCGTCAAGATTAAACATTCTCATTTCGGCATCAGCCTTATCGGACGGACAAATCAACACCAGACCGTCGCCGCCGATTCCCATGTGTCTGTCTGCAAGAAGCATACTCAGGCTATTAGGATCATCAACAGTGTGTCCAAAGCAGTTGATATAAACATAATCATTGCCTGCACCATGCATTTTTGTAAAATTATATTTCATAATCTGACCCTCCGTTATTTTAATATAGGGGTTCTCTGAAAACCGGGACACGAGCGAGTTTGCGTATATGGATTTTTTCGCTGACAAGGCAGAAAGCCGCATTAATACTTGCTGTATTAAAAGGCTTGACAACGCAGTATGCGAAAAAAAGACATAGCAAAATCGCCGTGAAGGAGGTTTTTAGAGGTTCCCTATAATCATTATATCAGCTTTTACTTTTTTTTACAATAAAGGAATAATATATTTTATGTCCGTTTTTATCAAATTAACTATATTTGTCAGAATTTTTCAGTATTTATCTAAATTTATATCATTGACAACAGAATAAATAAGTGATATAATTAGTCGGAATCTAAGAACAGCATGATAAAAAGAGACATAGTGTATGTGATTATATTAAGAATGATTGCTGTTTACGGGGGGATATGCGCATATGGAAGAAAACGAAAATGTACAAGAAAAAGAAATCGATTTAAGAATTTTATGGAATTTGCTGCGCAGAAATCTTACCGCATTGATAGCTGCTGCATTGATATTTGCAGTTGGTGCTTTTATTATATCAAAAGTTTTTATGACAAAGCAGTATGAAGCAAATGCAACTTTAATTGTCAATAATCTGTCAGATGATAAAAATACGATTAATACTTCTGAATTGCAGGCAGCACGTAATCTTGCCGATGTCTATTCCATCATCATAAAATCCGATACGATTCTTCAAGACGTTATTGATAATCTGAAACTTAGCATTACATATGATCAACTTAGGGATATGGTTTCTGTGTCAAGTGTTAATGCCACTCAGGTTATCAATATCACAGTAACAAATACCGACCCGAAAAAAGCCAAAGCAATTGTCAGTGAAATTGTGAAAATCGCACCGCCTATTATAAAGGACAGGGTCGAGGCAGGTTCGGTAGAAATAATCAGTGAAGCCAAAATCTCCAATAACGGTAATCCTGTAAGTCCAAAAACAGCACGCAATACAGCAATCGGCGGGTTGGTCGGTTTGATTTTGATGTTTGCTGTGGTACTGATCAAAGAGCTTTTAAACAATACGTTCAAGACGGAAGAAGATATAACAGAAAAATTAAATATGCCGCTGCTTGGAGTAATACCGGCTGTGGATGTAAAGGAGTTTAATAAGAATGTTTAAGCGTAAAGAAAAACCTGTTACAAAAAGCTTGTGCAGTATTGCCGATCCAAATGCGCCGTTCAACTACGTTGAAGCATATAAAATGCTTTGTACAAATATTGAATTTCTCAGAGCAACTCAGAAGTGCAAGAACATTATGATAACATCTACAGTTGCAAACGAGGGAAAAACAAACATTTCTATCAACCTCGCACTGACGCTTTCGGGCTATAACAAGAGTGTATGCCTTGTTGAGTGTGATTTGAGAAAGCCGGCGATACATCGTTATATAGATTCCAAAAAGAATTCCTACGGTCTTACGAATGTGCTGAAAGGTCAGGTCGAGATCGGAAGCGTTCTCCATAAGGTAAGCGGAACAAAGATGAGCATTCTTCTTGCCGGTTCTATTCCTCCGAACCCTTCAGAGCTTCTGTCCAGTTCAACAATGCACACACTTGTTGATGAGTTGGAGCAGAAGTTTGATTATGTTATCTATGATACACCGCCTTCATTACTGGTTACAGATGCGGCTGCCCTTGGTAAATATATGGACGGTGCTGTGTTTGTTATCAAGCACAATTCGACAGATCGGAATGCTGTTCAGAAAGCGAAGAGTAATCTTGAAACCGGCGGTGTTAAAATTCTTGGTGCGATTTACAGTACCTACAATGCCAAATCTGCCAGCTCTTATTCAACCTATTCCAATTATGGATATTATGATTATTATTATTCCAGCGACTCTAATGAAAAAGGTTCACATCTAAGACAAAGAAAAGCACGCAGAGCCTCTGATGAGTCAGATGATTATATGGAAATTTAATTTATTTTAACAGTTTGTGTCCCGCCCGAAGAACAAAACTCTTCGGGCGGGACTTTTAGTGCTTATATATGGGACTCTGTCTGTATGTATCTTACGGCTTGAAAATTGTATTTTACCGAATAAGCCTTTTCATTTGATTTTTAATGTGGTATGATTTTGATGTTGCCGAAAGGGATGGGTTACTGTGAAGCTTGTAATTGATATTTCCGATCAATATGAGGAAACGGAGATTATTGTAAAATGCAGAAATGTTAATGCTGAACTGCAAAAAATCATTAATATGCTGCAAAACACAGAACAATCACTGATTGTACAGAAGGATGGTTCTACAGAAAAATTAAAATACGAAGAGGTTTGTTATTTTGAAAGCGTCGACGACCTGACATTTGTTTACACAGAGAAAACAGTATATCGTTGTAGAGAAAAGCTGTATGAACTTGAACAACTATTAGAGAAAAGCACTTTTGTCAGGATCAGCAAATCGTGCATCCTGAATATTGATTATCTTGAAAGCGTAAAAGCAGCTTTTAACGGCAAACTGGAGGCACTTCTTTCGAATGGCGAAAAAGTTATCATCAATAGACATTATGTATCCGCATTTAAAAAGAAATTCG
>ONGS01000175.1 GCA_900317395.1 uncultured Eubacteriales bacterium | reverse complement strand
CGTTTTAAATTGGTGTCGGATTATAGGCCGACAGGAGATCAGCCACAGGCTATTACAGAGCTGGTGAACAGTATCAATGCAGGGAACAGGGAACAAACACTTCTTGGAGTGACAGGTTCGGGCAAAACCTTTACAATGGCCAATATTATAGAACAGATCAACCGCCCGACACTGGTGCTTGCACATAATAAAACACTTGCGGCTCAGCTATGCGAGGAATTCCGCTCCTTTTTTCCCGAAAATTCGGTAGAATATTTTGTGTCATATTATGATTACTATCAGCCCGAGGCATATGTTCCGACAACAGATACCTATATTGAAAAGGACAGTGCTATCAATGATGAAATTGATAAACTGCGCCATTCGGCAACCCTTGCACTTTCCGAACGCAGAGATGTGATCATTGTGGCAAGTGTATCGTGTATTTATTCTCTTGGTAACCCGATCGATTACCGAAATATGGTTATTTCTCTTCGTCCCGGAATGGAGAAATCCCGTGATGAGCTTCTGAAAAAGCTGGTAGAATTGCAGTATGAACGGAATGATATTGATTTTACCCGTAACAAGTTCCGTGTGCGTGGAGATGTTGTTGAGATTTTCCCGGCATCGTCAGCGGATCATATTATCAGGGTGGAGTTTTTTGGTGACGAAATAGACAGAATCAGCGAGATCAATCCGCTGACAGGTGAACTGAGAGCGAACCTTCGCCATGCGGCGGTTTATCCTGCTTCTCATTATATCGTGCCGAGAGATAAAATAGAAATTGCCGTGCAGGAAATTGAGCGTGAACTGGAAGAAAGAATTAAATTTTTTAAGGACAGGGGAAAGCTCCTTGAAGCACAGAGAATCGAGCAGCGTACAAAATACGATATCGAAATGCTAAGAGAAATCGGTTTTTGCAGTGGAATTGAAAATTATTCCCGTGTACTTTCGGGCAGAAAACCCGGCAGTGTTCCCTATACACTGCTTGATTACTTCCCAAAGGATTATCTTCTTCTTGTGGATGAATCTCATGTCATGCTGCCGCAGGTAAGAGGAATGTACGGCGGCGACAGAGGGCGAAAGGAAAATCTTGTGGAATACGGTTTCCGTTTGCCTTCCGCTTACGATAACAGGCCGCTGAATTTTGACGAGTTTTACCACAGGATTAATCAGGCAGTGTTTGTCAGTGCAACCCCGGGCAATTTAGAGCTTGAAAAAAGTGCCGTTGTTGCTGAGCAGGTGATCCGACCGACAGGACTTCTCGACCCTGAGATCAGTGTTCGTCCTGTGGAAGGACAAATGGATGATCTCATTTCCGAGATCAATCTCAGAATAGAAAAAAAGCAAAGGACGCTTGTCACAACTCTTACCAAGAAAATGGCAGAAGACCTGACAGACTATCTTACCACCATGGGAATCAAAGTCCGCTATATGCACCATGATATTGATACTGTTGAGCGTATGGAAATTATCAGGGATTTGCGTCTGGGAGAATTTGACGTGCTTATTGGTATCAACCTTTTGCGTGAGGGTCTTGATATTCCCGAGGTGTCACTTGTTGCGATTCTGGACGCCGACAAGGAAGGGTTCCTGAGAAGTGAGCGTTCGCTCATTCAGACCATTGGCAGAGCCGCAAGAAATGCCGAAGGAAAGGTCATTATGTATGCTGATGCGGTAACGGAATCTATGGAAAGAGCAATAACGGAAACAGAACGCCGCCGCAAGATCCAGATGAAATACAACGAAGAACATGGAATTATTCCCAAAACCATCACCAAAAAGGTAAGCGATATTATTGAAATATCCTCCAGAGATGATGAAAAGCTTAGAAGCAAAACAAAGCTCAGCAAAGCAGAGCGTGAAAAACTGATTGCACAGCTTACGAAAGAAATGAAGGCCGCTGCCAAACTTCTTGAATTTGAACACGCTGCCTACCTGAGAGATAAGATCAAAAAATTACAAGGTTGATAAAGAGTGTGGAGTTAAATTGGAAATTTTAGGTCTTGACAAAATTAAACATTTGGACGAAAATAGTAATGTTGACACTGCGGAAATCATAGGGCTTGATGTGGTACGCCAAATCAAAGAAGAACCTGATATTCGTCAGGAAAATGACAATATTGAAAAAGATACAAAAGGTATGGAACATACGGTACTGTCCGCAGGTCGTATTGATAGTGGCAATGAAGAAGTAAATATCACAGGGCTTGATAAGATTCGCAGAGTGGCTGAACCTGAATTGCCGAAATT
>ONGS01000173.1 GCA_900317395.1 uncultured Eubacteriales bacterium | reverse complement strand
GACATTAATACAACCGACAAAACAGTCGGTGTGATTCTTTAAAAATGAAAGGAAGGTAATGAATTATGGCATATTTTGACAATTTGAAACTTGAAAAGGGTATGTACGGTAACGGTACAAAATCATTTACCCGTATTCTGGAGGAGCTTGACCCCTCGGAAAATTACAAAAATACAGAACTCGAGGGTCTTGACGCTTATCAGAGACAGCTGAAAAGATTTGATATTAAGGTCGGTGGTGCAAATTCCGACTGCGTTAACAAATTTTTTCAGAGTTCGGACAGTGCGGCACTTTTTCCTGAATATGTATCGAGAGCAGTAAGACAGGGGATTGAAAGAGCGGATACGCTTTCCGATATCATTGCGGTCAAAACAGAAATTGATGGTCTGGATTACCGCTCGGTAGTATCTGTGCCTACGAATGATGACAAGTCGCTCAAGCCTGTTGCAGAAGGTGCTTATCTGCCGCAGACTGCTATTAAAACGGGTGAACAGCTTGTAAAACTCCAGAAACGAGGCAGAATGTTGGTGGCATCCTATGAAGCTATTAAATTCCAAAAGCTTGACCTGTTTACGGTAACACTTCGACAGATCGGCGCGTATATCGCAAGAGAACAGCTGAAAGATGCAGTCAATGTGATTATCAACGGTGACGGCAACAGTGCGTCAGCCGATACGGTTGCGGCAGACACAACCGGAACGATCGCCTACAGCGACCTTGTGAAACTTTGGGCAGAGCTTTCTCCATATGAGCTTAACAGAATCCTTGCACCGACAGGGGCTATGACAAAGCTTCTTTCCATGAGCGAAATGAAGGATTCCAATGCAGGTCTTGATTTCCACGGCAGTGGCAGAATGATAACACCCCTCGGTGCGGAACTGATCCATGTGCCTGCTATCAGCGGCAATAAAGTTGTGGGTCTTGATAAGAATTGTGCGCTTGAAATGGTACAGTCGGGCGGCATTATTACGGATCATGACAAGCTGATTGACAGACAGCTTGAAAGAGCATCCATTAGCTGTATTACGGGATTTGCTAAGATCTTCCCCGATTCGGCAAAGGTTCTTACTTATTGATAGGAGGCAGGATGGTTGAATATTGAAACAATTATTGAAATATTCGGCCGTCTGGCAGGTCTTGAAGCGGAAGAAGCGACCGATTTCAGGTTTATGTGTGAATCCTCTGTCGGATATATCACTTCGCGCTTGAAATCGGGCGTTGATATCAGTCACAGGTGTAGCAGGTTGGAGTTTGCCGCTGCTGCACTTGCCTTTTATCGCTTTATTCTGTGGAGACTGACGGATGGCGGTAGTAATGAAGTAAAAGTCGGGGATATCAGCGTAAAAGAGAGCGCCGCAAATCAGATCGATGCGGCAGAGCAGCTTTGCAAAGAGGCTTTTTCTGCTATCAACGATATTCTCGAACCGACAGATTTTGTTTTCAGGGGGATATAACATGAAAAGCAGTATTATCAAAACAATAGAACGAATCGGAACAGATATTACCGTACTAAGAGGCGATGGGACAGATAAGGGCAAGGCGGTAATTTATCCTGTACGGTATACATCAAAATCAAACGGTGAAACGGGATCAGTATCCGAGGGCAGAAACGATCCTCACCTATACTACATATATGCCGAAAGTGGGCTTCTTGGCGGAACTGTTCGTGGCGATACGGTCAGCGACGGAGAAAATGAATATTATATATTATGGACTGACGATTACGAAAGCAAATACGGCGGTTATACCAAGGCTTGTGCAAGAAGGATAGAAGGACGGTGAAATGATTGAGTTATACAGAAATCATGATAAAAAGAGCAAAGGAAAGTGATAAGCTTTCCGATATGAGAATTGTTGACGAAAACAATAACAATAAAATACCGTTTCCGCTGACAAAACCTTTTGTAAGCTTTGGTATGGAAAGTCAGGAGGGAGGATTCACGGTAGGCTGTGAGGATGGGCTGCTGATGGAGGAAAGTATGACGGTGAATATTGCCGTGGGAGAAAATGAAGGTGCAGATAATTGCAGAAAATATGCCGAACGGTTATGTGTGGAGCTGACTGCGCTTGACAGCGACAAACGCATTATATCCCTGTCGGTAGGAAAATGTATTTTTGATGAATCAGTGTTATGCTACAGAATCAGTATCAGAATCGGTCTGCGTGAGGTTTGCAGGCATGGGGGTGAGTGATATATACAGAGAGGACGAGGTTATTTGCGGCAGAGATGTGACGATCTTGATTGATGGAAAAAAGCTTTTGCAGGCGGAAAGTGTGGAGATCAGAAAAAAATCCGACATTCATGCAGTGCGTTCCTGCTTTGTCAGCGATGATGTCGCACTGCTCAGGACGAGAAGCAGTTATAAAGCAACACTGAAAGGACTTCGCTTTAAAAAGCCTTTTGAAAACTGCTCGTTTGCGGATCTTGATAATTTTACATTGGAATTGGAAACGGACGGAAAGAAAATCATTCTAATCGGATGTATGTGGGATGATTTTTTTGCGGCGGCGGATAAGAAGCTTTTCAGGGAACAGATTAGCATTTCAGCTTTGAGAATGAAAACGGAGGAAACCATATGAAAGAAAGGGACTATGAACTCGAAGAAGAAGGTATATCAAGATTTTCCTATGACGAGGCTGATGAACTGAGAACAATTTCAGAACTTGTCAGAAGGGATACGCTCCGATATAAAAGGAAACTGGATGCAGAGGAGGAAGCAAATGAAAATTGATGGAAAAATGAGTTATAAGGATTTTGTTTTTCCGGTTGTACCGTATGTAATCAGAATCAGTGACAAAAGAAATATCTCCAACCGTACCGTGCCTTACGGCGGCAGTGTGGTCGAAGATCTGGGAAATACTGCAAGGATCATCAGCGGTGAGGGCGAATTTTACGGAGAGAATTGTGTTAATGACTTTATGCAATTGAAATCTGTGATGGCAAAGGGCGGAGGAGGAATGTTGTATATTCCGTCACAAAGTCCGATCTATGCCGTTTTTGAAAATCTAGAGCTGATATGCAGTGATATCGAGGATGTTGTCAGATACAGTTTCAGATTTGTGGAATGCTTTGAAAACATCAATCAGACCGAAAGGTGTATCCACGGAGACGGAAAAAGCTGTTTGTGGGATATTTCATACAGATACGGAATTGATATAGACAGTCTGGTGCTGATGAATCCTCATATCAGAAGACCTGATATAGAAATAAGATGCAGTGAAAGGATCAATCTATGCTGAAATATATACTGACGGATATCAAAGGGAAAGTGACAAGTTTTTCAAAACCGCTGAATATGACAGTCATCTCTTCTTCGGGAGCACCTGCGGACAGTTTTTCGGGGGTATTTGCGGTAAGCGGAAGAATACCCGAAATACTTTCAGTAAAGGTTATGAATGGAATAGAAATAGTGTTTTTTGGATATGTTGACGAGCAGACAGAAATCACCGAGGCAGGTGGAACATTTCTTGAAATAAAGGCAAGAAGCATTGAAAGCATCCTTCTTGATAATGAGGCTTCTCCTCAGACTTACTGTCTGCCGTCAATGAGATGTATTTTTGAACGGCATTTCAAGCCTTTGGGATTTCAAAAATACATAGGATCGGATCAGTCTTATAATGGCGAACTGATGATCAAAAAAGGGATGAGCCAGTGGGATGTATTGGAAGGATTTTGTGAGAAATTCGTTAAAGTAAAACCCTATATTTCCGCTGACGGAGTAATCGATATTAGTGGCGAGGTCAAAAACACCTGTGTTTTTCTGAGCAGGAAAAATATCATTTCCGTTCGCAGATCACTCAAAAGAAGTGCGGTAATATCGGATATCTATGCGAGAACCTATAATGCGGGCGGATATGATATACACATGGAAAGCAAGAAGGCTGACGGGCGAAATATCAGAAGGGTAAGATATGTAAATGCTGTCAACAGTAAGGGAAAAACAGTAGATTATGTACAGGATATCATTGATCGCGCGGATAAGACCTATGAAACCTATATTGTGGATTATTGCGGTATTGTGCCATGCAGGACGGGAGATGAACTGACGGTTGAGGGTGTCAAAAACAGATTGAACATCAAGGAACTCCATTTTGTGCTTAATACAAAAGGCGAGTATACAAGAATATATGCGGAGGTGGAAGAATAATGTGGATATCGAGAAATATTGCGGATATGGATACATACGACGGGATAATCAATACAGGAACTTTAAGCAGCGGCATCGATACAAGAATTGCCTCGGTTTCAGGAGACGGCAACAGGCAGTGCGAACTGATCAATACACCGGGAATTGTCAGCGTACCGGCAGAGGATGACGATGTTGTGGTTATCAATACAAAGTCGGGACTGATGTGCTTAGGCGTTCGAACTCCTTATTACGGAAATGATGTTGAACCGGGAGATGTTTTAATCAAATCGGGAACTCGGGCGTCAATCAAACTTTCAACGGATGGAAGTATCTGTATAGAAGGGAAGCTGTATCTTAACGGAAAGGAGGTCTGATATGAATTACGGTATCAACCAAATATCGAAAATTATTTTGGGGATATACATAATGCTTTCGGCTCACAGAGGTGAATTTATTTATGACAGAGAATTGGGGAGTGAGATTCATCTAATCGATAAAACACAGGAAAATGCTGCCGAGCTTGTTGAGATCAGTGCAAGGGAGGCACTGAGAGAGTTTCCGTACTGTGAAGTGAAATCAGCGGAAATCTATGGAGAGAAAATCAAAATAAAGATGGAAATATACGGAAAAGAATATGATATTGAGTTACAGGAGGGAGAAAATGGCATACAGCTATGATGAAATACTTGAAAGAATGAGTGATAAATATTATGAGCTTACAGGCGAAGAAGCCGAAAGAATGAGCGATTCGGGAATTAAATTAAAACTTCTGGCAGGGGAGATCTTTTCTTTGGGAACGAATATCGACTGGCTGAAGCGGCAGATGTTTGTAGCTACTGCGACAGGCGAAGAACTTGACAAGCATGCGGCACAAAGGGGACTTAAAAGATTCCGTGGGAAAAAAGCAAATGGTTCTTTGTTGGTCAAAGTGGATGTTCCTGTTGAATATGATACTGTTATACCAAAGGGAACGATTTTTACAACATGGGATGGGCGGCTGAACTTCATCTCAACCGAAGAAACAATTATATACAGAGGTACAGGATATGCTTTTGTTCTTGTGGAGGCTGAAAAGAGCGGAAGTGAATATAATGTTGGGATGAATGAGGTGACAACGGTTGTTACTTATTTTTCTATGGGACTCGGGATCAGCAATACATCCGTCTTTTTGGGGGGAACGGATGATGAAAGTGACGAATCACTGAGAAAAAGAATAGCGGAAAGCATGAGGAATATCCCTGACGGTGCCAATATGGCGTTTTATCGTTCTCTTGCAATGTCCGTAGATGGAGTACAGTCGGTATCGTTCGGAGGAGAAAACACCAATACGCTGGGTGTTTTTGTTGCAGGCAGGGGACAGGTAGCAGGTAGTGAGGCAGTAGCCGAAATACAGGCGCTTATGGATGAGAATAAAATCCCCGGTGTGATCGCAAGAGTGTATAATGTTTCACTTATCGATATGCCGTTAACTGTTAAATTGACAATCATTAATGGTTATGTAATAAAAGATGTTATTACAAAGGTTGAAAAGGCAGTAAGAGAATATTATCTGAATCTTTCAGCAGGTCAGGATGTCATCCTTGCAGAAATAGGAAGTAAAATTATTGATATTGATGGAGTCAAAAATTATACATTTGTCAATGCTGAGGACAAAATTGCTCAGACTTCACAGCTGATCAGGCTCAGCGAACTTAACGTAAGCAGAGGATCATAAGGAGGCACAAAATGACAGCATTTCAATCATTATTCAATAAGCTTTCTGCTTCAGGCTTATATAATTTACAGGAAGGCACAAAAGAATATGCCGAACTAATGGCTTATGCAGAGGGACTAAAATTGATTTATGAAGATCTCGATATACTCTTAAGGGAATATTTTGTACAGACTGCGGAAGGTTTCGGGCTTGAAAACTACGAGGAGATGATGCAGGTATGCAATATCGATCAGAGCCTTAGTGGCAGAAGAAACAGCATAATGAGTATGCTTCAGATATCCAACAGCGATAACCGCCTGAAAGATTTTGATAAAATTCTTGGCATATATAATATCCATGGTACTTTCAGTGACGAACCCGGAAAAGTGATTTTTGATTGTACAGATTCGCTAACAAGTACCCAGAAAGAAAGCATTACCGAACATATGAAAAGATTTTGTCCTGCTAATACTACACTACAGTTTAATACAGTATAAAGAAACAGACTGTCTGCGAAATGCAGACAGTCTGTCTTATTATTTTTGGTTAATTAAATTGTCCGATTTAAAAATCAGTTCTTAGCGGAAGCTTTCTTAGTCATAACAACAGCTGTACCAAGAGAAGCAAGAACAACAGCTACGAGAGCAATAGCAGAAGTTGTATCGCCAGTAGCAGGTGTTGTTGTATCGGAATCGGAATCTGTGCTTGCCGGAGTTGTAGCTGCCGGAGCGTCGTTGTTTTCAGTGTCAGCAGTTGCAGCAGTTGCAGCAGGTGTTTTCTCAGCAGGTGTTTCCTCAGCCGGAGCAGCATCCTCAACCTTTTCGATAGAATATTCTACCGGAATAAGTGTGTAGTCAACATCGTCGTCTGCTTCTACTTCGCCTGCAGAAACAGCTTCGGGAGAGTTCTTTGTTGTGTCGAGTTTAACAGTGATCTTAACGTGGTCGCCTTCAGCTGCTTCTACACAGCAGTTTGTCTGGCTGTTCCATGTTCTTACATAATCAGGCTCATAATCGCCCCAGCTGTCTGTCCATTCACCGTCAAGACGAACCTTAAATGTGATACCTGTTTTACCGGTTGCAACCTGTGTGCCTGTACCGTCATCTTTAGTTGCTTCAACTACCATGTCAGCAGTAACGTTGTCGATTTCAATAACGCCTTCATAAACACCTTTGCCGTCATCTTTCAGTTCTACATCTGATTCCCAGTTATTGAAGCTACCGGTAACACCTACTGAATGATCTTTGATATCATCAACTTTACCGATACCTGCAGCGCTTGCACTGATTGCTGCTGTAGCTGCGAGAGAAGCTACGAGAGAAGATGCGATTGCAACTTTAAGAATCTTTGAATTTTTCATTTTAATTAATCCTCCTAAAAAAATAAAGATAAATATGAAACTCCCTATAAAAGTTTCGTTACCATGTATTATACTATGTTTGGCTGTAAAAATCAAGACGGATTTTTTGAAAAATTATGTCAATTTGTGAAATTAAGGCGATTTCGGAATAAAAAAATTTAAAATTTTCAAAAACACTTATGATATTGGATAAAATAAATATAAATTTATGAATTTTTGTCATAAAAACGAATATAGTTTTTAAGTTAAAAGCGTTTTATTGTAAAAAAGAATAAAATTTTAGGTGGATTTACGCAAAATCACAAGAATTTTGGTCGGAAAGTTTGGCGATTATATTTGCTGAAGGTTACGGTTTTGAGATATAGTGCAAAAACATTGTCATATTTTCATTTTTGTTTTGTGCATACTAAACAAAATCGAGCGGAAGGTTGTATTTCCTGACACTGCTAAAACCTCTTCAAAAAACAACAACCTACATTATATAGTAATTTGTCATAATCAATTAATGATGGATGAATATTCTTTAGTAAAATGGGGCATGATATGATTACCGCAAAAAGCGGCAACAGGAGGAATGAATTATGGATAATCCAAATAGAAGTATAGAATGTACTGTTTCGGAATGCAAATATCATTGCAAAGGCTGCGATTACTGTTCCCTCAACACCGTTCAGATCGGAACACATGAAGCACATCCGACAGAAGAGCAGTGTGTCGATTGTATGTCCTTCCAATACAAAGGCTAAGAATAGGGAGCAGGCTTACCTGATGTCCCACATCTCGCTTTATTTTTTAATAAACGCACCGTGTCGGTTGATGATCGGCACGGTGTTTATTATGCACCGAAAATTTTTTTGATAAATTCGACAAGAAAATCGGCAAAAAAGACAACACCTGCGATAATAACAAGAAATGCAATTGCCGAAAAAATACGTACAAGCCTTGCTTTTTGGGGCGTAAGTTCCTCTTCGTCCGCTTTTTTTTGAGCTGCTATAAGTTGATTTCTGCTGTTTTCGTCAATCTCGGAGATTTCATCCTCTTTGATAGCGCCTATACCTATAAGAACATCCTGTGCTTTTTCATATGCACTGAGCGGAACAAACAGATCGCAGTTTTCCGGCGGCGCAGAATTCAGGATTTGAATTCCCGTGTCTTTTCTTACCTGCTGATAATGATAAGGTAGCCCCTCGCCGTCGAGAGCAGCACAGATCCTCTCCAGCTCAAAGCCGTTTGCAGTAATGATTTTTACAGGAGAAGCATAGTTAGGTTTGGTGATGGTCTTTTTGTCACACACGATACATTTCTCGGTATCTTTATCAGTTAAGTATAATTTTTTACATCTGGTACAATATCTCATATGATCTCTCCGATTTTGATTATTTATAGCTGTTTATAGCTTTTAATTATAATATTATATAACAATTTGTATAAAAGTCAATGTTTTTACTTAACGGATAGTTGAAAACACCTTGAAAAGTCGTTGAAAAGTGGATTTTGGGGAGGTTTTAACTATAAAATTGTAATAAAATTCTTATTCTCTGTAGGGGTAAAATAACCAATGATTTAAAAATTCTATGGTTGAAAATGCACAATAATTTTTGTATTATTATTTCCGACGGAAAAAAACAAAAATTATATTTCGGTAAAATATACAAAAACTGTTATATTTGGAAATTAAAAAATAGAAATCTAATACTTTTTGCTTGCAATTTTGCGAAATTGGTTGTATAATCAAGGAAAGATTAAAACTGTGTGAGTTTGCGCTTTCGACGGTTTTATGAAATTTAATTTTTTTTTAGGAGGAAGATAATTATGCAGACGAAAAAGATTATCGGTATTGCACTCGTTGCTGGTCTTGTCAGCTCAATGGCTGCTGTTTCTGTTTCAGCTCGTGATACAATTCCGGCAGACGAAAAGTACGATCCGAAAGAGCACGTGTTTACGGTTATTGGCGGATTTGACGGTTGGGCAACAGATTATGCAACGCTCACAGATGATGATGGTGACGGTATATATACCGCAGCTATCAAGAATGTAGAAGCCGGCACATATGAATTCAAAGTTCGTGCAGATGCAG
>ONGS01000170.1 GCA_900317395.1 uncultured Eubacteriales bacterium | reverse complement strand
TGGCAGAAAAATTCTGGCCCGGACCTTTGACGATTATTTTACCAAAGGCGGATATTATCCCCGATGAGGTTAGTGCAGGATTAGATACAGTGGCGGTGCGCATTCCATTCGATCCGATAGCACGAAAATTAATTTCACTTTCTTGCCCTTTAGCAGCACCGTCGGCAAATCTCTCGGGCAGTCCGAGTCCCACGTCGGTAAAACACGTTATTGACGATATGGACGGCAGAATAGACGCTATTATAGACGGCGGTGATTGCGAAGTTGGCGTTGAATCAACGGTAATTACACTTGCAGGGGATAGACCCAGACTTCTCCGTCCGGGTGGAATCACTGTTGAACAGCTCAGGGAAGTTATCGGCGAAGTTGAAATTGATGATGCGGTGGTAAACCCCCTGAAAGACGGAGTAAAAGCAGCCAGTCCCGGTATGAAATATAAACATTATTCACCAAAGGCAACTGTCATTCTTTTGCGTGGTACAAGCAAAGGTTATGTTGATTATGTTAACAGTCATAACGATGGAAAAACAGCGGCTTTATGCTATCATGAAGAAACAGAAAGTCTGAATATACCGTATATTGTACTTGGTGCGGAAAACGATCAGAAAACACAGGCACATAATCTTTTTACTGCCCTTAGACAAGCCGATGAACTCGGTATAGAAACTGTTTATGCACATTGTCCGAACCGTAAGGGAGTAGGCTTGGCAATTTATAACAGAATCATCAGGGCGGCAGGCTTTGAAATCATTGAGGTATGATATGAAAGAAGCGAAAACGATTGGACTGACAGGCCAGACGGGTGCGGGCAAAAGTACTATTGCCGCTTATGCGGCACGGCAGGGCTGTGCAGTGATAGAAGCTGACCTTGTGGCAAGAGAAGCACTTGAAAAAGGGTCGGATTGTTTAAAAAGACTTGCGAAAGTTTTTGGATATGATATAATAGCAAAAGATGGTTCTTGTAACCGGAAGCTTCTTGCCGAAAGAGCATTCGCAGAACGTGAAAAAACTGATATACTGAACAGTATTACGCATCCTTGGATTATTCGTAGAACAAAGGAATATATTGGCGAATATAAGCATAAAAATTATGATATAATATTGTTTGATGCGCCGCAGCTTTTTGAAAGCAGAGGCGACAGTCTTTGTGATTATGTGATCGCTGTTACTGCTCCCGAAAGGATACGTACAGAAAGGATCATGAAACGTGACGGTCTTGACGAAAAGGCGGCAAAACTCAGGATTAATGCCCAGCATGACGAAAAATACTATACGGAAAGAGCAGATTATATTATAGATGGTTCTGAGAATCCGGAAAAAATCAAAGCAATTGTTTATGAAATTATATCGCACATCAAAAATGAATAAACTGTTATAGAAATCTGATTTGAAAGGAGGATACGGAGATGAAAAAAATCACAGCACAAGAAAAGAGCGCTACACAAAAAAGAAAACCAGCCCCAAAAAAGAGTACGCCACGCAAAAACAGTGCGCCGAAAAGACCGGGTGGAGCAGAAAAAACATTAAGTGCATTTAGAAAGACATTCAGAATTATTATCTGCATGGGCGTTGTCATGGTAATTGTGGCAGGAACGGCACTGGGACTGAAAACGGCACATGATAAATATGTTTATTCTACATATCCGCTGAAATATCAGACGGAGGTGGAGGCGGCAAGCCAAAAATACGGGGTGGATAAATTTCTGATTTACGGAGTGATTAAAACCGAAAGTGATTTTGACCCGAATGCAGTTTCTCCCGTAGGTGCTGTCGGTCTTATGCAGATCATGCCCGAAACTTTCCAGTGGATACAGGAGTATTATGCAGATGAGAATTATCAGGATTTTCAGGTATCTGATCTGACAAAAGCAGGAATCAATATTGATTATGGTACACATCTTCTGTCCATACTTCTTGATATGTACGAGAATGAGGATACCGCTTTGTGCGCTTATAATGCAGGGGTAGGAAATGTAGATAAATGGCTTCAAGATAAAGAATATTCCCAAGACGGAAAAACCATTACAAAAGCCCCGATCGAGGAAACTGAGAATTACCGCCATCTTGTGGCACAGAATAAGAGTATCTTCAAAAAACTGTATGGTGATATCGATGAAGATATAGATAGTATTGAATAAAATATTTTGGAAAGGACGATGTATGATGTCAAACAAAAAGGAAGAAAAGAGCGCAGCAGCTCAGCTTAAGGAAAAGCTGTTTATCAGCAGGAAAAGCGGATGTTATCAGGTATCCGAGGAAGATATTAAAAAATCCGACGAATTCTGTGAGGAATATAAAAATTTCCTCAATTATGGAAAAATAGAACGTGAAGCAGTGGAATACGCTATCAGTGCGGCAGAAAAAGCAGGCTTTACGGAATATGACCGCACAAAAACCTATCAGCCCGGAGACAGAGTGTATGTCAATAACAGAGGAAAGGCTATTATGTTGGCTGTAATAGGTAAAAACGGAACACATAACGGTGTGCGTCTTGGTATTGCGCATATCGATTCTCCAAGACTTGACCTGAAACCTAACCCGGTTTATGAAAAAAATAATCTTGCATTTTTCAAGACCCATTATTACGGCGGTATCAAAAAATATCAGTGGCCCACTGTTCCGCTGGCTCTTCACGGCGTTGTTGCTTTCAAGGACGGCAGCAGCATTACTGTTAATATCGGTGATAATGATGATGAGCCTTGCTTCTGTGTTACCGACCTTCTTCCGCACCTTGCAGTGGAGCAGATGTCGAATGTTATGACAAAAGCCTTCAACGGTGAGCATCTCAATGTTCTGATCGGCAGTAGACCTTTCAGCAAGGATGAGGAAAGCGAAAATGTTAAGCTGAATATTCTGAATATTCTGTTTGAGAAATATGGCATTGTGGAAGAAGATTTTCTTTCTGCCGACCTTACTTTAGTGCCTGCTTTCAAAGCAAGAGATTTAGGCTTTGACAGAAGCATGATCGGTGCTTACGGTCATGATGATAAGGTGTGTGCTTATCCTGCTCTCATGGCCGCAATCGATACAAAGCTTCCCGAAAGTACCATTATTACGGTCCTTACCGACAGAGAAGAAATCGGCAGTGACGGCAATACGGGTATGAAATCAACATATATGGTGGATTTTGTTGAGGATCTTGCCAAAGCAGACGGTGAAGAGGTAAGACACGTTATGGCAAAAAGCACTTGCCTTTCTGCCGATGTCAATGCTGCCTTTGACCCGACATACGCTTCTGCTTTTGAGGCAAATAACTCCTCCTATATCAACAACGGAGCGGTTATTACAAAATATACAGGCAGCGGCGGAAAATATTCCACCTCCGATGCTTCTGCGGAATATATGGCGAAGATCCGCAGGATTCTTGATGATGCTAATGTCCTCTGGCAGACAGGAGAGCTTGGTAAGGTAGACGGCGGCGGCGGCGGAACAATCGCAAAGTTTGTGGCGAATCTGAATGCCGATGTTGTTGATCTCGGTGTGCCGGTTCTTTCTATGCACGCCCCTATGGAAGTTGTATCAAAGCTTGACGTTTACATGACCTACAGAGCGCTGTACGAATTCTATGTTAGTGAGGAATGATTTTCCTTGATTCGGTTTATCGATTAATGATAATTTATTTCTTATTTTTTGCATTTTAAAGGTGAAATTTCCGTATTTTTCCGAAAATGATTTTGAAGTAAAAGGTTTTTATTGACAATCGGATTAATTTGTATTATGATAACTCAAGAATGACTTATTGTATGTATATTGGGTTCTAACCGATTTTATGGAGATTATGAACGATAATATGGGCGAGTTTGGTAATATGCAAGAGTTAAGGGGCAGATTTGAATCTTGCTTCCCACTGACTCCTGGATCCTATATTAAATGACAGATTCTTAGACTCATACGAATTGAATTGGGAGTGTTGAGATTTGGAAAAAATAGTAGTTAATGGCGGTAACCGACTTCATGGTCAGGTGAAAATCAGCGGTGCCAAAAATGCCGCAGTAGCTATTATCCCTGCAGTTATATTATCTGACGGCGTATGCCGTATTGAAAATACACCTGATATTCAGGATGTGAATTTGATTGCGGCTATTTTGCAGGAAATGGG
>ONGS01000169.1 GCA_900317395.1 uncultured Eubacteriales bacterium | reverse complement strand
GGTATTCTGATACGATCTGACAAAAGAATCTACTGCGCAGCTGTGGCACTATCTCTGTGCGGTATTGCCTTAAAAAAAATACTTGTCAAATGACAATAAAACATATACTTAATGTGTATACAAAGCGAGATTAATATATAGTTTGATGAAATCGATTGAAAACAAAACCTTTTAAGTTATTCAAAAGAATAATTTTTGAGAGTATAAATTTTAGTGTATGAGTTAAGATTTAAAAAATCTGCTAAAAAATCTGACTTATGCACTTTATTTTATATTGCTGAGTATAATTGCAGATAATAGTAAAAGAAATACAGTAAATAGTGATGGTATATTTCTGTGACTTTATGGAGCGGCATTAAATTTATGGTCAGTATAAAGTTGTAGCGTAATTGACAGCGTAGGCAGCTTTTATGCTTGCTATTATCAGAATTTATTGTATAATTTCTAGAAAGACCAAAATAATTGTTTGTTTTGCAAAAATTTATCCATGTCATTCATTATGCATTAAAAAGGTGGTGCGTGAATGCTTGAAAAAATTAAGGTGAAAATGGGTAAAATCAAAAAGCTAATTATGCCGCTTATCGATAAAACTGAGCGTGACAATATCTTTGCGATTGCTGGGCAGAGTGCGTTTTTTATGATACTGACGGTGTTTCCGCTCGCTATGTTCGGCGTATCAGTTTTACAGAATCTTCACATACCTGTTGAAACATTTGAAAATATTCTCGGGCAAGTTCTTAATGAAAAAACATCGGGATATGTTTCGGAATTTCTGAGCAATGTCTATAGGGATGCTTCGGGAATTTCTTTTGTGACATTTGTGATGACTTTGTGGTCGGCGGCACAAGGTATGCACGTTATTACAAACGGACTCAATCGTGTGCATAATACCTATGAAAACCGAAATTGGTTTCTGCTGCGCCTGAAAGCAATCATGCTGACCGTTGTATTTTTTGCCATTCTTCTCGGCTCAATGTTGGTGATCGTACTTGGCTCAACCATTACTAATCTGCTTGTGCCGTATATCAAGCTTGTGCCTGATATCGTGAAATTGATTTTTTATTGCAGATATTTTATTCTGTATGTTTATCTGATTTATCTGTTTGCGCTTCTTTACAAAAATGTTCCGAACCTTGAAAAAGAGGTACGGCGTGAATACGGAATCCGGAATCAACTTCCCGGAGCAATATTTTGTGCGACAGCATGGTTTGTACTTTCTCTCGGAATATCAACGTATGTTGACGATTGGGGCGGATTTTCCGTTTACGGCAGCCTTACAAGGCTTGCGGTCATTATGATGTGGCTGTATTTTTGTCTGATTTCTCTTATGTTCGGGGCAGAAATTAATATTGTATATCATGAGCAAATTCTGAATTTCAGATTCTTAAAATTCAGAAAACACAAACAGCAAAATGAAGATATATAAAAATTACCGATATGCAGTATAGCTGCATATCGGCTTTTTTTAACCAATTCCGAAGAATTCGGGAATTTTATCGTTTTCAATCTTGTTGATAAAACATTCTCCTATATCACGAATAAAAATGAAATTCAGACTTTTTCCGCTGCTCTTTTTATCTCCCTTTGTCGCTTTGACAATATCTGTAAGAGAAAATTCCGTTTCCGTAGGCATATTGTACTTTTTCAAAAGAGTGGATATTTTTTCTGACACACCGTTTGCTGTGATATTTTTTTCTTCGGTAATTTTTGTAAGTGTCAGCGCACCGACAGCAACTGCTTCACCGTGAGTGATACCTGAGTAATTGTGCAGCTTTTCAAGCGCATGACCGAAGGTGTGTCCGAAATTAAGGATTGCTCTCTCTCCCGTATCACGTTCGTCATTTTCGACAACATCACGCTTAATAGAAATACATTCATAGATGATATCGTCAATAATATCTTTAGCGTTTTCTCTTTCCAGTCTTTCAAAAAGAGATTTGCTGCGGATACAGCCGTATTTAATAACCTCGCCCATGCCATCGTTAAAGAATTTTTGCGGAAGAGTATCAAGCGTATCAGGATCAATCAAAACAACATTTGGCTGCCAGAATGCACCGACAAGATTTTTACCTGTGGGGAGGTCTACGCCTGTTTTGCCGCCGACAGAAGAATCTACCTGTGACAGAAGGCTGGTCGGTATCTGAACAAAATCGATCCCCCTGAGATAGCTTGCGGCGGCAAAGCCTGCCATATCTCCCGTTACGCCGCCGCCGAGAGCGACAATGATATCTGTCCTTGTGATACTATGTTCAAAAAAGTGTTCATACATTTTGGCGATAGTTGCAAGACGTTTTCTTTCTTCTCCTGCTTCAAATACAAACATTGAGGTTTCAAAACCATTTTCTTTCAGAGAATTTTCCACTATATCTGCATAAATCGGTGCAACATTGCTGTCGCTGATGATTACGGCACGGACTGCCTTAGAAACATCACGCACAAATTTGCCAGCATTCTTGATAATACCGTGTTCGATATAAATATTGTAAGGTCTGCCTGTTTTTACTTCAATCGTTTTCATTCTCCGAGTCCCTCCTTGACTTGTCGGCTTTTTGCCAGCAGTTTTTCAAGCTCGTCTCTGTCTCCTGTTTGGAGTGCATTTTTGATATCGTTAAGATTATTGATCAGAATATCCATTTCTTCAATCAGCGGCTGTTTATTTTCCATAAACAGTTCCGTCCATAATTTTTCATTAATATGTGCAACTCTTGATACATCTCTGTAGCTGCCGGCAGAAAAACCCTTGTGCTTTTTGCAGACAGGACTCAAAACATACGAGCATGCAATAGCATGGGGGAGCTGAGAAGTAAACGCAATCATTCTGTCATGCTCTTCGGGGGTAGAATAAACAATTTGTCCGAACCCGATTTTATCTGCCAGCTTTGCGACCTTATCCACTGCTTCAAAACTTGCACTGCCAGGGATAAGGATACAGCTTGCACCGCAGAAAAGGTCAGCATCCGAGGCCGAAAAGCCGTTTTTCTCTTTGCCTGCCATAGGGTGACAGCCGACAAATGTAAAGCCGTATTGCTTTGATAGTTCTGTCATGCGTGGGCATATTTCGGATTTGATTCCCGAGGTATCTGCCACGATACAGTTTTGGGGAATAAGATGTGCATTTTTTTCAACGAATTCGACTGCCGCCTGTGGAAAAGTGCCGAGGATCAGCAAATCGGCTTTTTTCAGTGAATCGGGTGTACCGATTTCATCGATTGCACCACATTCAAGAGCATCATTCAGCGGTTTCGGACTACGGTTCAAGCCTGTAATATAATGGTCGGTATATTTTTTCAGCGCCTTTGCAAAAGAGCCGCCGATAATACCAAGACCCGAAATAACGATATTCATAAGATAACTGCACAGATGATGGTTCCGTGACTCCTCCTTTTTAACAGATTATCTATATTATACCATCATAACGTTCTCTTTTCAATATATACTGTATCTGAAAATTATAATAATGTGTTTGTATGAATTTATGTTTCTGAGTGAATACCAAAAGAATTTGGTTTTTTATCGTTTTTCGATAAATTGTTATTCACACGTCTGCATTTCAGTGTTATAATTACTTCAAACTATTACAAGAATGGAGATGGAATAATGGAAGAGTTCGCACTGAGAACCTTTGGTTTGTGTAAAAGCTTCGGAAGAAAATTAGTGGTCAATAATCTGAATCTCAGTATTAAACGTGGTGATATCTACGGCTTTATCGGTCCTAATGGTGCAGGAAAAACAACCGTTATGAAAGTGATCCTTGATTTGCTTCGTCCCACCAGCGGTGAAATAGAGCTTTTCGGAGCATTGGCGTTACTGATAACACAAAAAAAGCAAGTGAAGAATTAGAATTAATGATGAGATTTTTAAAAAATCGGAGGAACCGACATTGTCATATAAATCAAGTTTGAGTATTTTGTGTTTGATATCTTCGTGAT
>ONGS01000161.1 GCA_900317395.1 uncultured Eubacteriales bacterium | reverse complement strand
TCATTATTCAAATCAAACATCAGAATATGGCTTTGATAAGCCTGTCACGATTACTGTCAGGTCGGAAGCAGAAAACGAAAATAAAATACTGATTGGAAATGAAACACCAACTCTTGATGGTTACTATATACTTGTTCAGGACAAAATCTATACGCTTAACAGCAAAAGTACAAAAAAACTGATGCTTGATTCTTTGAGCGTACTGGATCCGTATGTTCTCGGTATCGACAGAACATTGCGGTTAAATGATGCCGAAAAGAAAATTACAACGATATCATGTATCAATAACGGTATTACGCTTGTGCAGCGTTCGAGAGATGAAAACGGGGTGTGGCAGGGAGAAAATACAGAGATCTGCGATGAAATCGCTAATTTTCTTGTAAGCATGAGAGCGATGCAATTTGTCAAAATCAATGATATTTCAGAAGTCGGACTTGATTCGGCAACAGCGAAAATATCATTTATTTATGACGGAAAAACAGAAACGCTGTTTATAGGAAATAAAACAGACGACGGTTCCGCCTATTATGCCAAAACCGGTGACAATGATAATATCTTTTTATTATCAGCGGCAGGACTGAATTTTATTGAAAATCAGGGAGGATAATAGTATGAAAGTGAAACATGGACTGCATATTTTAGTCACAGCCGCATTATTGACATTGCCCCTTTCAGGATGTGTGGGAGAAAATAGTGAAGTTTCTCCGAAAAGCACAAGTTCTGATACATCCGTCAGCAGCACAGCGGAAATATCAGAAATCTCTGAGGAAACGTCTTCGGAAGATCAGTCAGTAAAAAAAGAGCAACGTTCAATGGATAAGGAGCAATCAACCTCTAAAAATAGTGAAAAACAATCATCTGACGACATAGAAAGTAAATTAGAGTCAGCTGATGAAAGTCCAAAGGCTGATTCACAGGAAAGCTCGTATATCGTATCGGATAAATCTGTCCCGCCATCCGAAAACAGTGTGGATAATATGCAAAGATCCGAAAATACCACTACTACTGCCTCGGAAATTTCGCATGAAACATCAGAAAAATCGGAACTATCCCCAAAATCTTCTGAGGTAAGCAAGCCCGAAAAAGAAAATTCATCTTGTGCCGAAAACAGTGTTGCAGAAAAAAACACTGATGAACAGATCCTTATCACTTCTTCGGAAAATTTATGGACCGACAAAAAAATAACCGTTAAGGTAGGAAAAAAAGTAAAATGGTATATAGATGTTCCTGAAAATACCAATGTTTATGAAGGTATGGGTGGAAGGGAAGATCTGAAAAGAAATTCGTGCGCCTATTCGATAAAGATACCTGCCCTCGGAATAGGATCGGATTCATACAGTTATGAGGAAAGTCATATTGATTTTTCAGCCGGAAGAACCTTTGTCTGTGAATTTACTCCTATTGAAGTCGGAGATATTATGTTTACCTGTTGGATGGGGAAGGATTGTCACTGCAATTATATTCATGTTGTTGAATAATGCTATGAACTGTCATTAATTATTGGATTTATATGGATATTTATGATATAATTCTATAGGTTTTCTAAAGCAACAAATCAATGAGGTAATAAAAGAGTTCCCTGAAACAGGAGAGGAAAACATGACGCTAAAAAGGAAAATAATGATATCCAATATTATGATAATCGGCGTACCGGTCATTTTGCTGTTGATTTTATGGAGCATATATATTCATACTCACAGCGGAATGTATATGGATCCAATGAAACAAACTACTGAGGGCAATGGTTCAATGTATGGGGTGCAGTATACACTGTATCTCTATGAAAGTGTACTGAGTGATTTGGATTTTGATGCAGATTTTCAATCCGATTATGATGACCCTGATTTGCTTTATCCGACTCAGGTCAGAAAAATCCAGGAACTTTCCGAAATGGGATTTCACCTTCAGATTTTTTCGGGTTCGGAACTTTTATTTATCAATATGGATGATAAAGATCTTATGTATCTGCAAAAAGACTCGGAAAAAGTTACTGATTCAAAAGAAAGCATTGATTGTTTTGATGATATCATGATTATTCGAGATAAAATTGACAGAAATAATAAAAGCTATTTTGTCAATGCGGTTTATGATGAAAAAAGAGTGAATATAGGAATGCAGGAGTCCATGCTTCCTGTGTATATGGTATCACCTCAGTTATTGTTCGGATTTTTTCTGATCGTATCTACGGGTATTATTATTACGGGATTTTTTCTTACAAGCTGGCTTAACCGTTCTGTTATACAGCCCCTTGATATTTTAACTTCCGGTGCAAAGGAGATTTCCGAAGGAAATCTGAATACACATATAAAATATGACCGTCATGATGAATTTGGCGTGGTGTGCCGTGAATTTGATAAAATGCGTATAAAGCTCAAGAGTTCCGAGGAGGAGAGAGAGCAATATGAAGAAAAAAAGAAAAATCTTATGGTTGGTATATCTCACGATCTGCGTTCTCCGCTGACTTCAATCAAAGGATATACAGAGGGATTAAGAGACGGCATAGCTAACACGGAAGAAAAAAAGAAACGATATTATAACGCTATTCTTACCAGAACTGACGAAATGGAACGATTGTTGGAAAGTATGTCCCTACTTGTAAGGCTGGATCACCCTGAATACAAATACCGAATGCAAAAAATCAGCCCGAATCAATTTTTTGCACAGTTTATCAAAGAGGAAAATGCTTTTGCGGAAAAAAATAATGTCGTGATCCAATATAATAATCATGAAGCAGACTCAGATGTGTATGCGGATATCCATGAAATGAGGCGTGTGTTTGTCAATCTTCTTGAGAATACCGTAAAATACAGAATAAAAGAAAGTTCGGATATCAGGATCGACGTCAAAGAAGATGTCAGCTCCGATACAGTTGAAATACGTTTTTCGGATGATGGACCGGGAGTTGGTGAAGAACAGCTTGCATATATTTTTGACAGTTTTTACAGGGGCGATAAGTCACGGACAAAACCTGAAAACGGCAGCGGTCTGGGACTTGCTGTTGTCAAAAGCATTGTGGAAGGACACGGAGGTTCTGTAAAGGCTTATAACGATAACGGGCTGGGGATTGTGATAACATTGCCAATCTATAGAGGTGAAAAATAGCTCTGATCGCAGAGGTCGATACCATGTCTTTAAAAATATAAAAACGCTGGAGGAGTTTATGTATGAAAAAAGTAAAAATCGGGATCAGCGATATGATTCTGCTTGTTTTGAGTATTATTTTTTTAGTCGGGATTCTAACCTTCTTCAAAACCTGTGGACCCAAGAATGATGGAAGTTGGATGACTTGTCACTGGGCAGGAAATACTGTGACCGGAATTGCAGTTATACTTACGGCTATTTCATTTGTACATATGCTGATACCCGACAGAAAAATCAAAATCGGACTTTCTGTTTCGATAATTCCAGTATCGGTTCTTGCAATATTAGTACCGGGAGTTCTGATCAATACTTGTATGGCGGATGTGATGCGGTGTAATGCTATTATGAGGCCGTCGGTTATCATTCTGTCAAGTCTGATGATTGTCTTTTCGGTATTTGATATCATTCGATATGCTAAAAAAGAAGATTAATGTTTCGGAGGATATTATACTATTTTTTGATTACTTCATAGACAA
Source organism: uncultured Eubacteriales bacterium (assembly GCA_900317395.1). GTDB lineage: Bacteria > Bacillota > Clostridia > Oscillospirales > Acutalibacteraceae > UBA1213. The sequence goes on along the minus strand of ONGS01000161.1, from coordinate 744 downwards.
ACATGCGAGTGCAGGGGCTTTAGCTTCTGCCGAAGTTCAAAGCGAGTAGCCCCGGTGGGGTTTGGAGCTAAGCCCTAATTATCTATTGTTGAAAACAGAAATAGTATTAAAGCAACAGACAGGAATTTATTATTGCCCAAAAACAAAATAAAAATCAAAATCCCTTAAATCAGTCTCATGTGACGATTTAAGGGATTTTTTTATTGGATATTATTATACGCAATAGACAGCAACAATTTTCTTACATTCCGAGAATTGTGAAAACAAGAGCGAATGCAAGCAGTACAACGCATATGATTGACAATATCTGGATTTTTCCGTTTGCCAGTTTCTCATAGAATACCCTGATGATCTCAAGCAGGAGTATATCGCCCCAGAACAGCGAATAGAATAAATTTCTGTCCGCATTGGGGCTGACAAGCCGGAATATGAAAATGGCAACGCCAATGGCGGTGACGATTCCCATCAGGACAAGATTTACGATTTTTAAAGTATTCGTTGTTTTCTCATTCAACACTGGGTACCTCCTAAAATAATGTCTGTAATTTCTGACGGTTTGTTGACAAAAATCGGGTTACCGATAGTGTAATGTTCTTCCATTTCTTCTTTTGTGCCGTAGCCGAAAAGGCAGCCGATAAAATCAACTCCGAGCTTTGCAGCACCGTCTGCGTCGAATTTCGTATCGCCGATCATCGCAATTCTGTCACTTTCGGATTTGCGTAATGAATCGATCACATAATTCAT
>ONGS01000020.1 GCA_900317395.1 uncultured Eubacteriales bacterium | reverse complement strand
GCACTGCACGTTTGCGTTTGTGACAAATGAGAGCTACAAGAAAATCGCGATTGAACGCGGCGGAATGGATCCCGAAAAGGTTATCGTATTAAGAAGCGGTCCGAAGCTCGAGAGAATGCGTATTATGGAGCCTGTTGAATCCATAAAGCGCGGATATAAGTATATGGTGGGTTACCTCGGAGTAATCGGTCAGCAGGAAGGAATCGAGTATCTGCTCGAAGCCGCGAAGTACATTAAGGAGCATGATAATAATGTATTCTGAGGTATTGTCGGCGGAGGTCCTCATCTAGAGGCGTTGAAGCAGCAGGCGCATGATATGGGTCTGGACGATTGCGTGGAGTTCACAGGCCGCGCTCCCGATCAGCAGATGCTTGAATACCTCAATACGGCTGACGTCTGCGTAAACAGTGACAAGTATAACAGCATGAACGATAAGAGTACGATGAATAAAATATTGGAATACATGGCTCTCGCAAAGCCGATTGTCCAGTTTGACCTGACAGAGGGCAGATATTCCGCACAGGAGGCTTCATTGTACGCGAATAACAATGACGCCGTCGATATGGCTGACAAGATCATCGAGCTGCTTCACGATCCGGAAAAACGCAGAAAAATGGGTGAATTCGGCAGAAACCGTGTTGTCAGCGAGCTCAGCTGGGAACACACGAGCAAAGCGCTGCTGGAAGGCTACGAAAAATTCTTTACGGGGAAATTTGATTAACTATGGATAAAATTTTATTGATTTCTAATCATGTTTTTCATTACAGACAAAAAGTATATAATTATTTTTTTGACAGGTTTAAGGAAGATAACTTGGAATTTCATGTAATCAGTAATAGTTTTCAGAGCATTGATTATGAAATGAGATTCATTAAGCATGAGCTTCCTTTTAGCAAAACCGGTTACATCAATGCAATAAAAGAGATAAAGCCGAAGTACGTGATTCTGTTTCTGCATTTATCAGATAAAATCATGTTGCCGATTATCCGTTATTGTAAGAAATCCCATATTTCCGTGATTTATTGGAATCATGGCGTAAATGTTATAACACCTAATAATATAATGAAAAATGCGATTTTTCATTATATTCATAATCAGTGCGATGCGCTGATTACATATACCCCCGAATTGAAAAAGTATTTTCAGAAGAAGAATGATCATAAACTATTTGTTGCATATAATACGCTGAATTTCACGGATATCGACAAGGATGCCGTTCCCGACAAGGAAATCACAAAAAAGAAATACGGGATTACAGAGGATAAGGTGATCCTATATATTTCGAGAATGATTCCGTATAAAAGAGTCGATCTGCTGATGGAATGCTTTGCCGATGTCGATAATGTCGCGGTAGTAATGGTAGGCCCCGGCTTTACCGAAAGGCAGCAGGCTATGGTTGATCAACACAAGAATTTATACTATCTCGGCGAAAAGTACGGCAGTGAAGTAAACGAAATATATAAGATGGGTGATGTTTTCAGCACTCCCGGACACATTGGTCTGGCCGTGAACGAGGCGATGTTCTGGGGACTTCCGATTGTCGTCCTCGAGGGAAAGCATCCACCCGAGGTGTATTATATGAAAAACGGTATCACAGGCTATTTTGCGAAAGACGAAGCGGATTATAAAGAGTATGTCTTGGATTTGCTGCAAAATGACAGCAAGAGAGCCGAAATGTCAAAAGCCGCGCTTGAGGTTTTTGATAAAGAGGTCGATATCGACAGAATGTATCAGGGCTTTATTGACGCAGTAAACTATTGCGCGAAGGAGACCAAATAATGAACGCTTATAAATTATACAAGGCGGAGAGATGGCTTTTTTTACACCATGTTCCCCTTTTGCCGAAGCTGATAAAGGGTATCATCTTTTTGGTTCACAACTCTGCCATTCCGTATCAGGCTGAAATAGGAAAAAACTGTAAATTCCTGTACGGCGGAATCGGATGCGTCATCAGCAAAAAAACAAAAATCGGCGATAACGTAATAATCGGTACTAATGTACTGACAGGCGGACGCTCCAATCAGTCGGGGCATCCCGTGATCGGAAATAACGTCTACATAGCTACAGGCGCGAAGGTGTTGGGAGATATTACCATAGCGGATAATGTGATTATCGGAGCGAATGCGGTTGTGATCCGCGATGTTCCGAGCAATTGTTCCGTCGGCGGTGTGCCTGCGAAAATCATAAAGGAAAATATTGATGTCAGTCAATATTGCAGCTTAGGAAAATATTGACAATTAAGGAGATAGATATGTTGTATTTTGGTATTCCGTTAAGAAGTAAAGCAACATCAAAGAATTGGGACAATGTGACGACATTTTTCAATCGAACCCTGTGGTCTGTTTATAATCAAACCGATCCGGATTTCCGTATTATTGTTGCTTGCCATGATATTCCGGAGCTTTTTCACGAGTACGACCAACGCGTGGAGTTTATCACTGTCGATGTTCCTACTCCGTCAACCAGTGAGGAAATGATGCTGGACAAAGGGCATAAAGTACATACGATCGGTATGAGGATCCGTGAACTGGGCGGCGGCTTCACCATGATGGTTGATGCCGATGATATCCAGAGCAACCGCATCGCCGAATATGTCAACAAGCATCCCGATGCCAACGGATTTTTGTCGCACAACGGCTATTACTGGCATGTCGGCGATGACTTTATCAAAAAAGGTCATAAATTTCCTAACGGAAGTTCAACCATTGTCAAGTATTCCGTAGAAGATTTGCCTGATAAGTATTATGACCGGATGGTATCGAGCAATAATAATAATCCGCACATTATCAGAAAAAGGCACGGCGATATCCCCAGAATCTGTGCGGAATTGGGCAGACCTCTCGAGGCGCTGCCGTTTATTGCCAGCATTTATGTCAGGGAAACAGGAGACAATCACTCGCTTATAAATAAGAACGAGTCAAAGTTCAGAGTGATCGAACAGGCGATCACGCCCAAAATCCATATCAATGACAGTCTCAGAAAAGAGTTTTCTATCGATTGGATGTGAGTCGGCGTCATGATTAAGTTATTTTACGATTTAAGATTCAGAATTGGCTGTAACAAGCTTTGCTCAGCATGGAACCGCTTTATGGGTTTGATGTTTAACAAGATCTATCCGCGTTACAGTAAGAAAATGAAGGTTTCCGACGGCTTGAACAAGGAAAAGCGCGATGAAACGGTTATCGTTTCACTGACCTCTTTCCCTGCAAGGCTGAATGTCGTTCATTATGGCATAAAGGCGTTGCTGAACCAGACCTATAAGCCTGACAGAATCATTCTTTGGCTTACTGAGGAAGAATGTACCGGAATAGAGATTCCGTCTGAGCTTCAAGAGCTTTGCGGATACGGTTTGGAAATCAGATACGCACCCGTCAATCTCCGTCCGCACAATAAGCTGTACTACACCCTGAAGGAAAACAAAGACGTTGTTGTAATCAGCGTTGATGATGACAATGTTTATGACGTCAGATTGATCGAAAGGTTGATGGAAGCGCATAAGCAGCATCCTGACTGCGTGTGCTGTAATATGGCGCACGAAATCACCCTCACGGACGAGAACCTTCCCGATCTTTATGACAGCTGGAACGGCGGCGCTATCGGTAAAACGGGAATCTCTGATTATTTTGTGGCGTTGGGCGTCGGAGGCGTGCTTTATCCGCCGAATTGCTTTGACGACGAGTATTTCAGAACAGATTTAATAAAGGATTTGGCTTTGTCGGCTGACGATCTGTGGCTGAAAGTAACAGAGCTTCGCCTCGGAATAAAGGTATATAAAATCAGCAAGCACAGCAAGATCCCGTATGTTATCGGCGGCAGCCAAAAGGTTGCTCTGGGAAAAGAGAACAACGGCATGAAAAAGAATGATATAATCATGAAGAAGCTATGCAGTCGTTATCCGATTGATTGGAGGAATCTGACCGTTGAAGATCAAGATTAGTATTAAAACAGTAATATGGTCAATCGTATTCTTCTGTTTATTAAAACCAACCGGATTAGTAACTACACTCGGAGTTTCCAGTGCTTTTTCAATGGTGCGATTATCAGTATCATTATTATCGATACTTCTGGTTATAAAGTATTATAAAATCAGTAACGGATGCAAGGCTTATATAGGTTATTGCCTGTGGCTGATGATTACCACACTGGTGGTGTGGAATTCGGGAAAAGATGTAAATCAGTGCTTTGTTGTAATGGCGTCAAATATCGGAATGATATTTTTCTTGAATTATGCATTCACTGTGAATAAATACAAAATTGTACGGGCAATGTTTTGGGTATACTTTTTCCTCTTGTTCATCAATTTTGCCCTGATGATAATAAAGCCGAACGGATTGTATAATACTGAAATGATGGAGCTTTACCATCGCGGTAACTGGTTGTTTGGTCATGTAAATACAACTATTACCTACGTACTTCCCGCAATCGTTGTAGCTGTATTATATAATCTGTACTTTAATACGTTGTTCAGTAAAATCATATCATGGCTTTTGATCGCGTGCGGCGTCGGTCAGATCATCTATTCCAAGTCATCAACGGCTATTATAGGTCTGGTGATATTGCTGATCGTTTGGGCTGTTATCAACTTCTGGAAGCATAACCTGTTTGGAACATACGGCGGTATTATAACCGCAAGCGTAATAAATATCGCTATTGTATTTTTTGATATTCAGGTCAATTTTTCGTCATTCCTGGAAAAATATCTGCAGCGAGACGCGACTTTTACAAGCCGTACCATAATATGGAAAAAATCCATAGCGCAGATAAATAATAACTTTTTTTTCGGGTATGGATACCATGTCAACACTTTCTGGGAGAATGTAATACACGGTTCCAGTTCACATAACGAATATCTATATGCTGTTCTTCAGGGCGGAATAGTACTGCTGGTGCTGCTCTATTGTGTATTTATCTTTGCAATGAGAGATATTGCCTCTGCCAAAAACAGCAAGCTGCGTCCCTTATTTATCGGCATGATTATTTCTTTGCTGATTGTTTTTATAGCGGAGACGCATATGCATCGAATGGCTGTTTTGATTTTCCTGATAACAAATATTCATTTGCTTGACCCCGGAAATGAGAAATCCCTGAAAACAATCAAAAACACCGTCTGATTCAGACTGCGGGTTTATTGGTGATATCAATGAAGCTTATAAAAACATTTACAAAATACGCAACCGGCTCATTTTTTGCGCTTCTTGCAGGCTTTATTACAACTCCCATTTTGACCAGGTTAATCACGACGGAGGAAATGGGAAAATATTCCATGTTCATTACACTCGGAGCATTGATTTCTTCTTTGTTATACTTGGGACTTGACCAGTCTTATGTGCGATTCTACAACGATGAACCGAAAGAAAACAGGGTGCAGCTGTTGCGGAAGTGCCTGAAGTATCCCATGATTGTTACCCTGGTCATCTCAGCGGGGCTTCTGGTATTCTATCAGCCTTTTTCAACCATGCTGATCGGTGAACCGTCTTTTCTGATCACGGTGGTTTTTGTCATTTATTTAGTTGGATTAGTGG
>ONGS01000160.1 GCA_900317395.1 uncultured Eubacteriales bacterium | reverse complement strand
TTGAAGGAGTTTTTCAGAGGTTCCCTGAAGTAGGTTGATTGATTTCTCCGCTTAAGTTTTATAATGAAGTTGTCTTATTGAAAAAACGAAAGAGGGAGAAGAAACTTCCCTATATATCATGCATTATGCATTAAAAAGGTGGTTGTATTATGGCAATAAGAAATATTGTAAAGGAGGGCGACCCTGTTCTGACAAAGATTTGCCGCCCTGTTGAGAAATTTGATGAAAGGCTTGCTCAGCTTCTTGACGATATGTATGAAACAATGGTCAAGGGAGAAGGAGTAGGTATTGCGGCACCGCAGGTAGGCATTCTGCGCAGAATTTTCGTGATAGATATCGGCGAAGGAAAGCTCGAATTTATTAATCCGAAAATCCTAAAGACAAAGGGAAGACAGGAAGGCAGTGAAGGCTGTTTGTCATGTCCCGGAGAATTCGGTATAACGGAACGTCCAATGTATGTGACAGTTACGGCACAGAACAGAAACGGAGACCATTTTACGATCAATGCGGAAGGACTTCTTGCAAAGGCAATATGTCACGAAAATGATCATCTTGACGGAATTCTTTTTAAGGAGCATATTATCCGCAAGATCGACCCGAATGAATTGAAGTAAAAAAAACTGACGGAGGTTCGTATGCGAATAGTATTTATGGGAACGCCCGATTTTGCTGTACCGTGTCTGAAAGCACTCATTGATGACGGAAATGACGTTATCGGGGTATTCACTCAGCCTGATAAGCCCAAGGGCAGAGGATATACACTAACGCCGCCGCCTGTGAAGGTGACAGCGTTGGAAAATAATATAGAGGTATATCAGCCGTCTACGTTCAAGGACGGAAAAGCTTTTGAGATACTCAAAGAGCTTGCGCCGGAAATGATTGTGGTAGTAGCTTATGGTAAAATTCTTCCCAAGAATGTTCTTGATTTGCCACAATACGGCTGTATCAATGTTCATGCTTCACTTTTACCTGAATACAGAGGTGCGGCACCAATACAATGGGCAGTGCTTGACGGTAAAACAAAAACAGGTGTTACGGCTATGTATATGGATGTCGGTCTTGACACAGGCGATATGCTGTTGAAATACGAATTGGAAATCGGCGAAAACGAAACCGCCGATGAACTGCACGACAGGCTTTCTCAGGCAGGCGCAGAACTGATCGTTGAAGTTGTTCACGGTGCAAAGGCAGGAACGCTGAAAAGAGAAAAACAAGACGACAGTCAATCTTGCTATGCAAAAATGTTGTCAAAGGAAATGTCGAAAATTGATTTTTCAAAATCGGCGCAGGAAGTGCACAACAAGGTCAGAGGACTGAATTCATGGCCGAGTGCTGTGGCTGAGCTGAACGGAAAAAGAATGAAAATTCACCGCACTGTTATCACGGAGGGAAAAGGCGAACCGGGGCAGGTTTTATCTTTATCACCGTTGGTTGTGGCTTGTGGTGAGGGTGCAGTTGAAATGACAGAGATACAGCCTGAGGGCAAAAAGAAAATGCCGTCAAAGGCATTTGTCAACGGTCTGCACGGAGCAGATCCGAAGGAACTGAAATTTAGTTAGGAGCATGAAAATGGCGAAGTCAGCACGACAGATTGCGTTTGAAGCATTAATGCGTGTGCAGGAAAATGCTGCATATTCCAATATCACATTGAATTCTCTGTTGAGTAAAAGCAGTATTTCAAATCGTGACAAAGCCTTTGCTTCCATGCTGTTTTACGGTGTGCTTGAAAAAAAGCTTCTTCTTGATTATAATTTATCTCAATATTCATCGAAGCCTGTCAATAAGCTTGACTTAGCTGTTTTGACAATTCTTCAGATGGGAATGTATCAGCTGTATTTTATGGATGGTGTTCCCGAAAGTGCAGCGGTAAATGAAAGTGTAAAAATGTGTAAAGATAATAAGCTTTACAGTGCATCGAAATATGTTAATGCTGTTTTAAGAGCGGCAGCGAAACAAAATGGAGTGAAGCTGCCCGATAAAAGACGTGGAAAAAATAAATATTTATCAATAAAATATTCTTGTCCTGAGGAAATTATAAAGCTGTGGCGAAAAAGCTATGGCGATGAGCTGACCGAGGGAATTTTACAGGAACTTGACGGCAGACCGCCGATGACGGCAAGGGTCAATACATTGAAAATCAGTGCTGATGAGCTGATTAAAAGGTTTATGGAGATAGGGATCACAGCAGTAAGTAGTGAGAAACTAACGAACTGTATTGAATTGCAAAATACAGGTGCTGTAGAAGCGCTTGAATTATACAAAGAAGGTTTATTTCACATACAAGATCGTGCAAGTCAGATTTGTTGTGGATTGTTTGGCGTAAAAAGTGGCAATACTGTAATTGATGCCTGCTCGGCTCCGGGTGGCAAGGCTTTTACCTTGTCAGAAATTATGGAGAACAAAGGCAGACTGATTGCCTGCGACCTTTATGAACACAGACTCGGACTGATTTATGACGGAGCAAAACGATTAGGAAT
>ONGS01000193.1 GCA_900317395.1 uncultured Eubacteriales bacterium | reverse complement strand
AGCGCGAAATTGGGTCCGGCGGCTCGCCGGGCGCTTCTTTTTTAATAAAAACGTGGGAAGGAATTAATCATGTTCAATAATTATCACTGTTTTATTAAAAAATAACACAATAACACTAAAATAATTTCAAATATTGCACGTTCTCGGTATTGACCTTGACAAAAAATAATGCTATGATTAAAGTTACGGAGAAATGTAAAAAAATACTATTTTATTTTTTAATTAAAATATATAGCTTTTATTAATATCTGAATTCTAAAACAAGGGAGGAGTACGATGGCGGATAAGATGGCAGATAATAAAAAAAAGAAATTTAAAATACCTTGGAGCTTGATATTCAATATTGTAATTATAGGACTTACAATTTTTCTTATATTATATTTCGTTTTTTCCGAAGGCGGATTTATCGATTTGATAGGCAGCGGTTTGAAGATCAATATTTCTTGGCTGATTATGGCAATATTTGTGCATTTGCTGAATATTTTACTTGATATGACAGTCATTTATCTCTTTCTTAAACAAACTGTGCCCGAAATGACAATTTATAAGGCTTTTATCTGTTCAACTACCGGTCAGTTTTTCTGCGCCGTGACCCCCAGTGCAACGGGCGGTCAGCCGATGCAGATCGTTGCTATGTCCAGAATGGGCATCAAGCCTGCCAATACGACCTCGGCACTAATACAGAAATTTCTTGTGTGGCAGTTTACCTTAGCAGTCGCCTGTATTATCGCAGTTGTTGCACGTTTCGGGTTTTTTACGCAATTTTTTAATCCTGCCATGTGGGTATTTTCTCTGCTTGGCTTTGCAGCACAAATATTTATGATTGGCGTGCTTCTGCTTGCTTCATTCTGCAAACCACTTACTACTAAAGTGGTAAACGGTGTCCTTACCTTCTTGGGTAAATTACACATTCTTCATAATGTTGAAGAAAAAAAGAAAAGCATCAGCGAAACGCTTACTTCCTTTCATGACAGCAATAAGGAACTGAACAAAAATAAAGCGTTGCTGGTTAAGATCTATGCCATTACGGCTGTTCAGATGGTTGCATTTTTCCTTGTACCGTACTGTATCGCAAGATCCTTCAATATTGACTGCAATGTATTTGATATGCTTTGCGCTCAGGCGTATGTCAATATGGTTTCAAGTCTTGTACCTCTTCCGGGTGGTTCGGGCGCAGCTGAATATTGCTTTACTGTTTTCTTCGGCTCTTACTTTACAGCCACCACTATCAAATCGGCGATCCTCCTTTGGAGAACCATCACCTACTACGGTACGATCACAATGACGGCACCGTTTGCAACCCTGAAAACAAAAAAAACAACGGACGACCTGGTTACTGAAAATCAGGCAACATAATAAAAAAATTGAGGAATGTTTATGAAAAGCACCAATCCTGAAATAAGCGTTATAATTCCTGTTTATAACTGCGAAAAATATCTGGAAACATGCTTGGATTCTCTCAAGGCTCAAAGCTATAAAAATTTTGAGGTATTAATAGTCAATAATGGTTCGGTCGATAATTCGTACAACATTGCAAAATCATTTGAAGATATCGACGAGCGTTTTAAAGTTATTGAACATCATGGTGGAATGGCAGGAGAAGCCCGTAATATCGGTGTGACTCTTGCCAAAGGAAAATATATTTCCTTTGTTGATGCCGATGATACTGTTTGTGAACGATACCTTGAAGAACTACACAGGGCCATAGTACAGCATGATGCAGATATTTCCATTTGCGGTTTCCGTTTATTTTACAGAAAATCTGATAAGGTCAAGGGCACACACCGTGTTCCCCACGGAAAAGTGTACAACAAAACAGAAGCACTGAGAGAACTTCTGCGTGACCGTAAAATGAGATTCTATCTTTGGAATAAACTGTGGAAAAAATCGCTGTTTACAGAAAATAATATTAAAATACCAAATATGTATTATGAGGATGCAGTTGTCTGTTCTCAACTTTTTTCCTATGCGGAAAAAGTCGTTATGACGGACTATTGCGGCTATTCCTATGTAAGAGCCTCCTCCAGAAAATATATTGAATTGGAAATGAATGCCAAAAGGATCAACAACTATATCAATACCATTCCCATGATCCGACGTCACTTGGAACAAATCGATATTTATGACCAGGTAAAAAAACCTTTTTCACGGCATATTTTTCATGTTTTCTTTTCGATTCCGGGTCTTTGTATACAGGCAAGGGATGTTCTTGAGGACGGCATACTGAAAAATTCTTTTTCGGGTATGAAGAAAGTCATTACCTGCTGTTCTGCACCACAAAACAAGCTTGAGGAACTGCCCGATATTACAGCTATCAAATAATGGGGTGATTTTATGTCAACACCTAAAGTTTCGGTAATTGTACCAATATACAATGTCGAAAAATATATCGGCAAATGCCTGGACTCGATACAAAAGCAGTCGTTCGGAGATTTTGAAGTCCTGCTGATTAATGACGGTACACCCGACAACAGTATGCAAATTGCAAAGCAATTTGCTGATAAGGACAGCCGATTCCACATCTATAACAAAAAAAACGGCGGTCTGTCCGATGCAAGAAATTACGGCATTGCAAGAGCTAAAGGCGAATTTCTTGTTTTTATCGACAGTGATGATTATATCCACAAGGACTATCTGGAAGTGCTGTATATGGAATGTATCAGAAATAACGCTGATATTTCCTGCTGCAGATATAAAATTGCTTTCTCGTCGGGTATAGTCATTCCTATGCCCCTCAATAAGGGGAGAACCATTCTCAACGGTAAAGAGGCACTTGATGTTTTGATTCGGGATAAATACCTGCAAAGCTATGCATGGAATAAAATGTACAAAAGAACACTTTTTACCGATCACGGTATCACCTACCCCATTATGTATTTTGAAGACATTGCCACTACCGCAAGGGTGATGTACCATGCTAATAAGGTTGTTGTGACCGACAAATATCTGTATTATTATGTCAGACGTTCGGGCAGTATTATGACAACGATGAATTCAAAAAAAATCAATGATTATATCCGCTCTTATTATATCATTCGCAATTATCTGCAAAACGAAAATGACTACGATGATTACAAAGGTGCTATTAAACGGGCAGGAAAAAAATTCTGCCTGATCAATAAATATTCCATTATCCGACAGCATCTCCTAAATTTGAATTTTGACAAAATCAAATTTAATATGGATACTAATAAAATGCTTTATGAATATCTTATTTCCGATGAATTCAAAGCATCTCCCGGCGAGCCACAACTCCCCGAAGAAATTTATCAGCCCATCAGAAAAAGCAGAAAATAAAAAATCACGGTTCACTTTGCGTGAACCGTGATTTTTTTATGAAACCGAAACGGTCGATAAAGCTTCGCTTTTCGGTACTTGTTGATTTGGATACATTGAAAACGCAATATTGGTACTATGATCGGCAATTCTTTCAAGATTGGTCAAAAGCTCCATAAACAATGTGCCAACGGTTGCATTACATGTGCCTGCGCTGAGTCTGTCAATATGGTTCTGCTTATATTCGGCGGTCTTATCATCGATCTCCTGCTCGATATTGCTGACCAGATCAACCATTTTCGGATCAACATGACTTGCTACAAACATTTTCATGGAATCATCAATAATGTTATCCACAAGCTTCTGCATTTTCTCTACTTCTACAATTGCCTCCTTACTGAAGGACGCATCCTTTTCAATCATCATTTGTGCAATTTCGCATATATTTTCGGCATGATCACCGATACGCTCCATATCACTTACAACATGATAGTAAGAACCGATTTTTTCACGATCGCTGTCTTCAAGGTTCAGACCGTTCAACTTGACAAGATAATCGGTGATTGCCATATTCAGATAATCAATAACCTCTTCGTTTTCTTCGACTTCCTTAATGATATTTTCGTTCTTTTCAAGGAAAGCCTTCATTGATTTTAAAAAATTTTTCTTTGCAAGATTTCCCATTCTTTCTATTTCTTTCGTTACCTGAGAAACTGCAATCGGAGGCGTTTGCAGAAGTCGTTCATCGACAAATTTTAATCTCTTTGCTTCAACCTCGTTCTCATCATCGCCCGGTACGATAATATAAGAAAGTTTAATGATCAGATCAAGACACGGAAGAAGGATCAGTGTTGACACAATACTGTAAATAATATGAACGATCGATATCTGCAGAGGTACAAGATCTGTAACCGATTCGACGAAAGAGTTAAACGGCGTACACATAGAAAGTATCGTAAATATTACTGTGCCTATCACTGTGAAATTAACATAGCAAAGAGCCGTTCTTTTTGCCGCCTTTGTTGCTCCCAAAGATGATATCACAGCCGTTACACAGGCACCGATATGAATACCGTAAACCATATATACCGCATCGGGAAGTGCCAATGCATTGATTGCGCCGAGTGCCTGCAAAACACCAACAGCCGCTGATGAACTCTGGAGAAGTGCCGCAAACCCAATACCGAAAATAACTCCGATAAAAGGATTACTTACTGATGTAATTATGTCCTTGAAGAAATCAGCAGATGCAATTGGTTTAAGATTAGCACTCATTGTTGTCATTCCAAAGAACAAAATACCAAACCCTGCTATGATCTGCCCGAAATATTTCTGATTATTTTTTTTACAGAACATAACCATGACTGCACCAATAAATATCGCTAAAGGTGCATAATCCGAAATTTGTATCGATAGCAATATGCTTGTCATAGTCGTACCGATAGTTGCACCCATAATCACGCCCATTGCCTGACTGAGAGTCATAATAGACGCATTCACAAAGCCCACACACATAACAGATACAGCTGTAGAACTTTGTATGATCGCTGTTACAACTACACCAACCAAAGCACCGAGAAAACGGTTCGTTGTCAGTTTTTCAAGAAGATTTCTCAAATTGGAACCAGCGGCCAGTTCCAGTCCTTCACCCATTAATCTCATACCATAAAGAAACAATCCAAGTCCGCCCAATGCAAGAATAATCTGCATCATCATCGCGTAATCGAAGATCATAACCAATCCTCCACTATTCTTTTTTTTCTGCACAATTCAATGATATTACATTGTTCGACACTTAATATTCTTTAAACGAATATTAACGAATTCTATTTTTAACACAAAATCGTTTCATTACGGTAAAAATCTTTAGACATTTTTACACTTATTATTATGATTACCAAAAATCCGACGGAATATTCTTTAAAAAATTCCGTCGGATCATTTTAATTTTCGGGATTTTTCGGCTCAACATACATTGTCTGCTGATTTACATAAATGACCATGCCCGGTTTTGACCCCTGCGGCTTGCTGACATAGCGTATTTTGGTAAAATCAACGGGAACTTTGCCTGCCTCCCTTGCCTTACTGTGGTAAGCGGCAAGCTGAGCGGCAAAAAGCATTGTTTCATCATCAACCTCTTTGCCTTCTGTGATAATAACAGTATGCGAACCGGGAATATCTTTCGTATGAAACCAGATATCGTTTTTATCTGCCTGTTTTAAGGTAAGCTTATCGTTCTGTTTATTGTTTCTGCCGACAAGTACGGTAAATCCGCTTTCTGATTGGAATTCAAGCGGAGGCAGTGCCTTATCCTTCCGCTGTTTTTTGCCCTTTGCTTTCAGATATCCCTGCTCGGTCAACTCATCTCGTATTTCGTCAAGCTCACGACTGCTTTCTGCACGGCTGATACTGTCTAAAACGGAAGAAACATAATCAAGCTCGGTTTCCGCTTTATCGATCTGCACTTTCAATACCTTTTCCGCTGTTTTCGCCTTCTGATAGCTTTTATAATACTTTTGTGCATTAGCTGACGGAGAAAGTGCGGGGTCAAGCTTTATTTTTATTTTAGCGGAATTTTCATCATAGAAATTCTCAACCTCACATTCGGTTTCTCCCTTTTTAATTCTGTATATGTTCGCCTGGATTAAATCACCGCATATTCTGAAATGCTCCCTGTCAGCACATGATTTCAGTTCATCATTCTGGATGTAAATTTTTTTGATCAACCTTGAAGCCGCATTTGACATCAGCTTGTTCAGATCCTCTGATTTTGCTTTCATGATTTCAATATTATCTTTTTTGGAATAATATAGATCCAACAGTTCGCTGAATGTTTCCGCTTCATGAACCGAACGTCCTGATCCATACTGCTGTATATGCTCAAAGGTAAAATCAATCGGCTTATTGGTTTGGTCCGTGATAATGTACGGTATACCCGAACATTCCCTCACCGCAGCAATATCTCGTTTCAGAAAATACGACAGCCGGGTTCTGTGTTCCTCATTCAGCGCATTGGAATAAACATCCGCTCCCCTGCCTGTCAGATATTCAAGCTCACGGCAGATAATCGGAGAAACCCCCTGTATAACAGACAGCAAAGCTTTTGAAAGTAGTTGTGGTCTCGGCAGACTTTCCACTGTTTCAATAATTTCCTGTGCCTCTGTATTAAGCATGCATAGCTTGGACTGCTTCGGAGGCTGTTCGTATTTTATCCCCGGCAATACAAGCCGCTGTGAGGACATAGAAGCATCCACACGTTTTACAGCGTCAATAATAGTACCGTTTTCATCAATAAAAATAATATTACTGTACTGTCCCATAATCTCTACTGCCAGACGGAGCATCACAGTATCTCCGAGTTCATTTGTCGCTTCAAATTCAAGAATCAGCAAGCGTTCCAGTTCAGGTTGTGTAACCGACCTCAGCCTTGCGCCCGAAAGCCGCTTGCGCAGAAGCATACAAAGCATGGGAGGAACTTTCGGATTTTCTCTTGATGAAGTTGTAATATTAATTCTCGGACTGTTTGCCCGTGAGGAAATCAAAAGTTTATTTGCTCCTTCTCTTGAGCGCATTGATAAAATCAATTCGTCCTTTGAAGGCTGATAGATTTTGTCAACTTTACTGCCAATCAGAATTGTTTCTAATTCGTTTTTGATATGTCTTAAAAATACACCGTCAAGTGCCATAATTACCTCCGTTAAGGATTCAGGATGGTAAAATCGATTACTTCATCAAATCCATGCTCTTATAAGTATTTTACTTTATCTGTATCTGATTTAGCTTTTTCAAATTTTGCATCAGGAAATTTTTCCGAAAGTATTGAAGTAAGTTTTGTGATGATAAGATCCTCACTGCAGAAATGCCCGAGATCAAATATTGATATATTTTTTTCAAGTGCAAAAAGTATTTCGTGATGCTTGATCTCCCCTGTAACAAACGCCTGTGCGCCTGCCTTTTCGGCGGCAAAAATACTATCACCACCTGCTCCGCAGGCCACGGCAACCCTTTTGAATTTTCCGTTTCTTTCGGTATATCGCAGACCATGACAGCCAAGAACACTTTTGATTTTCAATGCAAAATTTTTGGTGTCGGTTTCTTCCGCAAGTTCACCTGTGAGCATACAATCCTCATTGGTATGCTCCGTAAAATGAACACCTATCGCCTGAGCAAGCGTATCATTCACTCCGTCAGGTGCAATATCTAAATTCGTATGAGCAGAAATTACTGTAAGTCTGTTTTGTATAGCTAAATACGGAACACTGTCTGTCTGTATCGATTTCAGCGGATTAAAAATAATCGGGTGATGACTTACAATAATTTTCGCACCCTTTTGCACTGCCTCACTTATCACATCAGGCGTTACGTCAAGTGCAAGCAATACTAAATCTGTACTTTGCTCACTATTACCTATTAGCAATCCGACATTATCAAAGCTCATCGCTGTATCAAACGGTGCAAAACTGTTGATGTAATCGTAAATCTCTTTAGCAAATACCATTTATTTTCCCTCCGTTTTATAATATGATGTCAGCTTTTGGATAAGCGCAAGCATTTTTTCATACTCCTGCGTTCCTTCAGAAAAGCCTTTGATTTTCTTCTTTAATTTTTCATTCACTACATATATGTATCTCTTAGCTTCATCGGAATGATCCTTTCCTAATGCACCAATATAGGCAAATTCATCATTACAGTCCCGTATGATTCCGTCATAGCAGCACAGCATAACAGAATATGCTTTTCCCAGTGAAATACAAGCCTTTTCCTGCATGATTTCAAAACCGTTTTCACAAAGATACTTTCTCAGAATCTCCGCTCTTGTCATAGGCTGTAAAATCAGCCGCTTTTCACTATTTTTGAGCCACGGCGTTCTGTCTGTCAGTCGTATCATCAGCTCGCCGCCCATGCCTGCCATAATGATATCATTCGCTTCTTCCTCAGAAATATTATCCAGACCGTCCGACAAAACAGCTTTTACTTTATCCGATACACCGTTTTTTTCGATATTTGATTTTGCATTTTCCAAAGGACCTTTCCGTACATCAGAGGCAACAGCCGACGCAATTTTTCCGTTCAGTGCAAGCCACACGGGCAAATAGGCATGATCTGTACCGATATCTGCCACTTTTGCTCCTTCACGCACAAAATCGGCACAAAGCAAAAGTCTGTTATCAAGATTCCACATAAAAACATCTTCCTTTAACAACAGTAAAGCCGCAGAGCATAACCCTGCGGCTCACAATCAAAAAATTATTTATCGGCGATATGCTCGTTGATTTTTGCAACAAGCTCGTCAACATCTACACCGTGAACCTCACAAGCCTGCTCAATGGTTTCGCCTCTTGAAGCAGGACAGCCAAGACAGTGCATACCGATTCCCAAGAAAATTGGTACGGTTGTTTCATCAATATCAAGAATATCGCCTACGATTGTATCTTTTGTAATCTGTGCCATAATTAAAAGTCCTTTCTGTTATTTATATACCCTATTATAATATCCATTTATAATTTTTTCAATACCAAAATCCCAAAAATAATAATATTTCTCGAATTTTTATTAACTGTGCGCACCTGACTTATCTTTCATATCAAAAATCATTGCAATGAGACTTTTGTGGTATGGAATAAAAATACCGCTGTCAATCATTGATAAAATTTCATCTTTATCTGCAAATTTTACCGCCTGAACCTCGGATTCCTGAAGTGTCAGCTCTGACAGTTCAATATCCTTTCCGATAATATAATAATCGTCAAATCCTGTTTCAAAATTCACGGTAAAAGACGGGCGGATATCGGTAAAGTCAACATCAATGCCAAGTTCTTCTTTCACCTCACGCTGTGCGCCCTGTGAACTTGTCTCTCCGCTGATAACATGACCGCCCACGCTGATGTCCCACATATTCGGCCAACTGTGTTTGAAAGGCTGGCGCTGCTGAATAAGCATTTTTTCTTCGGAATTAATGATCGCAACATGAATAACAACTCTGTAAAGACCGGTCGGAATTTCCTCTCCACGAGAAACGGCAATATCCGATTTTACTCTGTTTTTATCATAAAGATCCCATTTTTCCATATTATATTTTCTCCGCTATTTCGCCTTGTTTTTTGTAAATGCTGTTGGCAGGTATCGTTCCACGCACCATAGAAAGCGGATAAACCGTTGAGCCTCTGCCAATTACAGTACCAGGATTGAGTACGCTGTTACAACCGACCTCTACATGATCTCCGACGATCGCACCGAATTTTTTCAACTCGGTATTGATCCTGCCGTCATCATCGGGAACAGTAACAATACTCTTATCGGATTTCAGATTAGATGTAATCGCCCCTGCGCCAAGATGTGCCATATATCCGAGAACGGAATCACCAATATAATTGTAATGCGGCACCTGTGCCTTTTGGAATATGATACAGTTTTTCAACTCAGTAGAATTGCCGATCACACTTTCCATACCAATTATAGCACTTCCTCTGATAAAGGCACAATGCCTTACTTCTGCATTCGGGCAAATAATCAGCGGTCCGCTGAGATAAGCTGTGGGTGCGACTTTTGCAGAACGTGCCACCCAGATACCATCTCCCCTCTGTTCATATTCCTCCTCACTGAGAGTCGGACCTACGGACAGAATGTATTCAGATATCCTCGGCAGTGCTTCCCACGGAAAAGTTAATCCGTCAAAAATTTTTGCCGCAAGCGTTTTTGAAAGGTCGAGAAGACTTTCCGTCTTCAATTCTTCTTTATTCATGTAGTTATCCTCCATACTCAAAAAATAAATTCATCATCATCGACTTCTTTATAAAAAGCCCAGTCGTCATTTTCAAAATGTCCTGCAAGAAACTCTACGGTTTTATCATCGGTATTGATCTGATATACAGAAAAGCTGTACGGCTTTTTGGTATCGGGTTCAAGAACAATATCACATTCGCCAAGTGACCTCCAGCTGTGAGAAAACACATCTATCCCCTCGATACAGAATTTTTTCCCACTTGTTTTACCGAGATAAGTGTAGTTTTTCATCTTATTGCCTCTCCTTTCTTTTATCCCTTCGGTCTATCGCTTACAGAATCAATGCGGTATGCTTCTCCGTCGTATTTCATAACAAAATCCACATCATACATATGATCGCCTTCATTCTGACTTACACCGTTTTCATCAATAAAGGGAAATTCATAGCTCAGCGTATAAGTCACAGGCACAATATATTCATCATCACTTTGCAATATATGCTCTGTATCGACCTGTTCGACAGAGAAACCCGATATATCTTTGCTATAATCGTAAAATCCTGTTTCATCATAATTCCAGACAAAATTTTCTGTTGTATATTCTATAATATTAAGATGATCCTGCTCCGCCACAGCAGAAAGATAGGATTCTATTGTTTCTTTGATCTGAACAGAAATATCGTCCTCCAATTCGGCATAGCTGATTTCCTCGCTGACCTGCTCTTCCTGCTGTTCACCGTCGCAGCCGCAGAATAACAGCATAGATATGGCCGATACAAAAATCAATGCTTTACGAAAGGTGTAGCTGCTGACCATATTCCCTCACCATTCCTCTTTGGCGAAGATAACTGATAATCAGTTCCACACTTCCGTCTGTACCTAATTTACCGCTGTTAATGCACAAATCATAATTATTCGGGTCTCCCCATGTGCCGTCAGCATAATAATTATAATAATTCGCCCTTGTTTTATCGGTTTTATTGATAACGGAACGAACCTTTTCTTTCGGAACATTATATACTTTTGTGGCATACTGAATCCTGTTTTCCATATCTGCATAGATAAACAACTTGATACAGTCGGTTCTGTCACGCAGAATATAATCGCTGCACCGTCCGACAATCACACAGGGATCTGCCGATATTTTTTTGATGATATCGTGCTGTGTCAGAAACAGTTTATCGTTCATTGGTAGCTGAGGTTCGATTCTGAACACGGTATCAAGGGTCGCAGCCGCACCGATCGATAGAGAATAAAGCAGACTGTTGGTTGCTTTCTCGTCAATAGTTTTGATAATCTCCGGATCCATACCGCTTTCTTTTGCAGCGAGAGTAATCAATTTTTTATCATAGAAACTGATTCCAAGCCTGTCCGCCAGTTTTTTTCCTATTTTTCGTCCTCCGCTTCCGAACTGACGTGCTATTGTAATTACCATAATACTGTCTCCTTTTAAATTATTGGTTAGCGTATAGTGTAGTAGTTAGCGTGTAGTGATTAGGTATCAGTTTTACTTGCAGTTGCTAATCTGAATCCTGAATACTATTGTTATATTATTAAATAAAAACTTCTACTTGTTATATTGTACCATATTTTTGTATAAAATCAAACAGTAATTTAGATTTTTTTGTCAATTTTTATTAAATGCTTATTACAGGATTCACTCTTGCTGTCACCCACCTGTGCCCACAGCACTAATTCCTGACCACTGATTACTAATCACTCATCACTATTATGATACATAGTTGTAATTGTTTGGTATCAGTTTTGTTGTTGACTTTGAATTTTAATAAATATATGATTATATTGTAATTTATGTAAAGAATGTAAAAATATGAAGCTTTTATTGTTTTTTATGCGAGGGGATATTAATTTGAATGTATTTAAAAAAATGTCTGCGCTGCTTCTGGCGGCCTTTATATGTCTGAGCTTTTGTTCCTGCTCAGACAAAGAAGAAAAACCCGAAGATCAGATCATCTATTATCATGTGGACAACGAGCCGGATACACTTGATCCTCAAATTGCTAACGATGCAAGTGCACAACTGATTATTATGAATATTTTTGAAGGTCTGGTACGGCTTGATGAAAACAATGACGCTGTTCCCGGTGCGGCAGAAAGCTGGGATATCAGCGGTGACAATATGATGTATACCTTTCATCTGAGAAAAAATCTGAAATGGAACGATGGTTCTGAACTGACTGCGCAAGATTTTGTATACGGTATCAGACGTACTATTCAGCCGCAAACAGCCTCTCCTACGGCATCCACTTTATTCTGTATCAAAAATGCGGAAACAATCAACAAAGGTGAAGCTGACATTGATATGCTCGGCGTATTTGCTTCTGACAACAATACACTGATTATACAACTGGAATATCCCGATTCCGATTTGTTGAATCTTCTTGCCACACCACCTGCCATGCCGTGCAGCAAAGCTTTTTTTGACAAAGCAGCAGGACAGTACGGCAGAACAGACGAGAAAATTCTGTCAAACGGTGCTTTTTACATTAGAGAAAACGGTTGGGCGCATGACGAATATGTCTATCTGCGCAAAAATGAAAACTATGTGGGCAAAGACAAACCTGTTCCGGCAGGTGTCAATATCACAATCGGGGAAATTGACACAGATATATGCAGTGCTATCAAAAGCGGAGAAACCGACTGCGGTGCCATCAGTGCCGCTCAGACAAATAAAGCCAAGGAACTCGGATTTCATCTGAAAGGCTTCGGCGATACCGTCTGGGGGATCTCCTTTAACACTAAGGACACAACACTCCAAAACAGCAAGATCCGAAACAGTCTCCTTTCTGCCCTTGACAGAAAATTCATCCTAAAAGAACTGCCCGAAAACTGTACAGCCAGTGCCAATATCATTCCCGATAGTGCCGAGCTGGACGGAAATCAATACAGAAAAATCGTCGGAAATGTTACTTATTCCCCTTCCTCAAAAGCTGCAAATCTTCTTAGTGAAGGACTGAAAGAATCCGAACTGACTACGCTTTCAAACATTACGATCATATGTTCCAACGATGAAAAAACGCAAACCTTTGTTAACAACATCATCCAGACGTGGAATGATTTTACCGGCGGTTATTTCAACAAAAAGCCTGTCCCTCTTTCAGAATTGAAAGATACGGTATCAGGCGAAAATTATCAGATCATTATTGCCCCTCTTACCATTCAGGGCAATACACCGCTTAGTACTTTAGAACTTTTTGAATCAACAAGCCAATACAACACTGCTTCGCTCTCTTCGGAAGCTTATGATAATTTCGTCAGCAAAATCAGAAAAAATCTGACCTCTGAATCCGCCGAAACTGTAAAAGAAGCTGAACGTTACCTTCTGGACGAGGGTATATTCTATCCCCTTTATGTAGAAAATCGATATTATGCAAGTGCCGAAAATGTTACAGGAATCATCTTCCATCCCTACGGTGCAGAAGTCGATTTCTTCTACGCAGTCAAAACCTCATCATAAAAAGACAAAAACAATGCTTTCCGACTTATCATCGGAAAGCATTGTCTTTTCAGAGTGCGTGTATATTATTAAATTGCTTTTACGCCACGTTCGCCTGTGCGTATTTTAACAACGTCTTCAAGGTCGTAAACAAATATCTTACCGTCGCCAATCTCACCTGTGTTAGCGGTTTTCTGTATGGCTTCAACCGTTTTTTCGGCCCACTCGTCTGTGGAAACTACGATTTCAAACTTGATTTTACGGTTAAGTTCAAAATCAACATTAAGACCTCTGACGTTTTCCTGACGACCTTTCTGATGTCCGCATCCCATTACCTGATATACCGTAATACCTTTTACTTCGATTTTGTTAAGAGCATCCTTCACTTCCTCATATTTCTCGGGACGAACAATCGCTTCAATTTTTTTCATTTAATATACCTCCAATTAATCAAGACCATCAAATGATGGATAAGCTCTTTCGCCGTGTTCGCTGTAATCCAGACCTATTCTCTCTTTCATTTCGTCAACACGGGGATTTGTAAACAATCTGATAATTCCGTAGCAGATAAATGTTCCGACAACAGCAACTGCAATCGTGATAACGATTGACTCAACCTGTGCAAGAAAAAGTTCATATCTTCCGAATACAAGACCGTTCCACTGTGCGCCTGTGTCATTTCCGTCAATATTTGTTACCGCAAACAAACCTGTTGCAATACCGCCCCAAATACCGCCAATACCGTGACAACCGAATGCATCCAGTGCATCATCGATTTTCAATACACTCTTGATCAGATAAACGCCAAAGAAGCAAATCGGACTTACAAGCAGTCCTATGATAATAGCTGCCCATACGGGAACAAAGCCTGCACCGGGTGTAATTGCTACAAGACCGACTACCATACCTGTAGATGCACCTACAAGCGTTGGTTTGCCTGTCTTTATTATATCAATCGTCATCCATGAAATCAATGCTGCTGCGGAAGCAACCGCTGTTGTTGTAAATGCGTGTACAGCAAGACCGTTTGCTGCAAGCGCACTGCCCGCATTGAATCCGAACCAACCAAACAGCAAAAGTGCTGCACCAAGGAATACAAACGGTATATTGTGCGGCTGATATGCGGTATGGTCATATTCACGTCTTTTCTTGAGAAGAATTGCAAGCAATAGACCAGAAATACCTGAGCTAATATGTACAACATTGCCGCCTGCAAAGTCAACAGAATTCAGATAGATTCCCGAACCAAATAGACCCGAGCCGCCTTCTGCAGCACTGCCGAGGAATCCTCCGCCCCATACCATATGAGCCATCGGATAATATACAACGATCGACCAAAGAAAAACAAAGGAGATCAATGCTTTGAATTTCATTCTTCCTGCAACTGCACCGGTAATCAGTGCCGGTGTGATAACAGCAAACATCATCTGGAATATTGCATATAGCATATCGGGTATTTCAAGACCTCTTGTGCTTGCGTTCTCTTTTACATTATTGAAGCCTAAGAAGTCAAAACCGCCGATTAGTCCGCCGTTATCGCTTCCGAATGACAGACTGTAACCGAAAAGAATCCACATTACCATTGCCAAGCCTACAATAAAAGTGGTTGCCATCATAGTATTGATAACATTTTTTCTGCGGACAAGACCTCCGTAAAAGAACGCCAACGCCGGCGTCATGAGCAGTACAAGCGCTGAACATATAATCATAAAGCCTATACTTCCTGCTGACATAATTTATCTCTCCTTACTAAATCAAAAAAAATAAAGGCGTCAGATACCCTGAGGTATCCAACGCCTTCGTTGTTTTTTTAGTATATCACCCGGATTTCGGTTTGTCAAGAGAAAAAAAAAATTTATCCGATTATGATGAATTAACAATTTCCATGTTTAAAACTATTGCAAAAAACTGTGAACTATGATAGTATTTTCTTATGTAGGGTGCATAAGCTTAGTGATTTGTACAAAACTAAATTAACAATTAACCCAAAAAGGAGATTTTTATATGGACAGTCAGGTTTCTATTATCGGAAGAATGGGTCTACCCTATCCGAAAAAGAATGTCAATATTATTAGCATTGCTCTTGATGCGCCGACGGATATTATCCATACGCTTGCCGATAAAATCGGTTCGCTAAACGGCATCAGTTCAAAGGTTGTCTGTTCAGGAAAATGAAACAGTTAATTGATAAACTTGAAACAAACAGTGTTCTTTCACTTGAAGAATATACAAAGCTGATTGAAGGCTTTACCCCTGAGCTGTCGGAATATTTATTTGAAAAAGCAAGAAATATCCGACACCACTATTACGGTCATGATGTCTATATGCGTGGTCTTATTGAATTTACCAACTACTGCAAAAATGACTGTATTTACTGCGGTATTCGCCGAAGCAATAAAAATGCCGACCGCTACAGACTGACAAAGGAAGATATCCTTTTCTGCTGTGAAAGCGGCTATGAGCTGGGATTCCGCACCTTTGTCCTCCAGGGCGGTGAAGACCCTTATTTTACGGACGAAAAAATAATTGATATCATCCGCTCCATTAAAGAAAAATATCCCGATTGTGCAATTACTCTTTCCATCGGTGAAAAGGAGCATGATAGCTATCAGGCATTTTTTGATGCAGGTGCAGACAGGTATCTACTGCGGCATGAAACCGCTAATGATGTGCATTACGGAAAACTGCACCCGAAAGAATTATCCTTAAAGCACCGGAAACAATGTCTTTATGACCTGAAAAAAATTGGCTATCAGGTCGGCTGCGGCTTCATGGTTGGTTCTCCCTATCAAACAGCGGAAAATTTAGCAGAGGACGTTCTTTTTATCAAAGAATTACAGCCGCATATGGTCGGAATCGGACCCTTTATCGCACAGCATGATACGCCGTTCAAAGACGAAAAAAACGGCACGCTGGAACTTACGTTGTTTATGCTCGGACTGTTAAGGCTTACTGTGCCGAATGTCCTTCTCCCCTCCACTACTGCTCTGGGAACAATCCATCCGAGAGGACGTGAGCTTGGTATACTGGCAGGCGCAAATGTTGTTATGCCGAATCTGTCTCCTGTTAATGTCAGAAAGAAATATATGCTTTATGACAACAAAATCTGCACAGGCGATGAAGCCGCAGAATGTCGCTACTGTATGCAGAACAGAATGGAAGCGATTGGCTACCATGTCGTTGTCAGCCGTGGCGACTGTGCCGCTGTAGAATAAAACATCATATCGACACAATGGCGTGACAGAACAGTTTACAACGGTACTGTCATGCCGTTTTTATCGTTATACTATACAAATCTATAAACAGTTACGGAGTAAAATATTTTATCATCGAAAGGAAGATCATGATGAGTTTAAATGCAACACCCTCAGCAGACAGACTGCATATTGCTTTTTTTGGAAAGAGAAATGCAGGTAAATCAAGCGTGGTCAACGCTGTCACGGGTCAGAACCTTGCTATCGTTTCCGATACCCTCGGAACAACGACCGACCCTGTTTCAAAGGCAATGGAATTACTTCCCCTCGGCCCCGTTGTTATTATCGACACCCCGGGTATCGATGATGAAGGCGAACTTGGCGCACTACGTGTCAAAAAAAGCTATCAGGTACTAAACAAAGCCGATATTGCCGTACTGATTATTGCCGCCGACATTGGCACAGGCAGTGAGGACAAGGCTCTGATCGAACGCTTTAAAAAAAAGAATATCCCCTACATCATCGCCTATAACAAAAGTGATTTAACCGCTGTTGATGTCTGTAAGGAAAATGAAATTCTTGTCAGTGCCAAAACAGGCGAAAATATTTTTGAATTGAAAGAATTGATTGGCAAATTGGCAAAGGGGCAGGAAAACAACAAGCATATCGTATCAGATATGCTCAGCCCCGAGGAGGTTGTTGTTTTGGTTGTACCAATCGATGCAGCAGCACCCAAAGGCAGGCTGATTCTGCCGCAGCAGCAAACTATCAGGGATGTTCTTGATGCTCATGCTGTTTGCGTAGTAACACAGGACACAGAGCTGACAGCGACCCTTCAAGCACTCGGCAAAAAGCCGAAAATGGTGATCACCGACAGTCAGGCTTTCGCTAAGGTCAGCAAAGACACCCCCGAGGATATTTTACTTACCTCTTTTTCTATTCTTTTCGCCAATTACAAAGGCAACCTAAAACTTGCTGTGGAGGGCGTAAAAGCATTGGACAGTCTTGAAAACGGCGACAGAGTGCTGATTTCCGAAGGCTGTACCCACCACAGGCAATGCGGCGATATCGGAACAGAAAAACTCCCAAAATTAATTAAAAAATATACCAACAAAACCGATATCCGTTTTGAATGGAGCAGCGGAACCGATTTTCCTGACGACCTGAATGGCTATAAACTTGTCATTCACTGCGGCGGCTGTATGCTGAACGAACGTGAAATGAAATACCGCATCAAATGTGCCGAGGACGAGGGCGTTTCTATCACCAACTACGGAACTGCGATTGCTTACATGAACGGCATATTGAAAAGAAGTCTTGCTGTTTTCCCGGAAATAGCCGAAATTATCGGGTGACATAACACGGAATTGAATATATGAAAATTATATTTTTCAGTACTTGAAGTATAGGCGAAAAAGTGTTAAAATCATATTATCCTATACTTTTGGAGGAAAGAAAAATGAAGAATTCAGAAAAAAACTTAGACACGATTAAAAACCTTTGCCAGAACAGAGGTTTTGTCTATCCCGGTTCGGATATCTACGGCGGTCTTGCCAATACATGGGATTACGGCCCTTTGGGTACGGCTCTTAAAAATAATATCAAATCTGCATGGCTGAAAAAGTTTGTGCAGGAAAACAAATATAATGTCGGTCTTGATGCAGCAATTCTGA
The DNA here is from genome assembly GCA_900317395.1 of uncultured Eubacteriales bacterium. Taxonomy (GTDB): domain Bacteria; phylum Bacillota; class Clostridia; order Oscillospirales; family Acutalibacteraceae; genus UBA1213. The sequence continues at coordinate 1,424 of ONGS01000193.1, read as the reverse complement.
TGAATCCCCAGACATGGGTGGCTTCGGGTCATCTCGGCGGATTTTCCGATCCGCTGATGGATTGTAAGGAATGTAAAACAAGACACAGAGCAGATAATCTGATAGAAGAGTTTGACGGAACAAATGTGGCAGGCTGGACAAATGAACAGCTTGCGGATTACATCAACGAAAAAAATATCCCCTGCCCCAACTGCGGCAAGCACAACTTTACAGATATCCGTCAGTTCAACCTGATGTTCAAGACTTTCCAGGGCGTTACCGAGGACAGCAAGGACACACTGTATCTCCGTCCCGAAACTGCACAGGGTATTTTCGTTAATTTTTCAAATATTCAAAGAACCACAAGAAAAAAAGTTCCCTTCGGTGTTGCCCAGATTGGTAAGTCATTCAGAAACGAAATTACTCCGGGTAAGTTTATTTTCCGTGTGCGTGAATTTGAGCAGATGGAGCTTGAATTCTTCTGCAAACCGGGTACAGACCTTGAATGGTTTGACTACTGGAGAAGCTTCTGCCGTGACTGGCTGTATTCTCTCGGTATCAAGGAAGAAAATCTCAGACTGCGTGACCACTCCCCCGAGGAGCTTTGTTTCTACTCCAAAGCAACAACAGACTTTGAATATCGTTTCCCGTTTGATTGGGGCGAACTCTGGGGAATTGCCGACAGAACGGATTATGACCTTACACAGCACAGCAACACAAGCGGCAAGAGCCTTGAATATTTTGACCCGACAACAAATGAAAAATATATTCCGTATGTTATCGAGCCTTCTCTTGGTGTGGAGCGTCTTTTCCTTGCAATCCTTACCGAGGCTTATGACGAGGAGCAGATCGACGAAAAGGATTCAAGAGTCGTTCTTCGTTTCCATCCTGCACTTGCACCGGTCAAAGCTGCTGTTCTTCCGCTTTCCAAAAAGCTTAACGAGCAGGCTGAAAAGGTATTCGAGCAGTTGGCAAAAGACTTTATGGTGGAATATGATGATGCAGGTTCTATCGGAAAACGTTATCGCCGTCAGGACGAAATCGGTACACCGTTCTGCATTACTTATGACTTCGACAGCATTGAAGACAACTGTGTAACTGTCCGTGACAGAGATACCATGGCTCAGGAAAGAATTTCCATTGATAAACTTAATGATTATATTGCAGAAAAAGTAAAATTCTGATTATAAAATCATTCGGCGGTCTTAAAACGAATATGGTTTAAGACCGCCGGTGTTTTTACTTTATGAAAGTAGAAACACGATACAAAATTGTTGACTTTCACTGTTTTGCGTGTTATAATCAAATCAATATTATTTAAATTGATGATGTATCGTCATTTTATATAACAAAGAGGGATAAAAGTGAGTTTATTAGGAAGTCTGTTAGGGTTAGGTATCCGTGGTGCGGCACAGCAGTTTGTCGGCGACAGAGAAGTTTCAATT
>ONGS01000157.1 GCA_900317395.1 uncultured Eubacteriales bacterium | reverse complement strand
GTTTTTAAGTGTAATTCAAAGATGCTCTTTCTGCAAGTTTTTGGATTTTAGGGTAGTATTCGTCAATCGAGTCCGCCGCAGAGGATAGCATATATTCAAATACCCTTTCGCTAACATTTGATTCATAAAAGCTCGTGGTCATTTTAAAATAAATGAAACCTTCATTTGTATCAATGCAGAAACAGCCGTCTGGCAGTTTGTTGTTGATAATACATACGGCAATGGCAATATCCGTTGTATTTCCCTCAGAAATATTGATGGGAATGGGAGAAAATAGTGTAATCAACATTTTTGACGGATTGATCGAAAATAAAAAATTTTGTTCAATATCTCTTCCGCTGATCCCACATTTTACACAAAGCTCCTTGTCGTTGCTTTCAAAGCTGATATCGTTTCGCTCAAGTGTATTGCAAAGCATAATATAATTTTTCCAAGATTTAGTTGATGTAATTGTCATGATGTTTCCTCCAATCAAATAATAATTATTTTATAACATAATTGCCTTACGAAAATAAGCGAATTTTAGATGTTTTCTATAGATGTGATTTTGCAATATCAATAGATTTTTACACACCACTATATAAAATGTGTGATTATTTTGTTACCGTTGTCACTTTTTCAATACCGTATTCAGCCAGTAGCTTTATTGCAGGTTCATCGATCAGTTCACCGGGCATGACGATCGGTACGCCCGGAGGACAGGGACAAGCAGTATCGGCTGCTATTTTACCTGTTGCCTCCGAAAGTGCTGACGTTTCGGAGGGACTGAGAAGTGCTTGTCTTAATGTCAATATTTTTTTGGGTTGGTACGGTACGAAAAAATGTTTAAAATTTCTATTTGAAACGAACATATTCTCGATTGCATTACGAACTCTTTCAAAATCTCTATCTGTATTAAACGGTGTAAAAATCAATACAGCATTTATACCGTCGCAAAATTCACAGTCGATTTCGTGTGACTCGAAATATGCTATTTGTTTTTCTTCTCCCAAAATTCCTGCACAGGCAGTATTCAGTGTCAGCCGCAGGGGATCGCAAATTCCTTCGGGTTGGATGATCCCTTTTTCATTTGCCATTGCTTTTAGCTCCGCCACTTTTTCCTCGCACCTCAGATAATCAGACTTTCCGCTTCCGCTGAGCATATAATCAATACAAAGATCAACAGATGACATGATAAGGTAGGATGGACTGGTCGATCCGAAAAGTGCCATTGCAGACTTTGCGTTTTGACAAAGTGTTTCATTGCCGATATTCAGAGCCGCACCTCCGGTAAGTACAGGCATCGTTTTATGCAGAGAGCAGGCAGACATATCTGCACCCAATGCGATCGGGTGCAGATTTTCTTTCATAAATGCAAGATGTGAGCCGTGTGCATTGTCAACAAGCAGTATTGTATTATATTGATGACACACCTCGGCAATTGCCGCAATATCGCTGAGTTCACCGTAATAACTTGGTGAAGTGATATAGCAGGCAGAAATGTCGCTGTTTGCTTTCAGCAGTTTCTCGACCTCATTCGGGTCTGCTCTTCCGGTATATCCGTTGCTTCCTTGTGGTGTGAGCCATAACGGTTCAAGCCCCAGAAGTGCCATAGCGTTAATCGCACTTCTGTGGGCATTTCTAACGCAAAGTATTTTTTTACCCCTGTCTCTTGCAGTTTTCATCATTGCCTGTATCGCAAGGGAACAGCCTCCTGCCGAAATCAGCGAACGCTTTGTTGCAAAAAGTTCTGACAGTAGCTTTTCGCTTTCCAAAATCACTCCGCTTGCTTCATACAGTGCATCGGTATCGGGAAGTTCGGTATAATCCAGCCGTAATAAATGTTCCGGAAAAAATCCGGCGCATTTATGACCGGGAGTATGAAAAGAAGAGCGGTCAAGCTTTTCATGTTCCAAGAGTCTGTTGTACAGTGGTGTTTTATCCTTCATATTCATGATCCTTTTTTAACGTGATTTTTTATTTATTATAATATGTTTTCATTGTTATTTCAACTTTATGCAGACAGTAAATTTAACGTCGCTCCATAAAGTTCCGAAATCAATTTACAACATCTGTGATTGGTGAGTTGTAAAGTTATAGCTATCCTACGTTTCTTGAAATGACAATAGGAAATTTTCTATAGCGATTGTTATAATTAAACTGTTGGTTGATGTGTGATATTTTTTAGGAAGAAAGTTCTTCTATGCTTCCAAAGGTATAGCCGAGATTTTCCCATTCGGTGAGGAGCTTGTCAAGAATCTCAGAATTAGTTTTTGAAGTACTGTGAAGGAGAACGATCGCACCGTTGTGGATTCTCGGAATCAGTTTGTCAAAAGCTTCCTGTTCGGTAGGCTGATTATCGTTGTACCAGTCCACATAAGCAAGACTCCAGAATACCGTGGTGTAGCCCATACTCTGCGCCATTTTGAGGTTTTCTTCGCTGTATTTTCCCTGGGGCGGACGGTAAAACTTTTTCATTTCTTCACCCGTTGTTTCTTTGTAAAGCGTTTCAAGCTTGCCGAGTTCCTCTTCAAAAGCCGATTTGTCGGAGATTTTAGACATATCGGGGTGCGTATAGGTGTGATTGCCGACAGTATGCCCCTCCTTCACCATACGCTTGACAAGTTCGGGAGAAGTTTCGATAAAATTACCTACGAGGAAAAATGTTGCCTTGACTTTATGATCTTTCAGCACATCAAGAATATGAGAGGTGTAACCGTTTTCATAACCTGCATCAAAAGTCAGATAGATTTTTTTCTGTGAGGTATCGCCCACATAATAGGCATTCATTTTTTTCAGCTGTTCAGCAGAAGCATTACCGGTCGGAGCGCCGCCCTCAGACTGATAGCTCAGTCCCCAGTTTGCTTCTGCAACAGCAGTTTCCGCCTGCGCCCGGTCGGAAAAACCCACTGCCGAAATGACCGCCGCAGACATAATTACAGCCGCCGACAGCACCGCCGCAATCGTTTTTTTGCCGAAAATTACATACATAATCATCACCGCCGATTTCATCAGATGTTTTAATCCTATGCAGCATAATACGTAATTATGCAATGTCAAAACAGAAGCGTGGATAGAGTCCAGCGGCGGAGTGCCTCCGCAGTCAATTCGCGTTTAACTTTATTGAAAATGATTAGTTCCT
>ONGS01000156.1 GCA_900317395.1 uncultured Eubacteriales bacterium | reverse complement strand
TCCACATTGATCCCGGTGACAGATTGCCGCCTACGCAGAAGCCCGGAAACGGTTGGCAGAAAAAATAAATAGCTCTACCAGACTGAGTGGGAGGCAAAAGCCTCTCGCTCTTTCTTATGTGTTAGTCCGCTCTGACAAATCACACTTTGGTCGACCCAACTCTCCTTTGTAAAATGAGCGTGCAAAGGGAGTTTTTCTATGAAAAAATTGTTTGAGTAGATGGGCGGCACCTACACGCAGCAGGGCGATTATTTCCTGCCGGATCTCAAATTGCCACCCGAAGATGAGCGTCCCATCGGCGTGTGGGGCCAGCGCAGGCTGCGCTATCTCCGGGAACATTGCCCGATCCCCTATGCCAATCTGAAAACCAGCGGTCAGTTCCGCTCCCACCTTGCCGGCGTCGAAGAACAAGCCAACGCCCTCTTCCTTCGGTTGATCAAAGACTATGCAGCCTCCGAAGGCGTTACTAAGCAGCTCAAGGCGGAGGATCCTATGGAGTGGGTAAGCCGGGTGAATGGGATTAGAGCAAGAGTAAGGGAGGTCGTGAACAAAGAGACTATTGCAGCTGATAGTAGAGGAAAGATTTCGTTATCCCAAAGAGCACTTAGAAGCGCCCCTAAATTGGGGTTGCCATGATCCTCCAAACAAATCACTTGTTCTTAAATCGTGCAGGAAGAGGTTTAATATCAGGTTTCTCTTTCTTCTTAGCAGCGTATTTCGGATTCCGTTTTTTTCGTTCTTGCTCAATGCTTCGTAATTTCTTCTCCTGTTGATTGAAATAATTATCTTGAAACTGCTTGAGTTTTCTAAACTCTATGGCGCCTATTACGACATGATCATTGTCTCCACCCTTAATTTTGAAAACATCTTTGCTATCTCTATCATATGGCCCGGTAACACGTGAATCGCCTAGATGAGAAGTATTCGCTTGAACAATAAATGCGTGCAGATCCCTAACCGCAGAGTCTATTATATTGGAGAAATATGTTGTATCAGGATTAAAGACAGCAGCAGCGATAATGTCACTATTCCCCTTAAGAATAGCACGTGCCATAATATCGGTTAACTCAAAGCAGTCAATCGGCGTGAGACGTATACCCTTCCAATAAAACACTTGGTATTCAGCAGTAGTTCTGTTTCTACAAAATGCCCCCTGCTTTGCAAGTGATTCAAATTCAATTGGCGAATAGTCATTTTTTTCTCTTATATGTACAAAAGCATTGCGATACCCCTTTGAGCCACTCTTAAAAGGAAGAATTGTTGCTATATAGTTATATTTTTGATCCGACTCATCGCCCAAATACTGTAGCCCTGTAACAATTGCAATTTGCGCACGCTTAGCAAATCTAACCAGATCATTGATCCAGTAGAAAGGATAACACAATTCTGGCAGCACAAGAATCATTGTTCCTCGTTCTTTGTTGCTAAAACAGGAGTAAGTCTCTTGTAGAATACCAAATAACAGTTCTTTGTCTTTAATTGTTATGTTGGTCCATCGCTCATAACCTTGAATACACTTTTGTTCCGTGATATCGATACTTCCTACCGCAACATTTACTATTTGAGGCTGGATAGTCTTTGCAGAGGGCATTTCAATTCTTTCAAAGGAATAGTCTTCATTTTTAAAGATTTGATCGCTAATTATCTCGAAAGGTACATAGCCCAAATGATTGATGGTGGCAAATTTCTCCGGCAGCCTTTCTTTTATATAATTAAAGCGAATGCCTCTCTTATTATTTGAATGGAAATAGTAGAAGAGCAACAACAATAATTCATCGTAATGTATGAATCTAGGAGACCAAATAAACTTGAAAGCTTTTGTAATGTCCTCGGGATTCTTTCCGAGTTCAGAGAGCTTCATTTTGCTGAAAGAGACATAGTTCGAATAATCAAGATAATTGGCAAGCGGGAAGGCAACGAAACTATGTTCAAACATGTTTGAACATATATATTTTTCTACTGAGGAAAAGTGAGTATTAAAATGCTTCTGGGCAATGTCTACATCCAATGACAGGGCTATTTCTAAGCAGATATCCAGATGAACCAAAAGAGTATCCTTTGCCATCTTATTGATGCTCTTTACGCGGTTAAATGTTTCTTTATCCAAAGATGTGTGCGTTAACGATTGTATTTGCTTCTTCGCCAATGAAACAAATAAACGTAGTTGCTTATGTCTCCTAGTAATTACTAGGAAATACATATAGTTCAGCCAGTTTGAATAATACTCTATTGTTTGACTACCTGTGAAGAACTTTTCAATTTGAGCTATTTGACGCTCTATTTCTTTTCCGATATCCCCTCCAAAAGTATTAATGTGAGCATATCTTCGAGGTAAAGCAGAAAAATATCTACCAACACTAAAAGAATCAACACCTAAAAAGCCAATATCACGTATTTTGTTCTCTTTTTCAAAGTTCTCAATGCTATATGCCACTTCATCAAAATTGGTTAATTCCAACTGAGAGGAAGGCAGCGGATCCATTTGGCTCGGAATAACACGAATCGTATTATTGTAGATATCAATTAGGGCTCTCGACTCGGTGTGGTCCAAGTAGATTATTTTAATCTTTTCGGGTTGTACATATAGAGATCTGTATCCTACAAAAGCATATAACGCCCCCGCTTTTCTAAACACCCCGGGTTTTACCAAAAGATCTTCTAATATTTTCTGATTTGTCTCGTCAGAAGCAAGGCTCTTCCTTACAACAAGCAAAATGTCATCAACATATCTTCCATAGTATTTTACACCAGCAATCGTTCTTGCCATTGCATCAAACTTGTTTAAATAGATATTTGCGAGTATCATTGAACTAAACAAGCCAATTGGCAGAGGATATTCTTTCTTTCGTAAGTGTATAAGATCTTTTCGATATGGCAAAATTGTTCTTAAGTAGCGGTCATACACACTCTCTATAAGTCGAGTGAGAGGACGAATATTCTTCAGTAGTTCGTGGTCCTCAAAATAGTTACCCAGCTTATTAAAGCTAAAAGCAACAGAATAGAAATATGACCTTATATCTAGGGAAATCAGTACCGTATCTTTTCCACGGTCATAGTTCTTTTCCATAGCCCGAAAAGCATTATTTCGCCAATCGGTGTACTTTTCAAAATAGCGATTGAAAAGGACTCTGCTATCGAAAGCAATTTGATCATCTTCTCCAAACAATGCAGACTTGTTAATTGTGTTTCCATATACATCAAAGGAGAGGAGCTGCTTGTCCTTGTCCATTTTCGCAACGAAAATAGTCCACAGAGTATCGAAAATATATAGCTCTATCGGTGCATCAATAAAGAAGTTGACCGTTTTCATTTTCTTGTCACGTTGAATAGTGTTCGACACCGGCATATTGGGCTGGGCAATTTGAGTATCAAATTTCTTAGGAATGACAAAAAACTTGATTGAGTTAAGAAGAGTATCAAAATATGACTTGGATGCGACTGACAAAGGATGACAAATTGCTTCCGCCATCTCAGAGAAGCACTTTTCCATCTTGATATGGTCAAACTCAAAATTAGCTATCTTCTTACGCATTAAGATGAAGTTCTTGTTGTAGTAATAGTAGCTTTTGAGCTTTCTATACGCTCCTTTTAACATCCTTATATTTTGGGCTTTGTCTTTAAACATTTGTGATACCCCTTACCCGCATACAGCTATTCCAAGAATACAAGTAAATTTTTTGGCAGCACTTAACTTACACAATACCAAAGTACTTCTCAAAGAACGCCAGTAGCTTATCGATGATCGTCTGTTTCTTCTCAGCCCGATTGCCGCCTCCGAAGCGTGAAACCGGCGGCATGAGCTTGTCGATATCTGTTCCCGTCGTTTTGATTTCACC
>ONGS01000154.1 GCA_900317395.1 uncultured Eubacteriales bacterium | reverse complement strand
TGTATCAAGACCGAAATAATCGTCGATATCTCTGTCATTGATAGTAACCTTGCCTGTACCCTTATAAAGTCTTACTCTTGCAACAGAACTTTTTCTTCTGCCTGTGCCGTAATAAAATGGTGTCTTATCGTACATAATGAATTGCCTCCCTTCTTATTAATCCAGAACGATAGGTTTCTGAGCCTCATGCTTGTGCTCAGCGCCCTTGTAGATGTGAAGTCTTGTCAGAGCCTTGCGGCCGATGGTGTTAGACGGAATCATACCCTTGACAGCAAGCTGAAGAGCAAGCTCAGGTCTGTTAGCCATAAGGTTATCATATCTTACAGCCTTCATATGTCCCACATAACCTGTATGATGATAATAATACTTCTGCTCAAGCTTTTTACCCGTCAGAACGATTTTATCAGCATTGATTACGATAACGAAATCGCCGCTGTCTACATGAGGGGTATAAGTCGGTTTATTTTTACCTCTGAGCAAATCTGCGATCTGCACTGCAAGACGGCCAAGTGTTTTGCCTGATGCATCAATTACATACCACTTGCGCTCAACCTCGCTTGGCTTAGCCATAAAAGTTGACATAGCGTAAATCCTCCCTGAAATTCCATATTTCTGCTTAACAGTATTTTCTTTACGAAATCCGTAAGTCACAAGATAGATAATAACACAGCTTTTCCCCTAAGTCAAGTACTTTTTTCAACTTTTTTAATTTATCATTTGCAATCTCTTGTTTTTTTGCTTTTACGCTTATATTCTCCGTTTTTCTAATTTGTGATTTTACTTTTCCGTTATCTAAAAAACAAATGATACCTGTTTTGTGCCATTTACTTATTATCTCATTATTATAATTTTTTAAAAATTAAAAATGATAAAACACCTTCCTGCTCTCATGTGTTATAGTAAGTGAAAGCACTTTAGATGGAGTCATCACCAAAATGACACCGTCGATTTCTGCCATTATCTATGTTGAACAGAAAATCCTGTATATCTATCAGCCGACAATAAATTTCCCGATTAAAAAATTTTATTTCATTTTCAATCGGCGAGGTATGACAGACAAATTAAGTAACACAGGCTGTACATTCGGTCAACAGCTACGGAGGACAGACAGAGCGATATTGTTCTTTATTGTTCACTGCGTCGTTAATGACTGCAAGCAATGTTTTATCTTCACATTCGATTTCACATTCACGGCCGTATGTGTTTTCATAATCAATAAAGTCAATGATACTGCATTAAAGAGTGATTATTTAGATTTATAAGGAGGTGAAAATTATGGTGGGATGAAGTTTTCAACCAAAACGAGTTGAAAAGTTGAAAACTTGTTAAAAAACGGACATTGCACATTTACTCATTTCCTCCGTTTTTCATAATCTCTTGCTGTACAAAAAACATCTGAGTGGCACTTTTTTGTTGGGTAAATTCAAAACAATATCCTTTTCAAATTCCCTTGTAAAACCTCTTTTGTCATAAAATTGATAAGTACAACCCGAATCCGTATAAAGATAAATCAACTTGCCTTCTTCACGTCTTGCAAGCTCGTTTAACAGAAGCGTGCCGATTCCTTGACCGTTCCGGCTCGGATCTGCCGAAAGAAAACTAAGCTCACCATCAGGAATATGCTCTTGACGAAATTTCAGATACATCTCTTCGTTGGCTTCGCCATAAGTCCTTGCTCCGCCTTTCAACATTACTGCCATCAACAATTCGCATAATTTCAGAAATATTTTTGCTTTCAGCGACCGATAGGCCTTTTCTTCCCCGTTCATATCTGCCATCAGAACTCCGACGGGCTCATCGCCATCATAAGCTCCGATGACTTGTGTTGCCCTACTCAGCTCCAAGTACCAGAAATATTTGCTGATAAGCTTTATTTCTTCAGGCTTGTCGGTGTAATTTTTAGTTCCCATACCAAGACCGGCATATTGCAGTATTTTATTAAAATCCTTTTTCCGTACCTGTTTTATTTCAATGCTCATCATATCACCGCCGAGTTGATTATATCATAAATGTTTTGGAATATTATCTACATATACTTTCGTTGTAATCATTATTCTCATTCCTCCAATAATAAATATACACAATAATCATTTTGTTTTTCAACTATCTTGCCGTTATAATGAGCTTTTAATCTTCTTGTTAGTGTATCGTAAGCATCATTAATTTTGACATTTGCTTTTTCACTGCCACTCATTGATTTTGATATTTTTACTGCCCTGTATTTTTCCAAAGATTCACATGAACGAGTAAATTTATAATCAATATCGTTAGGCTTATATAATATACCAGAAACAAGAATAAAGTCGCAGTCATCTTTTGGCTGTGTTGCTTTAGCACGTTTGCTATATTTGCCTTGCTGTGCAAATCTATAAACCTCATCAAAACGATAATGGATTTTCGTTATATCCGCCCTTCTTTGTACAATCAACGCTCCGATAGTGATATGCTGTCGGAGCGTATTTTATTTAATCTTCGGTTTTTTCTTCATTTTCGTCTTCTACAACTTCGCTGATATCAACTCCCAAAGCAGTGATCCGTTTTTTGATATCCTCGTTGTCATAGTTAGCACCAATCAGTTGTAATATCTTGATATCGATATCATCTTTTTCGAGTTTTTCTGCATTGTCAAGATACAGATCGATAATATTGTCGCCATCCTCAAAGGCTTTAATACCGATTGTAGGACCGTCCAGTACAAGATAGATAATAATAGCACCAACAGGTGTCAGCTGTTCCTGTGTCAAACCGTTTTCAAGAAGAGAATGTACCTCTGCCTTTTTAAAACTGGTAATAGCAGAATAACCGGGGTAAACAGTGTTTTTAATACCCTCCCGGAGAATCCACTCCCTGATTTCATCTGTATTTGGATCAATGTCATCAACGGCAAAAATCCTTCCCCAGCCGTAAACATTCTGAGCAATGGAGAAAATCAGCTCGTTGCCGTTTTCAAGGCCTCTTACCGCCCAGATACAGAAAAGCGTAAATTCATTACACTTTGCAAGGTCAAGAATTGCCTCCAAAAGTGCATCATTGTAATCACAGAAAATTTCAAGAATACTTAGACCTATTTTGACCGATTCCTTGTTTCTTGCCGATACCGTAAGATAAATTCCATATTTATACATATTATTGGCATCCAGCGATTCCTGATTGTTCAGAATATATTTTTGCACATTGTCAACCAGTGTCAGTGCACGGATATCCTCTTTTTCAAAGAACCTATCCGTTTTAGCGATCGCAGCATCCGAACCTGCGGCGGCATCCTTAATAATATTTTCAAGTTTGCCAAGTTCGTTGATTTGCGGCTCATTATGATAAAGCAGAATTCCATCCATTGCACCGTCAATAAATCTGTCGCCTTCTTCATCAATCGGTCCTTCGGGAAGCATGAAATCATCGGGAAGTGCTCCGTCAACCATATTTTCTCTGATATAATCAAGAATAGGATAATTCAACTTTTCCTGTGGCTTTTTAAAATTGACGTCCTCGACATCATATTTCTCATCAAGCAGATTTAAACACAGCGTATTGTGGTTTCTGTCATCGAATTTTTGCGCTATTTCCTTTGCCATATCATAGAAGAAATCTCTCAGGTCGGTAACATTATAAGTATTGTTCTCGTTGTAAATTTCCTCATCCTTGAACGGCAGTTTCAGACGTATCTGCTCAACTTCATGCCTGTCAAGCTGATACATAAAATAGTATGCCGCACGGTAAAATTCAAAAAGTTCGTCCGGATTCGGATTTTCCTTTAACAGATTCAGCAGTCTTTTCAGCAGCTTCAAAGCCTTATTCGGGTCGGTATGAGAAAATATGAGCATACATTTGCTCTGCTTGGTGAAAAGTGTCGTTTCGTTCGGAAAGTCACGGTTGATCAGATGAAAGGCTTTTTCGGCAAATTTTGCTGCATTTTCAAGGTCACCTCTTTTAAGGTAACCTTCCGCTATATTGGTAAAAACGCAGTGCGGCTGTTCAGCACAGGTAAGCTTTCCTTCTATCAGGGGGTGAGCCTTTTTGACGGCTTTTTCCATATCATCCTCTACATTCATCAGATAGAGAACTTCTGAGCTTGTCTCGCAGGCTACGCAATCGCTGAGGGAATCACGCTTGTATTTCATCATCTCCGCATGGGCTTCCTTGGCGGTCAGGCCACAGAATTTTACATCTTTTTCCATATTATCTGCCGCAAAGAAACAAAGACTTTCATAATAGGTACGCAGATTGTAATTGAAACGCTTGCAAAAATCCTTATACTGACGGTACAGATCTTCTACCTTTTCAAGAGAAATCTGATAAAATTCGCTGATACTGTCGAGGATCCATTTATATGACCACATAACATCATGATTATAATCCTCATGCTTTTCGGGATGAGCTTCAAAATAAGCTACATATTCAGGAAATATAATCGTTGCTTTATAGGAACTTCCGTGTAGAACATCCTCGGCGATATATTCATAATAAAGCATCAATATCGCATCGTGATCCTGCTGCTGCAAAGCATCGTCAAGAGCGGCTTTGATACCTTTCAAACGTGCTTCTCCATGATCCATTCCATCAAAGTATTTTTCTTCGTAATCTTCAAATATCATGTTTTCTTCACTCCTTAAATTTCAAAATCATATTCTTTTTTCAGCATATTGTTGTAAAAACAATTCCGGTTGCGTTCGTCAAATTTTTCTGCAATCAATGCAGCCTTATCATAAAAATATTTTTTGATATCACATACAGAGTATCGTCCTGTTTCTTTGTAGATCTCACAGTCATGCGGTAAATTCATGCTTACTGTTTTCCGGTTCTGTTTTTCTAAACATTTCATTGTATGATATGCACCGAGATAAAAATAAAAACATTGCTCACCACTTTTGTTTTTGGAAAAATCATGATATTGCCGCTTTAATATATTCAGTGCCTTTTGCAAATCGGTATATGCAAAAATCAGCATACATTTCCCTTTATAATAGATCATAGAATCCGAATAACCGTAATCTTTCAGAATTACCCGTATTGCCTTATCGGCATACAGCTTTGCATTTTTCAGATCCCCCGTTTCAAAATAATAATCAGCAAAATTGGTATAGGTATAATGAGGGACCTGACCGCAGGATAATCTTCCGTTGAAGATGGGAATCGCTTTTTTCAATGCTTTCTCAATATCATTCTCCACAAACAAAAGGTATTTGATTTCGTCATCACATTCTCCGGCAGGAATCTCACTCAGACAGTCTCTGGAACATTGCAGCATTTTTTTATGACATTCCCTGACATTTCCAATTCCATCTATTTGTCCAACGCCGTTATTATACATCACATTCCATAAGGTTCTATAATAGGTTTTCAGATTATAATGAAATTTTTTGCAGAGTCGCTCATAGTTCAAAAAAATATTAGTAATCTGTTCCCAAGATACCTGATAAAACCGTCCGACAGATTCATTGATCCACTTATATGCCCACATAAGATGATAGCTACTGATACTTTGATATTCAGGGTACTTTTCAAACAAAGCAAGATATTCGGGAAAAATGATGACCGACATATATTTATCACTTTCAAAAGTATCTTCTTTTATAAAAATATAGTAAAGCTCCAGTGCATTTGGAATATCCTGTGTTTCAAGAGCCTTCAAAATGGCATTGTAGATACCCCTGACACGAGCTTCTCCTTTTTCTGAATCGGCGTAATACATTGTTTCATAATCTTTAATATTCATGATAATTACTCCATATTTGTGTCTGTTTCTTCAAATTCATACTTTTTGCTCAGCATTTTATTAAAGTGTCTGTTACCATCTCTTTCATCAAACTTATCAGCATAGAATTTCACTTTGCTATAAAAGAAATCCTTAATTTTGGCAACGGAATAGACACAGCTTTCTTTATAAATTTCTTCCTCTTTAAAGGGAAGTTTTAATCTTACCGTTTTCTGTCCGCTTTTTTCAAGCTGAGAAAACAGATGATATGCACCTCTGTAAAAATAAAAATGATCCAGACCGCAGGTATTTGGATAGCAGACAGTCAGCTGCCGCCTAAAAAGCTTGAGTGCTTTTTTGGTATCCCCAAACGCCAACACAGAAATGCATCTGCCCTTGTACCGCATCATGGAACTTTGGCTGCCAAAATCACGATTGATGATCCTGACGGCACGTTCCGCATATTTCATGGCATTTTTCAGGTCGCCGTGATCAAAATAATAATCCGCAAAATTCGTATAGGTATAATGCGGAACAACATTACACCATTCCTGACCGGAAAGAACAGGTTCGGCAATTTTCAGTGCTTTTTCAATGTTTCTCTCTACAAAAAGCGTATAAGAAGTCAGATCATCGATCTCTCCCGATTTCGGTTCACTTAAATTATCAATGCTGCAGTGCATCATTCGTTTGTGTGCTTCTTCGACACTTGAAATAAGAGGAAATCTTCTAATTTGGAATGTATCAAGCAGACACCATAAATGGCGGTAATAACTTCGTTTATTGTAATTGAACTTGTCACAGTACTCACCGTACTGCCTGTAGATATCTGTGATCTGCTTAAGCGAAATCTGGTAAAAATCTTCCGCACTGCCCAAAATCCATTTAAAAGCCCACATCAGCTCATCTTTAAATGTGTCGTGATATTCGGGATACTTTTCAAAAAAAGCAAGGTATTCGGGAAAGATGATAAAAGACTGAAAGCCATCACATTCAAAAGTATCTTCTTCTATAAAAATATAATACAGCGTAAGGGCATTTTTGATATCTTGCCTTTCCAATGCCTTGTCGATTGCACGGCGTATCCCCTTACATCTTGATTCTCCCGGATCGAGAAATTCATAAAATTCTTCTTCATATTCATACAGTTCCATAGACGCATCCCCTATTCGATTAGCAATTAGAAATTAGTTCAAGTTTATCACAAAAACAGCGTCATAAGTTATTAATCACTAAAAAGATTATAATATATTGCCATTTCATTGTCAATATGCTATAATATCATCAATAAAAAATCCGATCAACAGTTTATGATAACTGTCGATCGGATTTTTTAATACTATTTCAGAACATCATCAGTTTGTAAAGGTTTTCATTGAGTATTTTCATTTCGTTGTGAAGCAACGGAAAGTGGCCCGAAAGAAGCGACTGTACATAAAGAATTTCAATATAGCAGCGAATCTTTTCCTTGTCTTCACAATCAATCAACTTTCTGACAATCAGATTATTTGTATTAAGGTACAGGCAGGCTACTGTACTTGAGCTGATTTCTTCCTCGAATGATGAAAGCATACCCATAAATACCTCATTGGCACTTTCCTTTGCCCGTCTGATTTGTCTTGCTTCATAAGCTTTTTCATTAATGGTATAAAGTGTTGGAATATCAAAAGGACGGAATTCTTTCAGTGCGGCTTTGCAGTCATACTTTTTCAGAATTCTCGACGCAACGGTAAGCAGTTTTTCTGCGGCAGGGTCGCCGTCAAAATCGGAATCATCAAGCATAAAGTCAATATCGGTATCTGTAAGCTTTTCGATATCCGTATTGATACTGCTATCAGCAAGTTTGGTAAGGATCGCATTTTCATAAACATAACCTGCATTAATGAGCAACTCACTTCTCTGTGCATAAAGAGGTGCAAGCTGACGGAACTGGTTAACATCCACTGTATAGAAGGTTGTTCCGCCAAATTCGGTAATTTCTTTTCCTGTCATCTCTCCGAGAGATGTTTCAAACATTATATAGGGCAGAAGAATATCATCAAGTCCGTCTGATGATGATAAAACCGATTTTACTGCAAGGTTGTGTATTCTGACAATCTCATAAAGCATATTTTTATTGTTAAAATCGAGATCCTCAAAATAGTCAGCGATACAATCGGCTATTTCGGTTCTTGCCTTGTCAAGTGTTTCATCCTCGTAAAAATCCTCACGGGAAGAGGTGGGTTTCAGGTCATTTGTATTGATAATACATCTGATAAAGAAGGCCCACTCAGGCAGAAGTCTTTCACCGCTTTCTGTAAGAAGCATATTTTTGAGGTAGATTCTGTGCATATTGCGCACATTTGCCGAAACAGGGTAAGGCAGAACATAGGCGATACCACTGAAAAGGCCGCTTGGCGATTTCAGTGTAAAGCAATCGAGAAAATCTTCGCCAAGGAAGGTTTTACCCATGTTCATGCACAGTTCCTTGTTTTTGGCAGCGTCAAAATCAAATTTCAGATTCAGCCTTGTACGTTCTTCGCCGTTTACGGTATAAACGGGATATTTCAGGAACAGACCGTAATAATAAACAAGGTTTGCTATAGTGTCGCAGTTGTAATAGTCATCTACAACATCGCTGTCCTTTTCTGCCTTATTGTTTTCGATGATAATTTCTGTTCCGATTTCTATTTCTTCGTTGATTTTTTCAATCGTATAAGTACCGTCTGCCATACCTTTCCATTCCAGAATGGTATCGGGAGATTTGTATGACCTTGTTCTTACACAGATATGATCCGTTACCATAAAGCATGAAAGCAGACCGATACCGAATCTTCCAATATAATCGCCGTTGGCACGGTTATTTTCGATATCGTATTTAGAGGACTGTCCAATAACGGAAAGGAATTTGTGGATTTCTTCCTCGTTGAGTCCTGTACCGTTGTCACGAAAAATAATTTTCTTGCCTTCAAGAACCTCTATTTCTACTTTTGCGTCGTTTTCACTAAAATTACTGTCTGCCGCCGTTCTGGCACTGATGGCATCCGTTCCGTTTTGCAGAAGCTCACGGACAAAAACATCGGGTGAACTGTAAAGATGATTGGAAAGTATATCGATCATTCCGCCGAGATTGACTTTGAATTTATAATCTTTATCCATTTTTTACTCCTATAGAAAATAGTGTTATTATCACTATTATATCAATATTGATTTTAATTTGCAATAACATAATACGATTATATGTGTAAAATTCAGCAAACAAAAAGTCCGTTCAGAATTTAAGACCTGAACGGAACCTTTATAGCTTATTCATCCAACATCGTAAGAAATACCTGATTTAAGGTATCCCAGCTTTGGTGAGAAGTATCGGGTAAATCTATGATGATCTGTTCGATTTTTTCTATGTTTTCTTCTATATATTGGTTAATGCTGTCTATGCGCCGTCCTTCTCCGAGTTCGGAAGTCTGCATTTTAATTTTCAGAAGATTCTGCACATCGGGTTGGATTTCATCTTCCAGATACTGCTCCGCCAACTCCGAAAAAAACATTGGCGGCGGTGTTTCTTTGTCCAGAATCCACTTGCAGGCAAGCAAAGGACGCAGAACATAGAAATACTTTTTTAGCCGCACAGTTTCGCCTTTCAGATATTCTCGGTAATTACTTTTTGCTGTACTTAAATAATGATAAAGTCCCGACTTCTGCACAAAGAACCGATTGATAATATCCGAAATGTTTTTCCACTGTTCCGTGGTTTTATAAATGATTGGCGACGAATTCCATTCAAATAATGTCGGATTTGATTTGTATAATAATCGCAATGCTTTCTGAATGTCCCATCCGTTGATATCCAAAATATCATCCAACTGCCACTCTATTACATCACGAGCCGGATCGAGCCTTAAATAAAATTCTTTAGGACGAACATAAATAAACCGTACGTCATAATCACTGTCAGGTGACGGAAAACCCCACGCACGGCTCCCAGATTCAACACAGTGGATAATACGGACATTCTCTTTGGTTTCTATTTCTGCTAATTTTTCCTGTATGGTTGTAAACATATAATTCACCGGTTTTACTTTTTCTTATTCTTTTTCATTATGATATTAACAGCTTGTGGATGGTTCTGAATATGAACCTCTGTACCGCCCTTTTTGTGCTCACCGTCCACAGCCCAATCCAGCGGTTCATCACAGGTCATTTTGATATCGGATGCATGAAAAAATTCAATATTTTTGTGTCTGTAGGTTTTGTTCAGCATGGACATACAGATTGAAAAAGCCGTAAATAAATTTTTCGGCCGCTTGATCAGCATCACTTCATATTTTCCGTCTGAAAAATCTACCATATCACTTTCAAATTTAAAAATACCTGCAACAGAAGTGGAATTTGTCACAGACCCGAATGCGTAATCGCCCTCATGGTTTTTTCCGTCCGCTTCCACTTTGATATGGTGCGATTTTATTTTTGTCATATATTTCATCGCACCAAAAAAGTAGGCAAATCTGCCGAAAAGATTTTTTGCCTTCTGTGATGTTGCATAGGATACTTCGGTAAAAGCACCAAAGGAAGCTATGTAGACAAAATAGCTGTCGTCAAAGCTTCCGATATCAAGAGGTCTTGCTTTTTCGGTTATAATGACCTTGGCGGCCTTTTCGGGCTTCGTTGCCATGCGTAAGCTTCTTGCAAGGTCGTTTGTAGTACCCGCCGGGATATAACCTATGGGCTTTTTGCTTTTGATGTGCATCATTCCTGACACTGTATCGCTCAGCGTACCGTCACCGCCGCAACAGGCGATAATATCAAATTCCTTTTCGTGTTCCCTGACAAGGAAATCCGCATTATAATCAGGCGAAGTAAAATATACGCCTGTCTCCATATTGTTATCCAAAAACATCTCGGCGATTCTTCTTGCAGAAAAACTCGGGCGCAGCTTGCCCGAACGAGGATTCACAATCATCAAGACCTTAACTCTTTCATTTTTCTTCTTTTTATTCCTTTTCAAAGCAACTCACCTCTTCCCCCGATTTTCAAAGCTGTATATATTGTCACTGTGAGGATATCAATGTCATTACACCATGAGATTCTCCTTAATTTCAATGGTCATTTTTTGTCGGAATTAGTAAATTTCATACCACCACTGCCGCTGTTGCTGCTGTTTGTTGTTTTCAAAAAATCTTTGGTTGTATTATGCGTAAGGTAAATCAGGTTACCAACGACAGCATATCGGATAAACCGTATCAGACATATCAATGTCAACAGAAGCAAAACGCCGCAAACAATGATTTCAATTATACAGCCACCTTGCATTTGCTGTATTTGTGCCAAAGCCGCTGTATCGGAGTTGATCTCTCCCAAAGCCGTGTTGTAAATTGTCAGTGTATTAACAGCCTCAACAAGCCGATAACCCTCATATATTCCGCTTAACAGCAAAACGATACCTGTTAAAAAATCAAACATTTCTTACCATTCTCTTTCTCTGATAGCTTCCTCAATGTCTATATTAACATTAAAAAATTCAGAATATATTCTTTGGAGTATAAATTTACCCAAGCCATTCCTTAATAAATTATGTTCGACAAAAATTATAATAATTGACAGATATATTTTCCTTGATACTGTCATCCTGAGCGTAAGCAAAGGATCTTTGAAAGATTCTTCACTCCGTTCAGAATGACAATAGGAAATTTTCAATAGCGTTTAACTATCATCTTTTACAGACAGAATCAGTAAGGCAAATGTCTACACAAATCCCCTGTACACGAGGTGCACTTATTTCGGTAAATAGCCGATTTTTTTCATAGCCTTGTCAAGTGTACGCTGTGAAATTTTAAGCGCAAATTCCGCACCCTTACGGTACTGCTCTTCCAAATATGCCTTGTCATTAATGTAACGCTCAAAGCGTTCCTGTATCGGGCGCAGTTCCTCAATTACTGCTTCGCCGACAGCTGTTTTGAAATCGCCGTAACCCTTGCCCTCAAATTCGGCAGTAATTTCATCTGCTGTTTTACCTGTTACGGCACTCATGATACCGATCAGATTGTTGATACCTTCCTTGCCCTCTCCGACACATACTTTCGCTTCACTATCAGTAACTGCCCTTTTGAATTTCTTCATAATGGTTTCGGGCTTGTCAAGCACTGCTACCCATGAATTTGCATTTTCGTCGGATTTGGACATTTTTCTTGTCGGGTCCTGGAGTGACATCACTCTTGCGCCAACCTGTGCAATATACGGGTCGGGTACGGTAAAAGTCTTGCCGTAAATGCCGTTGAAACGCTCGGCAATATTTCTCGACAATTCCAAGTGCTGTTTCTGATCTGCTCCTACAGGAACGAGATCAGCCTGATAAAGAAGAATATCAGCTGCCATCAGCGACGGATAAGTAAACAGACCTGCATTGACATTGTCGGCGTGTTTCTGTGATTTATCCTTGAACTGTGTCATTCTCGAAAGCTCTCCGAACTGTGTATAGCAGTTGAGCAGCCAAGCAAGCTCTGCATGAGTATGCACATGACTCTGGATAAAGAACATACTTTTTTCGGGATCAATGCCACAGGCAAGAAGAAGCGCATAGGCATTAAGTATATTTTGTTTAAACACCTTCGGGTCTTGCCTTACTGTAATAGCGTGAAGGTCGGCAACTGCAAAAATGCAGTTATAATCGTCCTGAAGCTTTACCCAGTTTCTGAGCGCACCAAGATAGTTTCCGAGGGTGATCGTACCGCTCGGCTGAATTGCACTAAATATTCTTTTTTTCCTTTCGGTTGTCTGTGTGTTGTTTTTGATCTCTTCCGACATATTAAAGTACCTCCGCTGCTAATTTTCCAAGTATTTTTATTCCCTTTTCAAGCTGTTCGTCTGTCGGCGTTGAAAAGTTGATTCTGAAGGAACTGCACTGCTCCGTTTCGTCTGTCAGGAAAGCATTTCCCGGAACAACACAAACCTTGTTCAGCACAGCCTGCTTGCAAAATTCATTCATAGTGATTTTTGCATTTTCGGGCAGTTTGCACCATATAAACAATCCGCCTTCGATTCTCTGGTAAGTGATCCCGTTCGGGACAAGATATTTGTCAAGAAGTTCCATGCAGAAATTTGCTTTTTTTCTGTAAATTTCTCTTAGTCCTTTCAGGTGAGCTTCATAGTCATATTCCGTCATAAACGCATGAGCAACCATCTGTGCCCATGAATTGGTATGCACATCCTCTCCCTGCTTACACACTACCATTTTCTGTATCACCGGCTTTGGCGCAATGGCGAAGCCAAGACGCATACCCGGCGACAGCACCTTTGAGAAAGATCCTGCATATACCACTCTTCCGTCTGTATCAAGCGACTTGATACAAGGAACATCCTCACCGCTGATCCTGAGTTCACCGTACGGATTATCTTCAATGATCATGGTATTGTATTTTTTCGCCAATTCATAAATTGCTTTTCTCTTTGCGAAGCTTGTGGTAATGCCCGAGGGATTCTGAAAATTCGCTATAATATAAATAAAGCGTACATTTTTTTCTGTTTTGAGTGCATCTTCCAATGCTTCAAGGTTCATGCCGTCGCTTTCAACGGGAACACCGCACAGACGGCAGTTATAGGAACGGAAAGAATTCAGCGAACCAATAAAGCTTGGTGCTTCGCAAATCACCGTATCGCCCTCATTGCAAGTTGTTTTCGTAAAAAGATCCATGACCTGCTGTGCACCCGAGGTAATAATAAGGTCGTCTTTATCCGAACCTACATTATATTTGTTTTTCATATATTCCGCTACTGCATTTCTCAGTGGCGGATAACCTTCGGTAACACCGTATTGCAATGCACCAATCGGATTTTCTTTCAATATCTTTGCAGATATTTCGGCAATGGCCTCTGTCGGAAACGCTTCGGGCGCAGGGTTGCCTGCGGAAAGCGAAACCACCGTTGGATCTGCCGCATATTTAAAGATTTCTCTGATTGCCGACGGCTTCAAAGTTTTCACCTTATCGGATATAATATATTCCATTTCAAACAGCTTCTTTCCTGAATAAAATAATAACTGAATAACTGAACCGAGGATCCTGAATCCTGATCCCTGACCCCTGAATCCTCTTAAATTTTACCACATTTGGCGATATCATGCAACAAATAAAATAGGAGTTCTGTCAGATTTTCACAGCTGTCGGAGAAAAAACATTTTTTCTGACTTGCATATTTCCCATAATTATTTGCAATTTTCATGTTAAGTTTGTATTATTATCGGGTTGTAATTTTCCCGTAAATACATTATACTTATTATAAGTATATATTCTGATC
Source organism: uncultured Eubacteriales bacterium (assembly GCA_900317395.1). Lineage (GTDB taxonomy): Bacteria > Bacillota > Clostridia > Oscillospirales > Acutalibacteraceae > UBA1213. The sequence continues at coordinate 2,805 of ONGS01000154.1, read as the reverse complement.
AAGTGAGGATAAAATGCGCAGAAAATCATCCTATGGCTACAATTCCTACAGCAAACGTCCGTACCACTATAAAAGCTACGGCAAAGGCTACGGACACGGCTACTATGGAAATAACAGCAAGAAAAAAATCATAGCAGTATCACTTGTCTGTGCGGCAATTGCCGCAGGGGCAGTCTGTGCGTGCGCATATTTCGGTGTTTTCGGAGATATCATGCAGAATTCCGTTTCCGAAAATTCCCTAAGTAAAACCGAAACTCAAAAGCGGACAAAGCAGGAAAGCAAAGCGGAAGAATCTTCCAAAATACCCGAAAAAGTTCTTAAAGGTGAATTTGACGGAAACGTCTTTATCTATGGCGACCAAGGCTTTGAGATTTTCTATGGAAGTGAAAACAGCGCAAAAAAATATGCCGAAACTGTTGCCTCAATCAAAAAATCTCTGGGTAGTGATATTAATGTTTATGATATAACTGTGCCGACACATTCTCTTTTCGCTCTCCCCGAACAATATAAAGCAGAAGGCTCAGATGAAACGGAAAGCATTAAAACGATCTATTCAAAAATTGGCAAGAATATAAAAACAATAGATGTTACGGATTCCCTTGAAAAACACAAGGACGAATATATTTATTTCGGAACTGACAACAACTGGACGGCACTCGGTGCTTATTACGCATATGTTGATTTTTGCAAGGCGGCTGATGTGAAATCTGCGGATATCAAAAAACTGCCTTCGGGAGAAATCAAGAATTTTACAGGCTCTCTCTGGGCGGCAACCACAACGGAGGAAAATCCCAAAGGCAATAAAACCCTTGCGGCTCATCCCGATACTGTAAAATACTACAAAACAGACGGCTACTGTACGCTTCTGGAAAGCGGCAGCAACGACCCCAGAGAAGTTACCATGATTGCCGAATTTGCAGAAGGATCCAACGCTTACAGTGCCTTTATCTGGGGCAACAATCCTTATATGAAGATCGAAACCGAACTCAAAACAGGAAGAAAACTGTGTATTATCAAAGACTCCTACGGCTGTGCATTTGCACCCTTCACAGCGGAAAGCTTCGATGAAATTTTTGTAGTCGACCCGAGATATTATGACGGAAACATCATTGATTATATCAAGAAAAACAAATACACCGATGTTCTGATCCTGAACAGTATTATGACAGCCAATACAGAACTGAGAACGGAAGAATTAAAAACAATTATGGAATGATAATTATATCGGAAAGTTAAAAAGGAGGTGTGCCGCAATGCTCGGCAAAAATGTTACAATAGAAATTTTCGGCACACTGTCAGAAAATTATCTTTACTCAGGTCATATCGTAGGCGGAAAAGATATGCGTCAGATTTATATTATCACTAATGACGAGCTTCATGGTGAGATCGAATGTACCATAATCGGTGCGGCAGTAGGCGAAACCAAAATGCAGACGAGATTAATCGCCGCACCTGTTGACGAAATTTTCTACGAACCCGAAATAAAAGCAAGACTGAAAACAACATCACTAAAATACAAAAAAATCAACTGTATCTACGAAAAATCCTGCGGTGCGGTTGTATATAGATTAAACGAAAAAAATGACATACGCATCTTGCTTGTCAAAAACCATAATGGAAAATGCTGGACATTCCCGAAAGGTCATATCGAAAATGATGAAAACGAAAAAGAAACCGCTCTGCGTGAGATCAAGGAGGAAACAGGTCTGAATGTTGAGCTTATTCCCGGATTCAGGGAAACAAGCAGCTACCGTCCATTTGGAAAAATCAGAAAAACCGCTGTATTTTTCCTTGCAAAAGCGGATAAAAGCATTGTCAGTATGCAGCAAAGCGAAATCGACTTTTACTTATGGGTCAGCCTCGAAGAAGCCCTAAAAATGTGCCGCCACGAAAATGATATCAACATACTTAAACAGGTAAGAAAAAAACTTGCTGTATGAGTAACACCTTGAATAAAATGCTCGGAAAAGCTTTATATAACTATAATACTAGAGAAGTTTGGAATCAAATTCGGCTTACAGGTGTAAAATCAAAGATAGTACTGTAACAGCAAAAAATCCTTGCAAACATTTGGTTTGCAAGGATTTTTTTAAAGAAACTTGACAAGTTTAAAAGAAAATTTGCCAAGGATACTTGACATTCTGCAAAGCATGTGTTAATATAATAACTACAGGAGAGATACAGCAACGGCTGATTGGTTTTTCGGAGGCTTTTCATGGATAAGAAAGAAATTCTTGAACAGAATAAAAAGAAAAACCGTAACACTCTGGATGAACGGGAACAGAAAATCTATAATTTTTCGTTCGGTCTGGGTGCAGTGGCAGTCGGCGTTCTGTGTCTGATCTTCAGTGTTTACAGAGCTGTTCACTTTCAGGCTTTTTATGAGTTTGTCTCTATTATTACCGCATATTTATGCACGACATTTATTTATCAGTTTAAAAATATCAGAAAAATCCCATATTTAATAGCAGGAATTGCAACAGGAGTGGCGGCTTTCGCCTGCGCTGTACTGTTCTTTATGGTGTAAAGCGATGAATGATATAACTTTTCAGAACAAACTGCGTGTAGCTCGTGCGGAAAACCGAATATCTCAGGGTGAGCTTGCCGAAATGGTAGGCGTATCAAGGCAAACCATCAGCTCAATAGAAAACAATCAGTTTTGCCCGAGTGCAAAACTTGCACTATTACTTTGTATTGCACTTGATAAAAAATTTGAAGATTTGTTTTTCTTTGAATAATTTAATTTGTTTATAAGTATTTATCTTCATATACATTCCTCCTAAAAAGCAGAAAATCCCGATCATG
>ONGS01000153.1 GCA_900317395.1 uncultured Eubacteriales bacterium | reverse complement strand
GTTGACACATACGGCGGCTATTCGCGTCACGGCGGCGGTGCTTTCTCCGGCAAGGATCCGACAAAGGTTGACAGAAGTGCCGCTTATGCTGCGCGATATGTTGCAAAAAATATTGTCTTTGCAGGACTTGCCAGAAAGTGTGAAGTACAGCTTTCCTATGCGATCGGTGTTGCAAAGCCCGTATCCATTATGATCGATACTTTCGGTACCGGTAAGGTAAGCGAGGAAGTATTGGTAGCGGCTGTCAATAAAATATTTGACCTTCGTCCTGCCGCAATTATCAGCAAGCTTCATCTCGATCTTCCGATATACAGAAAGCTTGCCGCTTACGGACATATGGGACGTGAAGACTTGAAAGTAGCTTGGGAGAAGACCGACAAGGTAGAAGAACTCTTAGATGTGATCTATAACTCATAATTCCCGATTTTTCATTCATATCAAAAATCCGCAGCTGACGTTTTTTGTCGGCTACGGATTTTTCACTGTGTCTGGCGGTATCGGTTGTTTTCAGATCATATCCGAACAGTCTATTTGAAATACTTTGGCGGCATTTCGCCAGAGGATTTTTTCACGCTCCTCGTTGGTAAGGTCGAATTTCATAAAATCGTTATATTCCTTTATGGGATCCCACATCGGAAAATCCGAACCGAACATTAATCTGTTCGCTCCGTACAGTTTAATATAGCTGTAAACCCTGCTGTGGTCGATAAAGGGCATAGAGCTTGAAATGTCCATATAGCATTTTCTGTTTTGGAGATAGGGAACAGCCTGATCGAAGATAGACCAGCCGCCGAAATGTGCCGCCACAACCGTCAATTGCGGAAAGGCATCCAGAACACGTGCAAGGCGGCGCGGGTGAGAATAGTCATAACGGTAATCACCGCAGTGTATCAGCAATGGCAGACGATTTCCTATGGTTTCGTACATTTTCATTGCTTTGTCGCTGTCCATATTAAAACATTGTGTGTCGGGGTGAAGTTTAATACCGCGCAGACCGAGAGAGATTATACTCTCGATTTCTTCTTCCATATTTTCCATATCGGGGTGAAGTGTGCCGAGTCCGACAAATTCCTTGTGCTTTTCACATTCCTTTGCGATATATTTGTTAAGCTTCTGCACAGACTTGGGAGTGGCTGCAACAACGTTAACGACAAATTTTTTGATCGGTGAGGTTTTGGATATTTTGACAAGCTCATCGGCGATTCCTCCGCAGTTCATTTCTATATCATAAAATTTGCCGACACTGGCAACGGCACGGGAAGCAATTTTCGGGTTATAGATATGGTCGTGACAGTCAATTGCAAACATTCAACAGACTCCTTACATCAATTTTATACTAATATTATGCTTATCCCAAATACGTGTCAATATATAATAATGATATTAATAATATAAAAATGTCTTTTTGCTTGATTATACAACAAATTGATGAATTTGGATAAAGATGTATCGCATTATTATATTATAATAAGCATTAAAATATAAATCATAATACAAAACAAATGTTTGATTTTGTTATGGCTGTATGATATAATATAGCCAACATTTACATAAAAAGAGATATAGGTGATTACTATGAAAAAGTTGACCGTAAGTCAGCAAAAAATCCTTGACTATCTGCATAAAGCGGCAAATGAGGGGATTTCTCCGACTGTCAGAGAAATTTGTGCCGCGACAGGGCTGAAATCAACCTCCACGGTTCACGCTCATCTCAGAACACTTGATGAAAACGGATATATCACAAAAGAGCACGGACACCGTTCGGTCAGACTGACAGGAAGTGAGCCGACAATCTCCGTACCGATACTGGGAAAAGTCACGGCAGGATTACCGATCTATGCGTTTGAGGAGATAGAGGGATATGTTCCGTTTCCAACGAAAAAAGCAGCAGGAGAGGAAATGTTCGCATTGCGTGTATCAGGAGAGAGTATGCGTGATATAGGAATTTATAACAATGATATTGTCATCTGCGCAAGGACATCGACAGCCGAAAACGGAGAGATCGTTGTTGCCCTGATCGGCGAGGAAGCGACCGTAAAAAGTTATTACAAAGAGAACGGACACTATCGGTTACAGCCGCATAACCCTGATTTTGACCCCATCATCACAGATGAATTACAGATACTTGGCAGAGTGGTTTCACTGTACAGAGAATACTGACAAGAACCGCCGATACATTGAAGCTGAAAAGCTGTGATGTATCGGCGGTCTGTTTTTTCAGTGATTCTTTTTGTTGCTTAGACCGAGGATATAATCGGTAGAAACATTGTAGAATTTGGCGAACATAATAATATGACTTGCTTTAATTTCGTTAATGCCCGTTTCGTATCTTCTGTACTGTTCTCGTTTTAGTCCGAGAGCGGTAGCGACCTGTTCCTGAGTAAGGTCGTTATCTTCTCTCAATTCTTTTAGTCTTTCAGTATAGTACATAAAATCACCTCGAAAAATTTTTATCATAATTTTGTAGAAAAGGCTTGAAAAAGCTACAGAAGTGTAGTATTATACATATAAAAGGAACACAAATATTCCTTTTTGAAACGACAGCTATGCGAATTGGTTTTGTATATGCTGTTTGTATAAAAAACAGGAGGTAACCAATTATGAAGAACACAAAACAAAGAGTATTGACAATTGCTCTTGCCGCTGCCGTTTTGGCAGGTACCACCGGTGCAGCGTTTACTGCTTATAATTATACCACAGTTTCGGTATCAGCGGCAGAAACAAAAACAAGCGGAAACTTTAACTATGAGGAACTCAGTGACGGCACAGTATGTATAACAGGTACAAGCATCACAAAGGGCGACCTGAACATTCCGACTGAAATCGACGGAAAAACCGTAAGCGAAATAAAAAGTTATGCTTTTAATGGGAAAACAGGTTTACAGTTGGTATTTATTCCTAACACCGTAAAGAAAATAGGCAGTGGAGCTTTTAGTGGGTGTACAGGCATACAAAATCTTAAGATTGATAACGGTGTTGAGTTAATCGAACGTGGTGCTTTTTATGGTTGCGTAGGATTAACTGAGCTTACTATTCCCAACAGTGTAAAAAAAATAGACGGTGATGAATATATATTTGGTGGAGCTTTTCAAGGTTGTACAGGACTGAAAAAAGTAGTCATAGGCAACGGTGTAACAGAAATAGGTGTGGTATCTTTTAGCGGTTGTAAAAATCTTAAAGATTTAACAATGGGAAATTCTGTTGAAAGTATCGGCTATAGAGCTTTTGCAAATTGTGCTAAACTTGAAAAAGTGACTTTGCCTGAAACAATCAAGGAAATAGGCGGCTATTCCTTTAGTGGCTGTGAATCTTTAAAGAGTATTTCGATTCCGGGAACAGTCAAAGAAATAGGCTATGAGGCTTTTTCCGGCTGCAAAAATTTAAAAGAGGCTGAGATAGCAGATGGTGTTGAGGTTATAAGATGGGGAGCTTTTAAAGGTTGCATAGGATTGACTGAGCTTATTATTCCCAACAGTGTTACAGAAATAGAAGGTTATTATTTATCATCTGGTGGAGCTTTTGTTGGTTGTACAGGGCTGAAAAAAGTAGTCATCGGAAACGGTGTGACCGTAATAGGTGCTAATGCTTTTAATGGTTGTACAAATCTTAAAGATTTAACAATAGGTGATTCGGTTGAAAGTATCGGAAGTTATGCTTTTAGTAATTGTGACAGTCTTACAAGTGTAACTGTTCCAGGAAGTTTGTCTGAAATAGGCAGTGATGTATTTAATAGTTGTGACAATTTAGAATATGCAGTAATTGAAGATGGTGTTGTAGAAATAGGGTACGATGCATTTTATGACTGCAAAAAGCTGTCTGCTGTATATATAGGTTCGGGTGTTACAACCATATCAAGTAGTGCATTTAAGAATACTGCACTTACCAGTGTTGAGATACCGAATTCTGTTACTACAATAGGAAATGAAGCATTTGGTAATTGTAGTGACCTTGTTGGTATTATTATTCCTGAAAGTGTTACAAGCATATCAAGCGATGCATTTTATCATCACAATGAAGCACTCACCATTTATGGACAGAAAGGCTCAGAAGCGGAAAGGTTTGCAAATGAGAAGGATATCAAGTTTGTTGCGCTTTGTGATGAGCACAGCTTTACAGAGAAAACCATCAAAGAAGCTACTTGTACAGAAGCCGGTAAAAAAGTTAAAACCTGCTCAAAGTGCGGTCTTGAAATGGTAGAGATTATTCCTGCTCTCGGACATTCAGGAGAATGGGTTACTGTCAAGGAAGCTACGGAAACAGAAGATGGCGAAGAAGTAAGAACCTGTACTGTTTGTGGTGAGGAAGAAAGACGAGCTATTCCTAAAACACCTGTGTGCGATGAACATAGTTTTACAGAGAAGGTAACAAAAGAGGCTACCTGTACACAGACAGGTGTGAAAATCAAAACTTGTTCAAAATGTGGTTTGGAAGTAACAGAGGAGATTCCTAAACTGGAACATAAATTTGGTGAATGGGTTACTGTTAAGGAAGCTACAGAAACAGAAGATGGCGAAAAAGTAAGAACGTGTACTGTTTGCGGTGAGGAAGAAAGAGAAACTATCAAGAAAAAAAGTAAAGGTTCTAACTCTAATAATAGCGGCAGCAATGGCGGTACTACTGGCGGCACGACTGGCGGAACAACCGGCGGAACTAC
>ONGS01000269.1 GCA_900317395.1 uncultured Eubacteriales bacterium | reverse complement strand
TGGCTAAAGATTGCTATTTTAACAAAATGTGGGTAATCGTTGAAATTTACTCACTCTCTTCAACATATTCCCAATGATAGCCCGCAACTTTACATGGTCTTTTTGCTAGTGCATTATGGACATTTTTCCCCACAGCATCGCTTGCCGCTTTGATGCTCTCATAAACAATTCCTGTTTCTACACACCTTACTTTTCTAGATCCATTTTGATTAGGAGATTTCAAGCCCAGTTGTGCAGCTCTTGCTCCAATGGCTCTTTCAGTATGTTTCTCTAACATTGAAGAAACCTTTTTCCCAATCTTAGGATAATGCTTTATAAGAAGAGCTTCCTCTTCTTCTGTCCACACATCTTTATCGCACGAGATGCCCAAGCGTTTGGCGCGATGTTGGCAAGCACCTTTGCTTCTGTTATTTACAGTCAACCTCTTGTATACATCAGTTCCCTCGGAAGGAAAGTATTTTCTGAGGATCTCTTCTTCCCACGCTTCCCACACTCCGGAATTGGTATATTCTACACCTAGTTTTTTTGCCCTTGCGCTTATCTCTCCGGTTCGCCGATTATTTAATTTGTCTTTTATTTTTGTCCCTGTAGTTGGATATTCTTTAATGATTATTTCATCTTCCCATGGCTGCCAATAGTTTACCATTTCATATTTTAAGCCCAACTTTGCTGCTTTTGCCATACACGCTTTATCTGTGTGTCTCGGAATCAGTTCGCAAACTTTCCCCCCTAACGATCCGTATTTTTCATTTAGAATGGCGATTTCAGAATTGAACCATATACGGCTGTTCTCTATCAATCCCAACTTCCACGCCTTGTAGTATACAGTTCTCGCATCTTTATTTAGGTCTTCCGCAATTTCTGCAAAGGTCTTTTCTTCTATGTATTTTTTTAAATATTCAGTTTCTTCATCTGTCCAATACTTTTGATTAATGCTTTCCTTAATTGCCTCTAAGACTTGATCTATTTCGCTTACATACTCTTTAATTATTATCTGCTGACTCTTCTCATCAGTTAAATAATTTCCTTCACTATCAGCAGGATTTCTTCTTTCAATATCGGGGATATTTTTCCTTAAATCATTGATTCTACGAGCACTTTCTGCGACTCTGACTTTGAAGTTCTGAACGGTCTTACTATTGTTTACAAGGTCATATACAATCGCGTTAGGATCTTCTTTTTTTGCAAGAGTTACAACCCTTCCTATTTGCTGCTCAAACACAACCGCGCTTTGGGTGCGTCTTAACATGAAAAGAGTATTAACATTGTTGTAGTGAACGCCCTCACTTATCATATTAATTGCACAAAGAAATCCTTCTTCTGTTTTTTGGAACCACTCCTTTGTATCTTTGATTTCTTCATAGCTAAAGTTTGAGTGAAGTTTCCTATACTCAATATTCGGATAGATTCCCCTTATAAGGCTAATCCCCTCATCCATATCTTCTATTTTTTCAACGAAAATAACACCTTTTCTTTTTCCTTCCGGCATATTGGAAGTAATAATCTCCTTTACTGTCGGTGTGTTATTAAGTGCGATGTCAAGTTTTCCTGCAAGTTCTACAGTAAGCTTATCTCCATACTTTTCCTTTATTGCTTGGCACACTTTTTCAGAATCGTAATAGGCACCTACATAATTAAATGGGTGCAAAATGCCTTGGTTGATTCCATCAAGGACATCAAGCCCTTGGCAGAGGTTCCCGCCAAACAAATGATTTACTATGTTGATTCCATCGAGTCTCTCTGGTGTGGCTGTAAGCCCAATGACCTTAATGCCGGTGTTTATTATGTATTGAACACCTGCTCCCCACTTGCTTGCCCCAGAATGGTGAACCTCATCAAATATTACAACGCCATACTCATCATAATTGATTTCACGATATGAAGAAGAGAAACTGTGATATGTCACAGCATCAATACATTCATTCTTTTCCCAATCTTCACAAATAATGGTCTTGGGCGCAACAACCAGCCCTCGGCAAGAATGCCTGTAGCAATATTCCAACGCAGTTGTTGTTTTTCCGAGTCCAGTACCAATTACTACTATTGCCTTATTGTCTTCCTGTAAATACTTCTCTAGCTGTTCATAGACCTCTTCATTATGTTCAAATACAACTGATTCAGTGAGTAGTTTTCTATCTTCTTCAGTATCTTCAAACTCCATATCTGCAGTAAGCCTTGCGATGGAAGACCAGTTATATAGTTCGATCCCAAGCTTCTCTGCGGTTTCTTTTGCAGCCTTTGTAAATGTGGCCGTTGTGAGAATAGCTCCTTTGTCTAATCCCATAGCTATTCTCGCGCCTTCTGTTTCTCTAACAACCGGAGAACCTACATTTGAACCCTTGTTTTTGCACTGAAAGCCGATTGAAGCATCATCTTTTGTCGCTATGATATCGATACCGCCATCAACAGATGCTTTTGTAAGCTCACACTCATAGCCTAATTTGGTGAGAAAGGCTCGACAGAACTTTTCAAATCCGCCGTCTTTCGTATTCGTAGCAAATGATTTAAAAACACGCATAAAGCCCCTCTATCTTTCGTTTCTCCAAATTGAGCGTTGCTATCTTTCTTGATACATTGGATTATACCATCTTTGTTCCGGAGGTACAACGCAATAAAAAAGGATTGCTATCTTTGTTAAGATAGCAATCCTTTTTTGGTGGAGACGGAGGGATTCGAACCCTTGACCTTACGGATGCGAACCGTACGCTCTCCCAGCTGAGCTACGCCCCCGGATGCTG
>ONGS01000151.1 GCA_900317395.1 uncultured Eubacteriales bacterium | reverse complement strand
TACAGCAAAGGAAAAATTAACCCGAATAAGATTTTTGTTATGACATATGACGGAAGTTACTCCTGCAATCCGAGGTATATCATTGAGGAAGTTGTCCGTCGTGAACTGCCGGTTGAGATCGTTTGGGTCGTTCCGCCCAAGAAAAGGTCAGTCGACAAAATATCTCCTGATATTAAGCTGGTTACCCGAGGAAGCTACACTATGTTTGATGAAATGGCAAGCTCCAAAATATGGATCGATAATGCCCTGAACTGTGTCTGGTACGGTATGCCCAAGAAAAAGGGCCAGGTTTACATCAATACATGGCATGGAAGCCTGGGAATCAAGCGTTTGTCCGGTAACAAAACATGGATGATGCGTGCGAAACGCTGCAACAAGCTTACCGACTATTGTATCGCCAACAGTACATTTGAGGAGGATGTTTATCGGGAGACCTTCTGGAAGGATGTTCCGTATTTAAAATACGGTCATGCACGCAATGATGTTTTTTTCGATCCCGAACAAACCGAATTGCTCAAACAACAGATTTATGAGTATTTTGAGCTGGAGAATCGCCCGAATCTGTTTTTATATGCGCCGACTTTCAGAGATACTGGTGCAATGGATTGGTTTACGATTGATTTTGAAAGGTTAAAGAAAAACCTGGAGGAGCGTTTTGGCGGTGAATGGGTGATTTTAGTGCGTATGCATCACAAAGACAGAAAAAGGAAAAAAATCTTTTCCGGCGAGGAATGGCTGTTGAATGCTTCGAATTACGGAGATATGCAGGAGCTTCTGCCTGCTGTGGATGCCGGTATGACCGACTATTCAAGCTGGGCTTATGATTACATTCTGACAAAACGTCCGCTATTTCTTTACGCTCCCGATGCGGAGAAATACAATGACACAAGAGGTTTCTACTATTCGCTTGAAAGCACACCTTTCCCGCTTGTAGCCGATAATGATGAACTTGAAAATGCGATCCTGAGCTTTGACCAACAAAAATACGAAACAGATGTTGACGAGTTCTTAAAAGACAAAGGTTGCTACGACGACGGTCAGGCTTCAAAACGTGCTGCTGATTTAATAGAGAAAATCATCGCAGGCGAAGAGATAGAGGTATCCTAAGATGTAAACGTCATGGAACAGGGGCTGGAGATGATGGATCAGGTTTCAAACTAACAACGGAATCCTGTTTTTGTGCAATGTTTCATTTTTGCTCCTTTATCTTTTTTACAAAATTATAAAATGTATTTTTTTCTTCTGTCATTCTGACCCAAAGCGAAAGATCTATATGATTTTTCACATGGTTCAGAATGACGTTTGGTTTATTGACCGTGCAAAATTCAATTTCGTTGACTATAGGAGATTTTTAAAATGAACCTTGTAGAATTGACCCCCGAATTATTGCGTGAGCTGCAGCTTAAACAAATGGATATGCTTGTTTATTTTCGGGATTTTTGTGAAAAAAACAATCTGACATTTTATCTAATCGGCGGTTCATTGATCGGAGCAATAAGAAACGGTGGTTTTGTGCCGTGGGACGACGACATTGACGTAATGCTGCCTCGCCCTGATTATGAACGACTTACTCAATTATGGAAAGAACAGGAAAGCAATGAACGGTTTGAACTTTTAAGAACAGATGATAAAGTTTTTACAGGAAACATTTTCACAACATTGACTGACAAAAACTATACTCTGGTTAAAGCAAACCAGACCGAACGTGATATTCCCCATGGGCTGGTGATGGATGTTTTCCCGCTTGATGCTGCACCGGACAGTCCTTTACGGCGAAAGATCCAGTTGATCTGGACACTGATCTATTCCCTTTTTCTGGCTCAGGTCGTTCCCGAAAATCACGGCGGAATGGTCGGACTAGGCAGCCGTATTTTGCTTGGGATTTTTAAGGGTGACAAAATTCGCAGAAAAATCTGGCAATACGCCGAAAAACAAATTTCAAAGTACAAATTTGAGGACAACAAATATGTCACTGAGCTGTGTTCGGGACCGAAGTGGATGGCACCAAAATATCCCAAAGAAATTTATAGCAGCGTCACGTATGTCACTTTTGAAGGTGAACGCATGCCTTGTATGTCAGGCTATGACCAATATCTGACAATGGTTTTTGGAGATTATATGCAGCTTCCGCCGGAAGAGGAGCAAAAGCCTCATCACGAAATTGCATACCTTGATTTAAATACACCGGCTTGGATCAAAAATGAGCAATCATGAACAGTCTTTTTTTCTAATCATCAAGGCTGCTGCACTGCGTTGTTTTTACGCTTGTGCGGCAGCCTTTGCAGTGGCCTGAAGGTGATTCGTGAGGAGCTGCCCTACAATAGCCTCCTGACTATGTCTCATAATTTCTGAAAGTTCCATACGCTTTCACCCCCCAAACAGAAACAGTCGCATCTCTGCGACTATCAAAAAGTATTTATATAAACGAGAAACACACCTCATCGGTGCGTCCCCGGAGTTTTCAGTTGTAATATTTTATAAGGATGAATAGCTCGCCATTAAATTTTTTGATTTATTTCAAATATTGTTTGTAACAATTCAGGTTTTCATGTATCATATTGATAGTGGAGGTGATAAAGTGCTGTTTGAGGAACTCTATGAAGAAAACTACAAAGTAGTGTATGGATATTTATTTTCACTTTCAAAAAACGAAACCATATCAGAGGACCTTACTTCTGAAACATTTTTGAAAGCCTTTGCTAAAATCTCGACTTTCAAGGGTGACAGTAAAATATCTACTTGGTTATGTCAAATTGCAAAGAATGAATACCTGC
>ONGS01000110.1 GCA_900317395.1 uncultured Eubacteriales bacterium | reverse complement strand
TTCAAAGATACGCGGTAAAGGCTCTTGAGGAGCATTTTATAAAGAAGGACAATCAACGAGGTCTTCTGGTTATGCCGACAGGAAGCGGAAAAAGCCGGACAGCTTCGTATTTCCTGATAAGGAAGATGATAAGCCGGGGTTACAAAATTCTCTGGATTGCTCACCGCCATATGCTGATTAATCAGGCGGCAAAATGCTTCGATAAATTCGCGGGACTTTCAAAGCTTGAAAATCCAAAATTGAGTAACTACAAAATCAGCTGTATTTCATCTGAGCACCAGAGTATAAAGTCCGTTGACGATGATTCTAACGTTATTGTGTGCAGTATTCAGTCGATATGCCGTAATGTTGAGCATCTCAGAAGAATAACCAAAGGAAAGGTTATGATTGTCGTTGATGAAGCGCACCACACATTTGCGCCGTCATATCAAAAGACTATCCGAGACCTGTTCAAACGCCGCAGGAATATCAAGCTACTCGGACTTACCGCTACACCTGTTCGTGCAAACGATAATGACAGCGCTGCTTTGCTGAAGCTTTTTGATAACAATATCGTTTACAAAATTTCACTAAGTAAGCTGATTGCAATGGGAATTCTCGCAAACCCTCATCCTGTTGAAATCCGTACAAATGAAAATTTTGAGCCACAGATTAACGAAAACGAGGCAGAGGCAATCAGACGAAGACACGACCTGCCTGAGTCTGTTCTTATGAAAATTGCTTCATCAAAGGCAAGAAACCAAACGATAGTCAGGGAATACCTTGATAATGCCGATAAATACGGCAAAACCCTTATTTTTGCGCTTAATGTAATACACTGTCGTTTTCTTTGCGGCGAATTGAAGAAGCACAAGCTTAAATGCGACTGTATATACTCGGGCAAGGAAAACAATACGGCGGTTATCGAAAAATTCAGAAACAACGAACTTGATGTGCTTGTTAACGTAAACATTATGACCGAAGGCAGTGATGTGCCTGATATTGAGACGGTGTTTCTGACCCGTCCGACTCAAAGCGAGGGCTTCCTTATGCAGATGATTGGCAGAGGAATGCGCGGTAAAGAATCAGGCGGAACCGAAAATGTTTACATAGTTGATTTTCACGACAAATGGAATGTATTCAACAAGTGGCTGAATCCGAAATGGTATTTCGGCGAGGTCGAAGATGAACCCGAGTATGTTGAAAGAGAATATGCTCCCGCGCCGAAAGTCGAATATATCCCTTGGGAGAGACTCAGAGATGAGTACAATGCCATCACAATTAAGCAAGGCGAGTACAACAAGATAGTTTCAATTCCTTTAGGCTGGTACGACCTTATTGACAGCAACGGAGAGGATTATATTCTGTATGTTTTCGAGGACCAGGTCGGGGGATACAAGAATATCAAGAAGAATATAAAGCAGATAACCTCTAGGTCTCAGATTGATTACGGCGCTGTGGCGGCGGAATGCTTCCCAAGTTACTGTATGAGACCCTCGGAGCTTGATATCATGGTTTTTATTGACAATATGGTAACCTTTGAGGAAAAGCCCCTCCTTAATATGTTCGCTGACAGAAAGAAGATTGACCCTGCCTATGTTGCCGAAGAAGCCGAGAAATCAGGCCGCGATATTTTTAAGCTTGCCGAGCAGAGATATAAAGACTATCCTATGGCGGAAAAATTCTATGGCGATGTGCGCAACTATGTTTTAAAAGTTGTCGAGGCAAAGATATACAAAAGTTGTGACACTGTTTACGGCAGGAGAGTGTGCGAGCTCCCCGAGGAAGAAATTCCGTTTGACCGTACTCCTTGTTATAATCTTAACGAGCTTACCTCTGAGGTTATAAATGAGATGTTCGGCGGGAGTTATGAGGGTATCTCGTCAATAAGCTGGACAGATAAGCCCTACAAAACATTTTACGGGCGATATTTCCACAATGATAACAGAATTGAAATCAACAATATTCTTAATTCAAAAGATGTACCGAGAGAAGTTGTAAAATTTGTGATCTATCATGAGTTTCTTCACAGAGATTATATTTATCATGATAAGGACTTCAAAAGGGAAGAGCACAAATATAAAAACTTTGAGGATTGTGAACACTTCCTTGACGGTAATATGAATAAATTTGATATCGAAGAATGGTAACAATAACGCAAATGCGGAGTCCTAATGAGATAGAATTGACGCTTATTAAAAAAGAATAGTTTATGCAAAAGAGCAGCCTCTCACGAGATGTGAGAGGCTGCGTTTGCTTAAAAACATTATTGCTCTTTAAAGATTTTTTCGAATCGGTTTATTTTGCGTTTCAAAAATTGAGTCGCTAAACAAAGATAAGGATTTTTTACCAAGTAACATACCCAAATACACCACGAGCTTGGTGATTGATGAATGAGTAAAAATGCCCAGCCTTTCGGTTGGGCAAGTTATCCTTTTTAAAAATATCTGT
>ONGS01000125.1 GCA_900317395.1 uncultured Eubacteriales bacterium | reverse complement strand
TTCATCGGAGCAGGAGGCGGAGTCACCTCTGTTTTAGTCGGTGTTATCACTTCAATATTGATTGGGTTAGGAGCTGAAGAA
This sequence comes from uncultured Eubacteriales bacterium, assembly GCA_900317395.1. Taxonomy (GTDB): domain Bacteria; phylum Bacillota; class Clostridia; order Oscillospirales; family Acutalibacteraceae; genus UBA1213. The sequence goes on along the minus strand of ONGS01000125.1, from coordinate 8,721 downwards.
GCTGTTCTAGAAACGCCAGGTTGTGTATTGATGTTATCGGTTGATTTGATGTTTTGCTTTGATATTTCACTAATTACTTTTACTTCAATTTTATTGGCAGGTGTCGGATCAGTTTGTTCAGCCGGTGCATCGGGGACTTCATCAAACGGACGGGAAACCTCAACACCTTCCTCGTAGAAATAATCGGCAGCTGTTCTTCCTACAGAAACCGTCTGTATGAATTCCTTACATTTTACGTGCTCGGGATGGTTCTGATAATATTTAAGAGCAGCAGCGTTTTTCAGCGTTGCATAAAGAACAACATCATAATCGGATGCAGTGTTAAAATTATAACCCATCTCCACACTGACAAGACCTTCTACCTGACCGACAAGTGCCGTCAGAATATCGATGATATGGTCAATATTCTTTTGTTTTTGGTCATCGTCACGAATTTTCCAAAGGACTATATGCTTAACCATTAAATTTCCTCCTGTTTTTTTTATTTGTTAAAATATACAATAATGTATATTTTACGATATTAATTATATTAATTTTATCACAGCTTTCTTTCATAATCAATAACAAATTGTATATTTCGATAATTTTTTTTGAAAAAACCATAATTTTTTGACATAAAACAGAAAAAATGATGATTATAATCTTAATTTGCATAAAAAGGTTGCATAAAAAAAGAGCCGACACAAAATGTGTCGACCCATAAGCAATCTGTAAATCAGAAGTTTACACTCTTGCCCTCTACTTTTCCGTTAATAACATAGAAAGCTACGTTGTTTTCAGGTTGAATATATACATCAAGCGTTTTGATGGCAGCTTTGTTGCCTTCAGCTTTGTATGCCTCTTTAATTGAATCAATGATAGACTCAACCTTTGTGTTTTTGCCGCCGAATTCGATTGTTGTTGTAATCGTTTCCTTAGAAGCTTTTGTTGTTTTCGTTGTTTTTGTTTCTGTTTTAGCTGCCGGCTTTGTATCTGATTTAGCAGCTTTAGTTTCTTTTACTTCTGCCTGAGACTCAGCTTTTACAGCAGTCTTCTCGGCAACAGTAGATTTAGTTGCTTTCTTTGGCATAATAAATTTCCTTCTTTCAAAAAATATATTTCATAAAAAACGATAACGGTAAGTATTGAACTCACTTAACCATAATTGAATTATAACTATTTTTTGGCAGTTTGTCAAATGAAACATCAAAATAATTATAGTATATCACCAAAAAACAGTTACTTATCCAAAACATACGATTTTTTCTTTTGATTTATTAGTGACTGTGACCATAAAAGTATAGTTGTCATCGCATATTTCACGGTTTTGAAGGCAAAGATATTGATAGCTGAGACAATAAAAACAGACTTAATTGTTCAGTGAATAAAAGCATCATTAGGAGGTAAAAATATATAATGAACGCAAAATCAATAATTACATTATGGAGGTTTTTCATTATGGCAAGAAACACTGCAAATTTGTTCAAAGGAATTGGCACAGGTCTTGCAGCAGGAGTGATGGTTGGCCTTGTCAGCTCGGTCGTTATGCAGGACAAGAAAAAGAACAAGCGTAAATTTTCCAGAGCCATTGATACCGTTGAAAGTGTACTTGACAGTATGCAGAGTGTATTCAGGTGAGATTGCTCCCAAAAGAAAATATTGCCATTGATACTTGCTTGAAATCCATTGTTTCAGCGTTGGAAATATTTTGTTGGTGCAGCAATAAGAGTAACAGGGGCAGCAAGAGGTGCTGCTCCTTAATTATATTCGGAGCCGTCAAAAGATATAAAAATTTAGTTTCGTGGATTTGCTAAGAAGGAACTAAGGAGTAAAAATGATATATATTATAGTTGCAGTAATAGCAAGCCTGAATCCTGGATCCTATACTTTCTTATTTCTCAATAAAAAATTATTTGCTTTATTTGATAAAAATTCTTACAAAGAATTATATTTTTCTGCTGTGACAATATAATATACTATGATCATATGAAAAATTGGAGTGATATTTTTTGAATATCTGGCTGATGTCAGCTGTTATTATGATTTTTGTGATGTGTTCGGCATTTTTTTCGTCTACTGAAACGGCGTTTTCGGCGGTGAGCAGAATACGTATCAGAAATAAAGCCGAAAATGGAAACAAAAAAGCAAAAAAAGCTTTGTATGTTTCAGATAATTATGATAAAGCATTGTCTACGATCCTTGTGGGGAATAATATAGTTAATATAGCGGCTTCTTCGTTAGCGACTTTATTGTTTGTTTCATTTCTGGGAGATGCTATGGGTACGCTTGTCAGTACAATCGTAATAACGATTGTTGTGCTGATATGCGGCGAGGTTCTGCCTAAAAATTTTGCCATAGAGAACAGCGAAAAAATCTGTATGTCCACAGCCCCTGTCCTGATATTTCTTATGACTGTATTTACACCTGTGACATTTTTGCTTTTGAAACTGAAAGATCTTTTTACAAGGATTGCAAGCAGAAATAAAGAAAAAAGTCCCAGTGTTACAGAGGATGAGCTGAAATATATTGTAGAAAGTATTGAGGAGGAAGGCGTTCTTGAGGAGCAGGAGAGTGAACTTGTGCAGTCGGCGCTTGATTTTGACGAAAAGACAGTCTATGATATTTTAACGCCGAGAGTAGATGTGGTAGCCGTATCTGTTGATGAGGATATCGAAAAAATCAAAGAAATAACGGTTTCGGAGCGATATTCAAGAATACCGGTATATAAAGATAATATTGATAATATTGTAGGTATTTTACATACAAGAGATTTTCTTGAAGCATTGCTTGAAAATCAGTCACCCGATATTGCAAAGCTGTTACAGCCGGCTTATTTTATTTACAGGAGCAAAAAGCTTTCCGCTCTGCTTGCGGATTTTAAATACAAAAGACTGCATCTGGCGGTGGTAACTGACGATTACGGAGGAACTTTGGGTATTGTAACGATGGAAGATCTTCTTGAACAACTTGTGGGAGATATCTGGGATGAGGATGAAGAAATAGAGCATAAATACAGAAAACTCGACGATAACAAATATGAAATCAGCGGAGATATGAATCTGGACGATATGCTGGAGCTTATAGATAAGGACGACAAATATATCAAGGCCGACAGCAAATCTGTCGGAGGCTGGGTCATAGAGCAGATCGGCGATATACCCGATATCAATTCGTCATTTACATACAAAGAACTTACCGTTACTGTTACCGAAGTTGAGGATCAGCGTGTCAATTGTGTGATACTGGTATACGATAGGTTGAAAAAAGAAAATGAGAAGGAATAAAGCTTCAACCAAAGGAATTCTGAAATACCGTGAGAAAAAGTTATCGAAATCTTTGACTATCAGTTTGATCATATTTTTGTCGGCAGTTCTGCTTTTTTTTCTTTCAGTTTTTTGTCCGATAAAAGAAATAGGTAAAAAACTGTTGTATACCATCGGGATCAGTGAATTTTCATATCCTGCAAAAGATTATCCGTTGTCTGTACATTTTATCGATGTAGGCAGCGGAGATTGCATTTTAATTCATACAGATGAGGTCAATATATTGGTTGATACAGGAGAATATTCTCTTGACGGAAAAGCGGCGGAATATCTGAAAAGAGCGGATATAGAGCAGATTGATCTGTTTGTTGCAACACACCCCGACAGTGACCACCTTGGAGATTTTGCTTCTGTTGCCGAATTTGTCGATGTCAAGGAGATATGGTATAGCAGGTTCTGTATAAAGGAAAATTCGGAGCAAAGTGAGGACGAAAAAATATTTTTCCGCACTGTCAATGAGAAAAACATAAAGCTTACCTATCCCGAAACAAGAAAATATCTTTTCGGCGATCTTGCATTGGAAGTGATAGCACCAACCGAAGATCTGGACAGTGATAACGATAATTCTATTGTTTTTCGTATGACTTATCGGGATAGATCTTTTTTGTTTACAGGAGATGCAGGAAAAAAGACGGAACAACAACTTCTGGAGGAGGGAATAGATATCAGTTGTGATGTCTTAAAAATCGGGCACCATGGCAGTAAAGGTTCTACGACCGAAGATTTTTTACAGGCGGCATCACCTGCCTGTGCGGTGATATCCGCAGGTGATGATAACATTTATTTACCGAACAGGGAAGTTGCTGACCGATTGCAAGATTTCGGCTGTGAAATTTACAGAACTGATACAGACGGCTCTATCATCATCGCAACAGACGGGAAAGAACTGACAGTATTTACAGAAAAAACAGAATAAAACATTTACGGCTTCACTGCAATTTTATTTTGCAGTGAAGCCGTTATTGTAGTATTATATAACGATTTTAAATTTAGTAGGAGGAAAACTGTCCGTAAAGATCTCCGAGCATTGTATATTCGGAAAGATAGGAATTTTCTACAGCAGAAGCATAGCTGCTGTCCTCTTTTGAATAGATATTTCCGGTATTGTCATAGCCGAAAAGATAAAGTTGATCTGTCAGGTTGTCTATGCCTGAATAGTCAAGTGCCTGACCAACAGTTGCATAGATTGCAGCCTGTTTTCTTTGAGTGGCAGATGCACCTTTAGACGGGAGTGTAGGATCGTCATCACTGGTGATTGTTCCGGAAGCAACTCCTGCATAGAATGTTTTGCAGGCGCTGTTGATAGTAGCAGCATCAGCTGCCGTGCTGGCTGAATTTGCAGATGTAATAGTCGAACCTAAGGGTGATGAGGAGGAAGAGCCTGCCAGTGCCTGGAATTCTTCTGTGGTCATTTCAAGTATATTTTTATCAGCTTTAAATTCCTTGTCCACAGGATTAGAGGAAGCAACGATAATAAGATTCAGTTTAATGCTTTCTGTATCTACGATATTATCAAGTGTGATTTTAATGCTGCCATTACTTACTTCCGCTTTACCGCTATAGGATTGCTCTTGTTTACTGGAAGGATCGGTGTAAGTCAAAGTAAAATTCTTAGAGTTTCTGTCATAGGAAAGAGAGAAGAGCGTCACAGCTTCTGTCTGACCATCCTGTGTTTTGCTGATTTCAACAGCATAATTGAGTTTTCCGCCGTCATCCGTTTTGCTGAGCTTGATACCGCCATGCTGTTCGTTTGTGCCGTTTTGATACGCAATATCAAAGCTGATTGTCGGATTTGGTTCTTTTGAAAATTCACCTGTGATGATAACGCTGTCATCAGAGTTTTTAGAAAAATTATTGGCACTGATCTCAAGCTTTACAATTTCATGAGAGCTTTTGTCAAGATAATTTTTGATAACCAATGAAAAGTTTTCGCCTGCTCCGTTTTCATAGCTTTGAATGAAGTTGTCAAAGCTCTGGTTAAGGTTTTCTACAGCTTGTTCAGCACCGGTCGGATTATATTTCTTGACATATTCAATTGTTTCGGTTTTCAAATCTGAAAGGAGATTTCTGAACGAATTGTAGTCATAAGTATATGTGATAACATCCGCAGAAATTTCTTTTCCGTTTACAATTGCTGTTCCGTCTTCGACTGTTGCATTTCCGTTTACTTCGATTTTATTCAGAATACTGTCATAAGCAGTGTTGATATCGGTGTCAGTCTGTGTGCTGTCAGAAAGTGACTTGTAAATCTTTTCATATGAATCAATAAAATTATTGAATTGGTCTTCTGTAAGTCCGAGCACATTATCGTTTGAGGGGGAGAAAATCGAGTTGTTGATTTTTTCTCTGAAATTTTCGGATTCAAGATAATAGCTGCCTGTATGTCCGCTTACATCGTAATTCAGATAAGTTTTCTGGTTATCGGCGCAAAGCTCAATATATGTATTACCGTTGGATGATGAATCAAGAGAGGACGAGCCGAGAAACGTGGAGGCAAGAAGTGTTCCGCCGTCTACTCTTAAATAATATTTGCTGTTGCTTTTATCATAGCTGTATACAGCAGAAAGATTCAAATCCTGACTCTGACCGACATAGCCTGCACTTCCTTCGACAGAAATATTTACAGAACCACTGTCTTTCATATTTTTGATAACATTAAAGAATTCGTTTGTATCCTCGGTAGTTTCAAGATAGCTTTTATAGGAATTGATGGCACTCTTTGTGGGATTGTTAACGATATAATCCCGTTCCATTTTGTTTCGTATCAAGAAGTATGCACCAAAACCGATTCCAACCACCAATAGCAGACAAATAACACTGATAATTACCTTCTTGGGTGTAAAAAAGGATTTTTTCTTCTGAGGCTGCACGACATTAGGAACAGGTGCGTTATATGCGTAATTCATTCCGGTATCTGTTGGCATACTTCCAAATCCTTGATTATTTTGAAACGGTGCGTTGTTGTTTATGTTGGGCTGATTAAAAGCGTTTTGATTGCTTGCCGGATTGTCGTAGACGATTTGATTTAAGGGCTCACCTGATACGCTGTACTGATTCTGATTATTTTGTGGGTTGTAAAAATTCTGAGGTTGTTCGTTGTTTGGTGTAGCGGAAAAATTTTGAGGCTGCTCACTTCTGAGGTCAAAGCCGCAGGAGATACAGAAAACATTTTCTCCGTTATTTTCTTTACCGCAGTTTGGACAAAACATGATTACCACTCCTTATAAAAATTCTGAGAACATATAAATTCTCTAATATAATTATATCAAATTTCAAGATAAATGAATATAATTTGTATGAACAAATAATATTTTTGTGATATTATACAAATAAATGCTTTTTTCGATACAAAACATATACAAAAAAGGAGTTTCCCTGTGTCATACAGTAGAAAACTCCTTATCTGCAAAGTCAGTCTTTTTCAAGTTTTTTTAGCTTTTCAATTTCGGATCTGTCCAGTCTGATCTGTCCGTCCTTGATAACCTTTACTTCAGATACATTATATGTGTGTGCTGCCGCATCGGGAGATTTGTGCAATGATACGGTAAGAGTTCCCGTGATAAGGTTCAGGTCGATTACATCACCTTTTCCATCAGGTGTATCAACGATTGCCCCAATTTTTGGTGTTGTTTTCAGTAAACTGCTGTATACATCCTGTTCATATTTCAGACAGCACATAAGACGTCCGCAGGTTCCCGAAATTTTAACGGGGTTCAGTGACATTCCTTGTTCTTTCGCCATTTTGATAGACACAGGCTGAAATTCACCCATAAATGTATTACAACAGAACGGTCTTCCGCAGATACCTAATCCGCCGAGCATTTTTGCCTCATCCCTGACACCAATCTGACGCAGTTCGATTCTTGTTCTGAAAACATAGGCAAGGTCTTTGACGAGTTCTCTGAAATCAACTCTGCCATCAGCAGTAAAATAAAACAAAATTTTGTTATTGTCGAAGGTATATTCCACATTGACAAGCTTCATCTGCAAATTATGATTTCGAATCTTTTGTTCGCATATCCCAAAAGCCTTTTTTTCTTTTTTGTGGTTTTCTTCAACGATTTTAAGATCGTTGTCTGTAGCCTTGCGGATGATTTTTTTCAGCGGTGTAGTCACTTTATCGTTGCTGAGTTCACGGTTCGCCATAGCGACTTTTCCGCATTCCACACCTCTGCTTGTTTCCACGATCACATCATCACCGACATTGAATTTTATGTCGGTTGGGTCGAAATAGTATACCTTGCCGACCTCTTTAAATCTAACTCCAATTACTAAAGCCATTTTTTTCCTCCGATTATTTTATCCTCTCAGTACAGAACAAAGCCATGTACCGAAAAAATTAAGATTTACGTTTGTATTTAGAATTTCCTTTGCCTTTTCTGTATTTTCGGCGAGACGGTAAATTCTTTTCTTTGTCATCCGACGAGCGATCTCTTCGGCAAACTCCACATTTGTTCTGATCCCCGCCGCTGCTTTTATACATTCCGAAACATTTTCAAGCATACAGTCAAGCACACTTGAAGCAAAGGTTCTGCTTATACTCAGTCTGCTTGTCAGTGTTAAAAGAAGATATTCATTTTTCTGCGGTATAGCAGAAAAAATTTCATCAGCAAGTTTTTTTGCTTCTTCTCCGCCGCTTTCAAGTATCTGTATGGTTTGTCCGATATTTCCGTCACACATTTCGGCAATTTTCAGAATTTCTTGATAGTTTTTTTCAGGAAATTTCTTTGCAGCTTCCTGTGCTGCCTGTTCTACTGTAACGGGATAAAGGCTGTAGATCCTCGACCTTGATCTAACCGTTTGCAGCATCATATTTGCCGATGTTACCGTCATAATAAAAACCACATTTGCAGGTGGTTCTTCCAGCACCTTGAGAAAAGCATTCTGTGCCGGAGCGAGCATTTTATCACAGTTTAAAAGTAGATAAACCTTAGTGTTGGCTTCATTTGGTTTGATATAAACATCCGAGCGTATTTTTCTGATTGAATCCACATTCAGTTCTCCCACATTGTTACCGTCTGCTCTGTATATATCAGGGTGCGAATTGTGCACTGCTTTGATACAGCCGGAACATTCTCCGCATGGTTTATTGCTTTCCGACAGACATACGCAATATCTTGCGATGATTTCAGCGAGTGTAGTTTTACCCGTGCCTTTAGCACCATCAATAATAATCGCATGGGGGAGAGTACCCGATCGCATTGCTTGGTAAATTTCATTTTTTACTGTATCGTTTGCCAAAAATTCACTTAACTGCATACTGTTTTCTCACTCTCGGAATGATTTGCTTCCGGTTCAGTTGATTTCTGAATCTCGACTGCCTTACATATTATAAACTATTTTTATCTCTTTATCAAGTTCTAGTTTTCAGTTTTAAATCATTGTAATTGATCTGCTTTGAAAGCAGGATAAGGGCGGC
>ONGS01000218.1 GCA_900317395.1 uncultured Eubacteriales bacterium | reverse complement strand
TTGTTGGAATAAACATGGCGATATCCTTGGGTCCAGTTCCATGCGAGTACAATCAGGCCAAACTCATCCTCAAGCTGTTTCTCCCATTCCTGAACACAGGGGAGCTGGTCTACAACTGCCAGCTGATCGTACCCGTCAAGAACGTAAGGGGCAGAAATTGCGGCAAATTCAGGGACATAGTTGGCAACTCTGCCTGCGTCGGCCTGGAAGGAAAGGTTTGCGCCCTGGCGCATCTGCTCGTGTATATCCTCGGGAGTTCCGAGCACGCCATCGGCATAGCACTCAATAACGACCGCTCCATTGGTTTTTTCACTTACTCTTTCGCCCCACTTAACTGCTTCCTGGAAAGTGGGGTCAGTTTCCTGATGTCCGGTTGCAAAACGAAGAGTGTAAGTTTCTACGGGCTTTTCTGCGGGAGTTTCTGCGGGAGTTTCTGCAGGAGCCTCGGCAGGTGCAGGTGCAGTGCCGGTGTTTGAGCTACATCCGGCAAGCAAACCGACGACCATCGTGATGGTCAAGATGATTGCGATAAGATTTTTCTTTTTCATTCTCGATACTCCTTTTTTTATTTTGCTTATCTTGATATGGGTTAATCAAGATGGGCTCTCATCCATTCGGCACTTTTTCTCATGGCTTCCTCTGGGTTATCTTCATATGGGCTTATCAGTTCCATGCTTAAGTACCCTTTATAATCGGCATCGCCCAATACATCAATAATGTGGCACAGATCCAGATTTCCTTCACCGGGAATTATATGCGCAATAATATCAGGCCGTCCCGGGCCATCAGTAAAATGGCAATGCGCGATATTTCCTTTAAGATTTTTGACTGCGTCTTCCACAGTTTCGCCGCTGAGTGCAAGTGTAATTGTGTCTATCATTCCTCGAAAATAAGGTGAATTGATCTGTTCAATCATTTTTGCTGCTTTTTGGGAATTGTGCAGGACAGTTTTCCAACGTACATTGACGAATTCCGCGGTTATAGTAACCCCGTATGATTCCGCAATGCGTGCAAGATAAGAAATTGACTCTGCCGAACGTGCCCAAGCGTCATCATATGATTCATCATTGAGTGGATAGCCTACGTGGAAAAGCACGGTTGGACATTCTAGTTCGCTGGCATATTGGAGGCACTTTGTGAATACACCAATACTGCGGTTACGTACAACTGGATTGCTTGATGCTATGTTAATGGGGTACTTCATCTGCTCTGGTGTTAAGCAAACAACACGCATTCCGCGATTTTTGATCTGCCGCTTTATAGAAAACAATTCCGGCAATCCGCAGTCATCAATATGAAAATGAGGTTCAACAGCGTAAAGCTCGATTGCATCCGCATCAAGTCTTTGCAAAGAATCCAGTGCGTATTGAAATGAATATTTGTAATACGGAAAATTGCTGAGTGCAAGTTGTTCTTTTTTTAATTTCATATTACGTTCTCTTCTTATTCCAAATTTGCATGTCGGGTAAATGCTGCATCAAAAGGAAGATCAAATTCTTCAACCAACGCAGCAACTATACTGTCTAAAAATATAAGCAAGCTTTGTTCGTATTTGCCACCGCCTGGTTGAATCGATTGTCCAACACCACCATGTGCAGCAGTTCTACCAGGGATTACAACGTGAAAATCTGCAATCTGACCAATCAAAGAATCAGGGAGGATGCACAGCATGGCGATCTGCGCTCCGTGACCTTTAGCAAGTCTTGCCGCTTCTGCGATCGTTGTCAGATAACCTGCACCATCTGCAATGATGACCAGATCGCCTTCCTGTACCGCAGGAGTTGTTGTATCTCCTACAACGTAAGCACGGAAGTTCAGATGCATCAGCCGCATGCAAAACGCACGTAGCATATATTGGCATCTGCCTGCACCTAACACGAAGATTTGCTTATCCATATGTGATAGGAGCATATCGTAAAAATGGCGCGCTTCTTCTTCGTTGATCGCTAGAACGGTTTTTTTCAGTTCATCGCAAATCTTTGCTGAGAAATCTGTAATAGACTTCATTTTAGACCTCCTTTCCAAATGGTTTCACATCCTTGAATTATCTAAAAACACCTCTGTGTGTTTTTGTTCAATGTACTTGCGTATTTCATCGCGTGCATATCCGAGATACTTTCTGGGGTCAATTTGAGAAGGATGGTGTAGCATGTATTCTCTTACTGCAGTAGTGAACAGCATCTTGATGTCCAACGCGGAATTAACTTTACAAACACCGTATTTAAAAGAGTCTTGCAAATCTTCAAGAGTAAAGTTTTTTATCTTTTTTTGTGATGATCCTACCGCATTGGCACGTTCGATGAAGCTATCTGGGAAAATAGAGGTTGCGTGTAGTACTAAGGGCACTTTTGGCAAAGCCTCATGAATCATCTGTATTTGGTCTATTTTAAGTTTTTTTGGATATTCAGGATCAATATCATGGGCGTTACCACAGCATATAGCCAGCGAATCACATCCAGTTAATTGCACGTATCTCACTGCTTCATCCAACCCGGTCTCAAAACGTTCGGGTGAATCAATTGGGTGAAAAACCTCTCCTTCTACACATGCACCATGTTTGTGCGCATAATTCACAACGTCTTGTGTTTTTCGGACATTGTCTTCGAAGGAGTCCTCAGAGCAATCAAGCATGACAGAGGAGAATCCATTATCTATGCATGTAATGCAACGTTCCACAGTGTCTCCATGATCAAGATGGAGGACTATATCTGTGTTATATCGCTCGCCATATGCCTTGGCCATAGCGTGTAGTATATCCGCGCCGGCGTAATCAATAACTCGACAAGAGGCCTGTACCATGATGGGAGCTTTTACGGCAAATGCTGCTTCTATTGCCGCTTGCATGATCTCCATGTTGTAGCCGATAAAGCCACCTACTGCCCAAGGTTCTTTCATACAGCGCTGGTAGATTTCTTCTGGAGTTACAATTGACATAAATTTTTTCTTCTTTTTGTCATTAGAGTGACTTGTGGTTTACTGATTATTCCGTGCCAGCCCATCTAAACGTTTAGATACCTAGTATATAGCGTATTTTTCCAAATATGTCAATACTATTTTTAAATTTTTTATTTTATTGGGGCAATATGATAATTATTGCATAAATTTTTTCCTATTTTATCTTGACCTGAATGAGTAGATGTGTTAATTTAATCTAAACGTTTAACTCTTTTTGTAATTAGGAGAAAGATTATGTTTGACATCGTATCTATTGGCGATTTGTTAACAAACTATACCCATATCGGGGAAAACACCTCAGATATATCCCTTTTTGAACGGCATCCTGCCGGTGCCACATCAAATTTACTTTCTCAGTGTTCCAGACTTGGAGGGCGTGTTGCTTTAATCACCACTATTGGCGGAGATATTGATGGGCTGTTTCTGTACAATTACATCAAGGACAATGATTTTGATGTTTCGGGCGTGAGAATCGAAAAATCTCTTTGCACGCGTTCGGTTTTTGTCTATTTCAAAGAAAACAATGACAGATATTTTTCTTACAACAACAGTCCGATCACTCAGTATGAAACTGTGTTGAGTGACCATGATATTGAACTTGTGAAAAAAGCGAAAATTTTTAATTATCCGTTGAGCTTTGAGGAAACTGACAAACCAATATACAATACG
>ONGS01000149.1 GCA_900317395.1 uncultured Eubacteriales bacterium | reverse complement strand
TGTGAGTGATTTGAGATCTGTCTTTTGACAGATCTTTTTTTATTGTTTCTTTTAAGAACAAAAAATGAGTATTTTAAGTGTATAATTATAATTACTATTATCGTATTATTAAAAAACAGGAGGTAAAATTTTATGAAAGCAAAAACATTTATTAAAAGGCTTGTATCTGTTTGTATGTCGTCTGTAATAATTTCTGCTGCATGTATATCAGCGGGATATTATGACCCTACGGATAGTTACACTGTTAACGCTGCATCAGCTGTTAATGTGGTTGAAAATCCTGAAGTATTACCATATGCAGCATACAATCTGGATGATTCGTATTTCTTACCGACTCAACCCAGAATATCATTGAGAAGTGTTTCTCATATGTGTGTTACAGAAAACGGTTATATGAGAGTGTCCGGAATCAACGGATATATATGTATAGAATATTACGATAATGACTTTGTAATACAAAGCCGTAAAAAAATTGAAATGGAACTGCCTATGTGGGGAGGCTTTTATAAGGGAGTTGACGCATATTATATAGTCCTCGGACAAAGTAATTATGCCGAAGACGATGATGCAGAATTTATGCGTGTAATAAAATACGATTTTGACTGGAATCGTCTTAGTTCTTCATCCGTTTCAACAAATTCCGGATCTATAAAAAATAAATTCTCTAAAGTAAGTTGTCCGTTTGAATATGGTTGTGTTAATTTAGCAGAAACTGATGATATGTTATACGTTGTTACAGGTCATACTGGTTATTATGATTCAGCAATTCAAAATTGTCATCAGGGGTTTCTTATGGTTGGAATTGATAAAAGTACTATGGCTGGGCAGATTGTAGATTGCGATCTATATCATTCCTTTTCTCAATACATAAAAAATAATGGTACCGATCTCTATGTGATGGAACTCAGTGAGGGCTATCGTGCAACAAGGCTCACAAAATACAGTACCCAAAATAAATTTGAATTAAAAAAAGGTATTTCTGTGTTAGAATATGGCGGTGAAAGAGATTCGGCATACGCTAGACCAACCTATGCAACTGCTGAGGATCTTCAATTATCAGCTGATAATGCATTGTGCCTTGGCATATCTATTGATCAATCACAGTACGATAATTATGACTTAAGAGAAACACCTTTTAATATTTATCTGACGGTAACTCCGTTTGATGATTTTACAGTGCCAGAAACAAAGAATAACACAAAGCCTATATGGATTACCGATTTTAAAGGAACAAACAAAATGTTCTGGGGTGTAAAATTAACAAAGATAAACGATTCTAAATTTATGGTTTCGTGGAGAGATTATACTTCAAATAATATTTATGCTGAAAAAGGGGATTTTCTTTCCAATAATACTCTGCATTATTTGTTTATTGACGGTGACGGAAATACTATCAGCAAGGAATATACAGCGTCAGCTTCTTTTTCGGATTGTCACCCTATAGTAAATGGTGATAAGATTGTATATTGCGCATCAAATAACAATACTGTTGATTTTTATTCTATTGATGCAAATACAGGGGAATTGTCTAAGACGATATACTATATTGCCGGTGACAATGTTACCTGGAAAAATGAAAACAAGACGTATACTTTTTCGGGCACCGGTTCTATGTATTCGTCGAATGTATTTAATTATTCCGCACCTTATATTGACAGTGATGTTGAAAGGCTCATTTTTAAGGGAGGTATTACCGGAATACCTGAATATACATTCGTTAGTCTGAACGATCTGAAAGAAGTTGTTATTGAAGACGGGGTGCAAACGATCGGAGAGTATGCTTTTGGTGACTGCAATAAACTTGAAAGAATATATATTCCTGAATCTGTTACCCAAATTGATGATTTAGCATTTACTCCATATAAAGCAACAATATATGGTTACAAAGGTTCTGCTGCTGAAGAATATTCAACTGCTCATAAAATTAAATTTGTTCCAATAATAAATGTGGACAGTATAATGCTGAATAAATCGGCAGTCACTCTTGAGACGGGAAAAAGCTATAATCTCAGTGCAGTCTTTTCTCCCGCAGATGCAACAGATCAGTCTCTCACCTGGAAAACGGGGAATTCTTCTGTTGCAACTGTTGAAAACGGAAGAATCAAAGCAGTAGCTACAGGAAAGGCAACAATACTTGCAAAGACCGCAAACGGAAAAACAGCAAGCTGCCGTGTAACTGTTGTGAATAAGCTGGTCAATAATTCCACTGTTATTGCA
>ONGS01000056.1 GCA_900317395.1 uncultured Eubacteriales bacterium | reverse complement strand
GATGTGTCGGGTCTTAAAGAAGATGTGTCGGGTCTTAAAGAAGATGTGTCGGGTCTTAAAGAGGATGTGCTATCTTTAAAACAGCAGCAGGATATCATGCAGGAGGAAATCAAAGGTCTTCGTGCAGATGTTGACAAACTTGATGTCAGACTCACAAGTCTTGAAGGTGAAGTTGTAGGTCTGAAAACTGAAGTGTCAGACCTTAGAGATGAAGTGGCGGATATCAAGGAAGATACCGAAATCACGAGAGCTGCTTGTAATGAGCTTGTTGAATGGGCTGAAAAGGCCTCTGTTGTTATCAATGTTCCCTTTTTACGTGCCGTAAACGGTTAAATGATGAATTATTCGGTTAAAAATACCGCAGCAGATTAAAAATCGGGCTGGGGTATTTTATTTTTTGTGAATTGAGAGAAAAATACAAAAATTCACTTTTATATCACAGCATGATATGGTATAATATACTTAATTGTATTTAAGGAACCACTGAACAAATTGAAAATGATGGGAGATGCTGAAATGTCAGATTTTATACGAAAAAATATTTGCAACGGTGTTACTTTCGGAAGCGTTACGGATGACAGATTTAAAATAGGACGGTTAAGTGCTACTTTGATTGTACCGCTAAGTAAAGAAACAGCTGCTGCGAACGCACTGCTATCTTGTGTGCTTACACGTTCCTGCAAAAAGTATCCCGACTTTACAGCGCTCAGCCGTAAGCTTGACAGTTTGTACGGAGCGGCACTATATCCGTCTGTCAATCAGATCGGAGATCATCAGACCCTGACAATATCTGTAACAGGAATTGATGACAGATATGCTTTGGACGGGGAATCTGTTTCCTCAGAGCTTGCAGAACTTTTGTGTTCTATATTGTTTGAACCGAATATTGTCGACGGACACTTTGTGGATGATGATGTAGAGCAGGAAAGACGACAGCTGATTGAGAATATTGATTCGGAATATAACGATAAACGGTTGTATGCTATTAAACGCTGTATAGAGTTGATGTGCAAGGATGAGCTTTATTCCATCGGACGTTTCGGAAGCAAAGAAGATGTGGAAAAGCTGACGCATGAAAATATTTATTCGGCATGGAAAAATCTGCTGAACAGTTCAAGAGTGGAACTGACTATGCTTGGAAACAGTGATGTGCAGAAGGCATATGAAGGATTTGAAAAATATTTTAAGGAAAGACCAAGAACGTTTAATGAGACCAATCATCAGGAGGTAACACCCAAAAAGGTGATACATGAAAGTGAAACGGAGGATGTATCACAGTCTAAACTTGTGATGGGCTTCAGATGCAGTTATTTCAAAAATGATGAGGACTGCCTTGCGAATTCACTGATGTCGGCTGTTCTGGGAGGAACACCGACTTCAAAATTGTTCTTGAATGTGCGTGAAAAAGAAAGTCTTTGTTATTATTGTGTAAGCCGTGTGGATAATAATAAAGGTATTATGCTGATTGACAGCGGTGTTGAAACGAAAAATATAGAAAAAACAGAAGAAGCAGCATTGAAACAATTGAATGCGCTTAAAAACGGAGCGGTTACGGACAGTGAGATTGATAATGCAAAGCTTGCAATCAAAAATTCGCTGATGTCATCACTCGATAATCTGGGAGCAATCCAGAGTTTTTATACGAGTAAAATTATGCGTGAGAACAGACTGTCTCCGTTGAAAGCAGCGGAGGCTGTTGACAGGATTACAAAGGATAAGATTGTCGAGCTTGCACAAAGCATAGAACTTGATACAGTTTTTGCACTCAGAGGTAACTGAATAAGGAAAAGAGGTGTATTCCGCCGAAAAACGGCGGCAGTAATATGAGTTATACAATCATCAAAAATGATCGGCTGAATGAACAATATTATCGTTTGGAGCACAGTTCGGGTCTGACACTTCTGGTATACCCGAAAAAGGGTTTTAATTCAATATACGCAAGTATCGGAACAAAATTCGGTTCTATTTATTCCCGTTTTGTTCATAATGGAAAGGAGATCACTGTACCTGACGGAACGGCACATTATTTAGAGCATAAACTTTTTGAAAGCGAGGACGGCGATGCATTTTCTAAATATGCCAAAACAGGAGCTTCAGCAAATGCCTATACTTCTTTCGATATGACCTGTTATCTGTTTTCGTGCACGGATCGTTTCCATGAATCGCTTGAAATCCTGATTGATTTGATGCAGACTCCTTATTTTACCAAAGAGACGGTAGCGAAAGAGCAGGGAATCATATCACAGGAAATAAAGATGTATGAGGACAGTCCTGACTGGAGAGTGATGATGAATCTGTTCCAAGGATTGTATCATAATCATCCCATTAATATAGATATTGCAGGCAGTGTGGAAAGTATTGCCGATATCACGCCTGAAATTCTGTATGAATGTTACAACAGCTATTACAATTTGCACAATATGGTAATGACTGTTGTAGGCGGTGTTGATCCTGCTGAGGTGCTTGCAATTGTTGACGAAAAAATCAAGCCGAGTGAAAAGATAGATACAAGAGTAATTTTTCCTGAAGAGCCTTATAAAGTAGTAAAAAGCTACACGGAGCAGGTGTTACCTGTTGCTGTACCGATGTTTGAACTTGGCTTTAAAGAGGACAGTACGGATAATTACGCCACAAGCAAGGATCTGATTTGCACAAGTATATTAATGAATGCGTTTACAGGCGAAAGCTCAGAACTTTATCGGAAATTGCTGGATCAAAAATTAATCAATTCAAGTTTTGGGCATGAATATCTTGAAGGACTTGGATATCGTTCGCTGATTCTTTCGGGTGAATCAAGAAATCCGAAAGCGGTGGCAGAAATAATAAACGAGGCTGTCAGAAAGTTGCATAAGGAAGGTATATCCGAGGCGGATTTTGAAAATGCAAGAAAAGTCGTTTACGGTAAAATTGTTTCCGGATTTGACCATAAGCAGTCCATTGCATCTGAATTAATGAATGGCGCTTTTACGGGCAGAGAGATATTTGAAACCGTCGATGCAGTGGCAAATGTTACTGTTAATGATATTAATGAAAGACTTGAAAAAGAGCTTGATCCCGATAACAGCTGTCTGTCTGTTGTAAAGGGAGAATGATTGAAAAATCGGAGGATAAAAAATGTATAATGTCAGCTTTCCGGCACTGGGCATCAATTTCACGATAAACAGGGTTGCCTTATCCATCGGAAGTTTTAATGTATACTGGTATGGGTTGATTATCGGGGCAGGTTTTCTGCTTGCATTGCTGTTTGCTATGCTGAGCTTAAAGCGTTACGGTATCAACAAGGATCAGTTTATTGATTGTGTGCTTGCAGGACTTGTGGCAGGTATCATAGGTGCGAGAGCATACTATGTGATTTTTTCCTGGGACAGCTACAAGGATAATCTGATGGATGTTTTTGCGATACACAACGGCGGACTTGCGATATTCGGAGGAATTATCGGCGGGCTGGGTGCAGGCTGTATTGTAGCGAAGATCAAGAAAATGAATATTGCTGCCATTCTTGACATTGGTGGAATGGGTTTTCTTATCGGTCAGGGAATCGGTAGATGGGGAAACTTTGTTAATCAGGAAGCTTTCGGAACGCCGACAGATCTTCCATGGGGCATGGTAAGCGAGAACACAGATGGCGTTGCTGTTCATCCGTGTTTTTTCTATGAATCGGTATGGTGTTTGCTTGGTTTTTTTGTGCTGTACTTTATCAGCCGTAAATGGAGAAAATTCGATGGACAGATGTTTCTGCTTTATTTGATCTGGTATGGATTGGAGCGCATGATCGTGGAAGGTTTACGTACAGACAGCCTTTACACCCCGTTTTTTGGGCTAAGAGTTTCGCAGATATTATCAGCAATTATCGTTATCATAGGAATTATTCTGTTGATCGTCAACCTGAGAAAAGCAAAGAAACACGAAAAGCTTCATACAGAATATTGATTTGAAATTATATAAAGAGGTGCGTTAAAATGGCAAAAATCATAAGCGGTAAGGAAGTTTCGGCAAAGGTCAGAGCAGAGGTGAAGGCGGAGTGTGATCTGCTGAAAGCGAATGGCATCAATCCGGGTCTTGCGGTGATTATTGTCGGGGATGATCCTGCTTCAAGAGTATATGTCAACAACAAGAAAAAAGCCTGTGCGGATGTAGGCTTTGTATCGGAAGAATATGCACTGCCGGCAGAAACAACACAGAAAGAGCTTTTAAAGCTGATCGATGAGCTGAACAGCAAGCCTGAGATCAATGGTATCCTGTGTCAGTTGCCGTTGCCGAAGCACCTGGATGAAACAGCGGTGATCAATGCAATCTCACCTCTAAAAGATGTTGATGCATTTCACCCGTCGAATGTCGGTAAAATCATGATCGGTGATTATCATTTCCTTCCCTGCACTCCGGCAGGCGTGATGGAAATGATACATACCGAGGGAATCGATGTCAGCGGCAAAAACTGCGTTGTGATCGGCAGAAGTAACATTGTAGGAAAGCCGATGGCAATGCTACTGTTGCATGAAAACGGTACAGTTACGATTTGCCACAGCAGAACAAAGAATCTGAAAGAGATTTGCGCTCAGGCAGATATCCTTGTTGCGGCGGTGGGCAGACCGAAGTTTGTGACAGCGGATATGGTGAAAGACGGTGCAGTTGTGTTGGATGTGGGAATTAACAGAGACGAAAACGGCAAGCTTTGCGGAGATGTTGATTTTGTAGCTGTTGAGCCGAAGGCGTCCTATATTACGCCTGTTCCGGGCGGCGTAGGACCCATGACGATTGCGATGTTGATGAAGAATACGCTGAAAGCGGCGAAGATTCAGAACAATATTGAATGATTGATGCGAAAGGGCGGCGGGCGGTATAAATGTCTGCCGCTTTCGTTAGGTAATATTAGCCGACAATCTCAGGGAAAAAATATTGAAATGGAAATGGTTTTACATTTGAAACAGTACTTTGTACTTACAGATTTAAAATTTGATTGAATCAGGGAGGAAAACATATTATGAAAATACCTTTTTCACCGCCCGATATCGGACAGGAGGAAGTGAAAGAAGTGGTTGCCGCATTAACAAGCGGCTGGATCACAACAGGACCGAGAACAAAAAAATTTGAAAATATGATAACAGAATTTTGTATGAGCCATAAAACCGCCTGTTTTGACTCCTGCACATCTGCGCTTGAAACGACCCTCAGAGTGCTGGGCGTAGGAGCAGGAGATGAAGTGATTGTTCCCGCGTATACATATACAGCATCGGCAAGCGTGATTTGTCATGTGGGAGCAAAACCGGTGATGATCGATTGTGCTCCGAATTCGGTGCAGATGGATTATGACAAATTGCCCGACCTGATCACCGAACGTACAAAGGTGATCATTCCCGTAGATGTCGGCGGTGTGCCGTGCGATTATGACAAAGTGTTTGCTGCAGTTAAGGCGAAAAAGTCCTTGTTTCGCCCGAAAAATCCCATTCAGGAAGCCTATGGAAGAGTAATTGTTATGGCTGACGGCGCACATTCTTTCGGTGCGAGAAGAAATCAGTTAATGACAGGTGCGCTTGCGGATTTTACTGCTTTTTCTTTCCATGCGGTCAAGAATCTTACCACAGGTGAGGGCGGTGCAATTACCTGGAAACGTCAGTTCGGGGTAGATAGTGATGATTTGTATAAACAATATATGCTGTATTCACTGCACGGACAGTCAAAAGATGCACTTGCCAAAACAAAAATGGGTTCATGGGAGTATGACATTGTTGCCCCCTACTATAAATGCAATATGACCGATATTGCTGCAGCAATTGGTATTGCACAGATGAAACGCTACCCGATGCTGCTGAAACGCCGCAGAAGAATAATTGAATTTTACGACAGGGAGCTTCAAAATACAGGGGTTTCTATGCTGCAACATTATTCCGACAAAGAAAAATTTACCTCCAGCGGACATTTGTATCTTGCCAAACTGATAGACAAAGATGAAGCTTACCGAAATAAAGTGATAGAAAGAATGGCAGGTATGGGAGTGGCAACCAATGTACATTACAAGCCTCTGCCGATGTTGACAGCGTATAAAAATCTTGGCTTTGATATCGCAGATTTTCCTAATGCATATAAGATGTACGAAAATGAAATCACCCTTCCGCTTTATTCAAGACTTACCAATGATGAAGTCTATTATATTATGGATTGCTTTAAAAAAGCGATTAAAAATTAGTGATTAGTATATAGTAACCGCCGTAATTCCCGTATGGAAGAACGGCGGTCGCTTTGTTGCTTATTATTGCACTTCAAATGAAAGAGCCACCGTGCTATGCGGAGGCTCTTTAATAATTTTTGAAAAAACATTTTCATAGGTAAAAAAATATGTTATAATATAAATTATATTAATTATTTTATTTTGACGGAAAGGCGTTGATAAAAATGAGTATGGGTAAAATACTTGTTGTCGATGACGATATAAATATTTGTGAGCTTCTCAGGCTTTACATAGAAAAAGAAGGATACGAAGTGGTAATCGCAAATGACGGCGGTCAGGCAGTAACAAAATTTAAAACCGAAAAACCTGATTTGGTTATGCTTGATATCATGCTTCCGGTTCTGGACGGATGGCAGGTTTGCCGTGAGATCAGGAAAACATCACAGTGTCCGATCATTATGCTTACCGCAAAGGGCGAAGTTTTTGACAAGGTTCTCGGCTTGGAACTTGGCGCAGACGACTATGTTGTGAAACCATTTGAAACAAAGGAAATTGTAGCTCGTATCAAGGCTGTCCTCAGAAGAACCAATGACCAGATACCCGGAACACAGGTGCAGAGTACACAAAAAGAGGTAAGTTTTGATAAGCTGGTGATAAACCTTACAAACTATGAACTGAGGGTCAATAACGAGCAAATTGATACTCCGCCGAAGGAAATGGAACTGATTTATCATCTTGCCAGCAACCCAAACAGAGTATTTACAAGAGATCAATTACTTGATGAGGTGTGGGGCTTTGATTATTACGGAGATTCCAGAACCGTTGATGTTCATGTCAAAAGACTCAGAGAAAAACTCGAAGGCGTGTCGGATAAATGGGCACTCAAGACCGTATGGGGAGTAGGTTATAAATTTGAGGTTAAAGAATAAATTTTACGCAAGAAGATCACTTTTCAGAAAATATATGAATGTCAGTGTTCTGATCGTTTTTTTTAGCTTTCTTGTTCTCGGTACGATCCTAACCCTTGCCATTTCCAACTACTGGACAGCGGAAAAACTGAATGTGCTTGACAGCCGTGCCGAAAATGTTGCAAAATTTATCAAAGAAGATGTTTCTATTAATCAACCAATAACAGCAGATGCCACAAGGACACTGACACTCAATAATGTAAAGGAAATTGATAAATTTCTGAATTTCTTTGCCAGCGAAGTTGGGGGCGATATCGCTATTACCGATGTCAGCGGAAGAACACAGATCGCAGTTAATGCGATTGACAGCAAACCGAAATATTCCTCAACAGTAGAAGAAAAAAACAACGGACAGAACAGCGGTAATGATGAAAACCAAAATAGCGGAGAAGAAGAATTTGAAGAAGAATATACCGACGGCAGAATTCCTCTGGATGAAAGAATTGCTCCCGAAGTGATACAAGAGACGATAGAACAAGGACAGTATTTCTCAAAAACAACGCTTGGTGGTATTTATCAGACAGAACGATATGTTGCGGCCAGGGCAATCACCTATAATAACGACAGAGATGTGATGGGAGTTGTGATCGTTACTACTGATGCGAGTGACGTTTCAATCTTTACTGATATGGTATTGAAAATCTTTATTCTTTCGGCAATCGCATCACTGGGAGTTTCGATTCTTGCAATCGGACTTTTCTCTTATAATCTGGTAAAACCGCTGAAACAGATGGCTCAGGCGGCAAAACAGTTTGCAAAAGGTGAATTCAGCATCAGGGTCAGTGAAACGAGCAATGATGAAATTGGTGAACTGGCTGTTGCATTCAATAATATGGCAGAATCACTTGCAACAGCCGAGGGTACAAGGCGAAGCTTTGTAGCAAATGTTTCGCATGAGCTCAAAACGCCTATGACAACGATAGCAGGATTTATTGATGGTATTCTGGATGGAACGATACCGCCTGAAAAGCATCAGTATTATCTGCATATTGTAGCAGATGAGGTAAAACGCCTTTCAAGACTTGTTCATTCCATGCTTAATCTTTCAAGGATCGATAACGGTGAACTGAAAATCAATTACAAAAAATTTGATTTGCTTTCGGTGCTTGTTACTATAATCATTACTTTTGAGCAGGAAATAGATAAGAGGAATATTGACGTTAGAGGACTGGATAAAATCAGCCCGAAAAATATTTACGGAGATAAAGACCTGATTCATCAGGTGGTATACAACCTGATCGAAAATGCAGTTAAATTCACAAATGAGGGCGGTTTCATTGAATTTAACATAACAGAAAATTCCATACAGACGGATTTTAGTGTGAAAAACAGCGGAACGGGAATCAAAAAATCCGAAATACCGCTTGTGTTTGATAAATTCTATAAAACCGATAAATCCAGAAGCAAGGACAAAAAGGGACTCGGTCTTGGACTATATCTTGTAAGAAGTATTATTCGTCAGCATGGCGGAGATATTACCGCAGACAGTGTTTATGGTGAATATACAGAATTTAAATTCTATATTCCAAAAAAGAATCCAAATTTAAAGATAAAATAAATTTTATGGAGGCGATATTTATGCCCAACGAATTTGATGAGAGTAGCTACGGCTACCCGAATGACGGAGGCTCTGATATAAACAATACATGGCAAACAGAACCAAATCGCGCGGGACAGCCTCAGCAGGACCAAGTTTATTATACACGTCCTCAGCCTGGAACTCAAAAACCACCGTATCCTCCTTCGGGTGTTCCGTCTTATTATCCTCCGCCATATCCAATGTATGGTATGCCGCCGCAGAAGCCGAAGGGGTCAGGAGCAAAAATATTTGTATGGTGTTTATGTGCAGCGGTGGTTATTATTATTGCAGGCGTGCTGATTTTTGTGGTGAGCTCAGGATTATCGGAAGGTGAGAGCGAAAATTCGGAACCGTCCGGCAGCAGTAAGGTAGAATCCTCTTACGGAGAACCTTCTGATATTACCAAAGCACCCGATACAAATGCTAATCCCGACGGTCCTCAGATTTCCGCAGCGGAAACACCCGAAGGACAGTCGGAAAATACAAAGACAGCAACGAAGGTTTATGATAAAGCCGCCAAGTCGATTGTATGTATCACATCCTATGACGAAAACGGTGATTATATCCGTTCAGCCGAAGGAGAAGGCTCGGGCATTATCGCGACCGAGGATGGCTATATCTTTACTAATAGTCATGTTGTTGATGACAGCAAAAAAACAGGCGTTATGGTGACACTGACGGATAATACGCAGTATCTGGGAACAATTATCGGGATTGATGTCAAAACGGATATTGCTGTGATAAAAATTGATGCACATGATCTTGTCCCTGCTGAATTTGCGGATTCGGACAAGCTAATGGTAGGTCAGGAAGCATTTGCAATCGGTAACCCGGGTGGCTCGGCATTTTCCAATTCTCTGACTAAGGGCGCTATTTCTGCTCTTGACAGAATTCTTTCAGGCAGTGGTTATATTAAGTATATTCAGACTGATGCCGCTATTAACCCCGGCAATTCAGGGGGTGCGCTAATTAATGAACATGGTCAGGTGATCGGCATGAATACAGCCAAACTGGTAGCGACTGACTATGAGGGCATGGGATTTGCGATTCCAAGCAACAGCGTTGTGGAAATTGCTAATAAAATTATTAAATACGGTTATGTTAACGACAGAGGTACACTTAGTATTGAGGGAAAGACCAGTACGCTTTATATGTCAAAAACAAATAATATTCCGCAGGGTATGATGATTACAAAAATCAACAAGGACAGTCCGCTTGCGTCTACCGATGCAGAAGTAAATGATATTATTACTGAAATCAACGGACAAACGATTATATCCAGTACGGAATTGATCGATGAACTGAAAAAATACAAGCCCGGTGACGAAGTAACATTGAAGCTTTACAGACCTGTTAAAAATTCTAAATCAAAGGGTTATACCTTTGAAGTGAAAATCAAGTTAAAAGCGGATACAGGTTCGGAGTGAATTTGTAAATTTTTAGAAAAAAATTAAAAAAATTGAAAAAAGGTATTGAAAAAACAAATATTTTATGATATGATTAATCTATAATAAATTAGAGTAAATCAACCCTTTGTTGTTTTTTCATTATCCCTTCCTTTTGCACAAGCGCAGTCAGAAATGACTGCGCTTTGTGTCGTATTAAAAACTGCGTACTGTGATCACTGCTGTGATTATTCCACATAAATCTGCAGCTATCGCCGCAGGAACAGTATAACGTGTTTTTCGGATGCCTGCCGCTCCGTAATATACCGCTATAGCATAAAAAGTTGTTTCTGTTGAACCTGCCATGACGGAGGCTGTTTTTCCGATCAGGCTGTCGGGACCGTATTTTTCAAGTATGGAAGAAAGAACAGCATAGGAACCGCTTCCCGAGACAGGGCGAATCAGACCGAGAGGAAGAACCTCCTGAGGAATTCCCACGGCACTGCAAACAGGGGAAAGAAGACTGCATATAATATCAAAAAATCCCGATGCATCCAACATGTTCACAGCCAGAACCAGTCCGATCAGTGAGGGAGCTACTGAGATGAGAGATCCAATACCATCCTTTGCTCCTTGACGGAAGCTTTCAAATAAATCAACTTTTTTCACAGCGCCGAAAACTACAATAAACATGATGACAAAGGGGACGGCATAGATGCCGATTTTATCCATTTCGTTTCCTCCTTCCACTGAGGCGTGAGCATATCATGGCGGCCGCAACCCCGATAGACAGTGCGCAGAGCGAAGAGATCCATACATACGGGAGGATAACATAAGGGTCGGTACTTCCGGCGGCTTGTCTTAATGCGGCGGCACTCGCCGGAATCAGCTGTACGGAGGCTGTGTTGATTACCACAAACATGATCATGGAGCTGTTCGGTTTGTCGCCGAGCCGATTGTTTTTCTGCATTTCTTTCATAGCAGTAATCCCTAAAGGCGTTGCGGCATTGCCAAGACCTAAGATATTGGCGGTAATGTTGGCACTGACGGCCTGAAGAGCTTTGCTGTCGGGACGATAATCGGGCATAATGCGGCTGAGTACGGGCGAGAGAATATGAGAAATGATTTTGGTCAGCCCGCTTTTCTCTGCTATATTCATAATTCCTGTCCACAGACACATTACACCTGCCATTGAAATAATCAGCTTTACCCCCTTATCCGCCCCTTCGGTTACAGCTGAGGCAAGGTTGTCCATTCTTCCTGTCATAAAAGCACAAACAACACTTGCCGATATCATGAACAACCAGATATACCCTAACATTTTATCACTCCGAAAACTCAAAATATATTTATTTTATATGAAACACCAAATTCGACAAAACACTACAAAAAACATAGAAAATCTATGTTTTTATCGTGCAAGAAAACCAATATTTTTACATATTTTTGGTAAAAACTTGAAAAATTCCAAAATTTTTCCAATTTTTTTTAATTTGTCTATTGACAAACCTGGATGTTGCATAGTAATATGAGAGTACACAATATCGTTGCACCAACTAATTTTTTTGAATAAATGTGTAAAAAAATGCTTTGTCCGGAAATTCTGACGTGGACAATCTGGAAAATTTAGGATTTGTTGGGGAGCAATAGGCGGTGTCGTTTTATTTAAAAAGGGAGGTTTTGGTTATGAGAGCAATCGGATGCGTAAGGAAAATAGATCATCTTGGAAGGTTGGTTCTTCCGGCAGATCTCAGAAAATCTATGAAAATTGTTGATGGTAAAGATTCGGTGGAATTCTTTGTTGAAAATGACTGCATTATTATCAAAAAATATTGTCCGGCGTGTATTTTCTGTGGTTCGGCTGATGGCATAATCAATTATAAAGACCGTAATGTCTGCGAGTCTTGTTTGAACGACCTCAGAAACAGCAAATAATTCTTATACAGCATAATTTTGTAGCCCTGCAACAGAATAGAATGAAAAATAATCGATACCGTGGGGATGAGCAGCAGCTTGTCCCCGTATTTTTTATATGGAGAAATGTTATGACACTAAAAGAACTTTTTAAAAATAATAAAACCGTACTGACAGACGGTGCAATGGGAACATATTATTCGCAGCTTACGGGAAATGAAGCAGAACTTTGCGAAAAAGCGAATGTTACTTCTCCCGAAATTATCGAAAAAATACATAGTGAATATATTGCTGCCGGTGCAAAACTCATCAGAACCAATACATTTTCGGCAAACAGTGTTACTCTGAGTGTCACACATGAACAGCTCGGAGAAATTATTCGCAGCGGATATCAGGCAGCGGAAAAATGCGCAGGAGAAAAAGCAGTTGTTTGTGCTGATGTTAGTGCTATTTACGATAATACTGATAACGGATTTGATGTGTCGGGCGAATATCAATTTATTATTGATACTTTTTTAGAAGCAGGAGCTCAAAACTTTATCTTTGAAACGCTTTCCGAGCTTGAGGCTGTTTTGCCCGCAGTCGATTATATTCTTGAAAAAAAAGCCGATGCGGAAATTATCGTGTCGTTTACGCTGCTCCCTGATGGTTTTACCCGTTCGGGACTGTCGGCGGAAAGACTGCTTGATTCGATTATTGCTAATAAAGATAAGTTTGTTGCAGTAGGACTGAATTGCGGCAGTGGTGCTGTGCAGATGTATGCAAAGGCAGTTCCCTTTTTCACTTATATTCGTGAGCATACGGATTTATTCACGATTGTGATGCCGAATGCAGGGTATCCGTCAATCGTGAACAGAAGAACGGTCTATAATTCGGCACCGTCCTATTTTGCAAGGCAGACAGCAAGGTTTATACCGCACGGTCTTTCGGCTGTAGGCGGCTGCTGCGGCACAACACCCGAATATATCAGACTTCTTGCGAAATATATCAATAATGGAAGCATTGATTCTGTGAAGGAAATTTCCTACAACTTCTCTGACAGAAAGCCAAAGTCGGTATCTTCTTCACGGATAACGGAGGATAGGTTTGTTATCGCCGCGGAGCTTGATCCACCATATAGCTCCGATTTCAGTAAAATGATAGCGGCGGCAAAGATTCTTAAAGATTGCGGCGTTGATATGATTACGGTTTCAGACTCTCCGCTTGGCCATGCAAAGGCGGATTCTGTTGTATGCTCCGCAAGAATCAAGCGTGAAGTTGGAATTGATACCCTTCCGCATATCTGCTGCCGTGACAAGAATATCAATGCTTTGCGTTCGATTCTTCTTGGAGCGCACAGCGAGGGCATCCGTTCTGTGCTGGCGGTAACGGGAGATCATATTGCGGAAACGGACAGAGGTGTGATTAAGCCTGTTTTCAATCTTGATTCGACAAAGCTGATGACACTGATTGGCGAGCTTAACGGTTCTGTGTTTGCCGATTCTCCAATTGCAGTAGGAGGAGCGTTTGACCCGGCTGCGCCAAGAGCAGAATTTGCACTGAAAAGACTGGATAAAAAAATCGCTTGTGGAGCAAAATTTGTGCTGACTCAGCCTGTATTTACCGAAAAGGCGATAGAATGTATTAAGGAAGCAAACAAAAAAGATGTGAAAGTGATTGCAGGCATTATGCCAATGGTAAGTTTCAGAAATGCAAGCTTTATGCAAAACGAAGTTCCGGGAATGGTAATTCCCGATGAGCTTGTCAGCCGTTTTTCGCCTGAAATGAGCCGTGAAGAAGCCGAAGAAGTTGGAATGGGCATTGCCGCGGAGCTTGCGGAGAGGATACGTCCGTATGTTGACGGTTTTTACTTTATTACGCCGTTCAATCGTGCCAATGTAATCAAGGGGGTAATTGAACGGTTAAAAAATCGCAAGGTGATATAATGCTTACCGAAAAAGAAAAAATGCTTAGGGCAAAAATGTATATGCTGAAGCTTGCAGGTGGAATTAATCCGATTGACGGAACATCCGTTGCAGAGGATAGTGTTATTACCAACGAAAGGCTGAAGAATTGCTTTCTGTATAT
Organism: uncultured Eubacteriales bacterium; assembly: GCA_900317395.1. GTDB lineage: Bacteria > Bacillota > Clostridia > Oscillospirales > Acutalibacteraceae > UBA1213. The sequence goes on along the minus strand of ONGS01000056.1, from coordinate 5,903 downwards.
CGCAGAAGTGTTGGACAACGCCGCCAACGGCGATGTCCAAGCACCAAAGCCGAAAAGAACTTCTTCCAGACTGCCGTTTTCTGTGGATGAGTCATTACTGGATAAAATATCTGTATCGGAAGAACCGCAGGCAGTGTCGCAGATCGCGAAATCGGTCAATGAGATCATGAGCAAAGACGGCATGAAAAAATTGCAGGCAAAGGCAATCAACGACTGGCTTGTCAGTCAGGGGTATCTTAGCAACGAGGAAGAATACAAGGGGAGTATACGCCGCGTTCCTACCGAAAAATCCAAAGAGATCGGCATTATCACAAGGCAGGGAATGGGTACGTTCGGCGCATATACCATTATTCTTTATAGTGAACAGGCACAAAGATTTATCATTGACCATCTCACCGATATCGTTAAATACTATGATGCCAACAGCGAAAAGTAAATTTGTAATGTTGGTTAAAATATATTGACCAATAGCCTGAAATATGTTACAATCAAACAAAGCAGTGACAGTAGGGAACGGCAACGTGAATTAACAGCGGAGGTGTGAGTGTCGTGAGAAGAGAAGAATATATTGAAATATCAAAAGAACAGTATGACGATATGTACGCATTTTATCAGAAACTGGGTTTTACGGAAAAGCAGTGCAAAAAGCTGTGTTCCTCCTGTTTCGGTGCGGAAATCAGGGTGAAACATTCGGCAGCCTATCGGGAGGACTGGACGTTCTGGCGGCAGGAAGTACGTCCGCCTGTACCAGAGGGCTTTTTCGGAAAGCTGAAGGGAAAACCGTTTATGGGAGGTATGGCATCCGTCAGCTGTGCCGAGGTGGAGGATGGAGTATGCTTTGAGCGTGCAATGGCAATGCCGGACATGGCAGCACCTTTGCCGGCAGCCATGACGGAGTTCAATACAGCAGAAACACATACCGCACCCGAAATTGAAAATGCAACGCCGCTTGACAGGCCGCAGCTGATTTTTTCTGCCAATGTCAATACTGCTTCATGGTCGTATGTCAGGAGTAAAATCAGTACAGGAAGAAGAATCGATGGTGGTTTTGTCCGAATCGAGGAAATTATCAATTCCTACCCGTATAAACTGAAAAAGCCCGAAAATGAGGAGCTTTTTTCCGTCAGTATTGAACAGGCAAAATGTCCGTGGAATCAGGAATCGGAATTATTGTTTGTCGGTTTGAAGGGCAAAAAGGCAGACAAGAAAGTAAAGCAGAATTTAGCGTTTCTGGTGGATGTTTCTGGCAGTATGTGCGAGAGGTGGGTACTGGTTCAGATGTCGCTGATGGCTGTCATCAGCAAGCTGGGCAAGGGAGATATCATGTCAATCATTGCCTATTCCGATGAAACTGTTACGGTTGCCGAAAAAATGGAATGCAGCAATATGGACAAATGTATCAAGGCTGTGATGTCGATCGATGGTATCGGCGGCTGTACCAATGGCAGTGAAGGACTGGAAAATGCCTACACCTTTTTGTCAGAAAATTATGACAAAGACGCCAACAACAGATTGTTTATCTTTACCGACGGAGATTTTAATTTCGGAATTACGAGCGAAGGCGGACTTTCTGAATATATTCTCAAAAAGAGAGAAACAGGTATCTATCTTTCTGTTGTGGGATACGGTATGGAGAATTTCAAGGATAATAAGATGGAGGCTCTGGCAAGAAACGGCAACGGTAATTATACCTTGATCGCTAACCCGGGTGATATTCTGGATAACCTCTGGAAAAAACTGATCTCCAATCTTGTTACTGTAGCAAAGGATGTTAAAATTTCCGTGGAACTGAATCCGTACTATGTAAAGGAATACCGTCTTGTCGGCTATGATGCAAGAGTGCTGACACAAAAAGAATTTAACGATACGGAAAAAGCTGTTGACGGAATTGGTTCGGGGCATAATGTTGTTGCTTTGGTAGAACTGAAAAAGGGAACGGCAGTGAAAACTTATTCCACACGCTATGTGCAGAGTGAATCGGCAGGGAATAAGGATGAATTTGCCTTTATCGAAATACATTATAAAACACCTGAGGACGTTAACAGTGTAATGACACATACCGTAAGCATTAACGACCTGAAAAAGGCGAAAGACAAAAACATTCATACAGCAGCTTTTCTTGCTGCCTTCGGACTGTATATCAAAGACTCACAGTATAAGGGAGACATTGACATTCCAAAGCTGAAAGAAATGCTGAATGAATTTGATAATGACGAAATAAAAGATAAGTATGGTCATTTTGAGATCATACGAAAATATGTTACGGAAAATCAGTGAACTGTCAGTATGGGATAAGGAGGAATTTATGTGTATGAGGAACTGAAAGAAGTTATTGAAAACAGCAATAACATTGTATTTTTCGGCGGTGCAGGCGTATCAACGGAAAGCGGAATTCCTGATTTCCGCAGTGTGGACGGACTTTATAACCAAAAGTACAAATTTCCTCCCGAAACGATACTCAGTCACAGCTTTTTCATGACAAAGCCGAGAGATTTTTATGATTTTTACCGTGATAAAATGCTTTGTCTTACTGCCAAGCCGAACAAGGCACATATTGCGCTTGCGAAGCTTGAAAAGCTGGGAAAGCTGAAAGCAGTGGTGACACAGAATATTGACGGGTTGCATCAGGCGGCAGGAAGTAAAAACGTCTATGAGCTTCATGGTTCTGTAATGCGAAATTACTGCGTGAAATGCCATCAATTATATGATGTCACCGCTGTTACAAAGTCGGAAGGTATACCGAAATGTTCATGCGGCGGTATCATCAAGCCTGATGTTGTTTTATATGAGGAAGGTCTTGACGACAATGTTGTATCGGGAGCGGTAAGAGCAATCGCAAATGCAGAGGTGCTAATTATCGGCGGTACATCCCTGAATGTATATCCGGCGGCAGGATTTCTGAATTATTTCGGCGGAGATAAAATCGTTCTTCTGAATAAATCCGAAACACCCTTTGATAACCATGCGAATATTGTCATTCGTGACCCAATCGGTAAAGTACTGGGAGATTGTGTAGGAATACAAGGCAATTAGGTTGATGGTGTGAAATCAAAGAATTCCGGGGCATCATTAAACATGATTAATTTCTTCCCGCGTTTTAAATTAAATTCAAATCGCGGCAATGAACTGCCTTTATGAAAAAAGTAGTGAGCGTAGCGAACGACTTCTTGAATTGACAGCGCAGGCACTGCGGTTGCGCTGATTTACTTGACTAATGATAAAAAAGGAATTATAATGAGTATAGACGAAATTGAAAAAGGAGAATACCAATGAAAAATTATAACATTACATTGCTCAAGGGCGACGGAATTGGCCCTGAAATCGTGAACGAGGCAGTAAAGGTGCTTGATGTGACAGCAGAGAAATATGGCTTCGGAATCACATATGAAGATGCGCTTCTCGGTGGCTGTGCCATTGATGCAACGGGCGTTCCGCTTCCGCAGGAAACGATTGATAAGTGCAAGGCAAGCGACAGCGTTCTTTTAGGAGCAGTAGGTGGTCCGAAATGGGACAGCCAGCCCGGCAGTAACCGTCCCGAAGCAGGTCTTCTTGGAATAAGAGGTGCTCTCGGACTTTTTGCCAATCTTCGTCCGGCAGTTATTTTTGAGCCATTGCGCAGTGCTTCACCGCTGAAGGATGAAATTATCGGAGATGCAATGGACATTATGATCGTCCGTGAGCTGACAGGCGGAATTTATTTCGGCAAGAGGGGCAATTTTGAAGAAGATGGTATTGCTGCTGCCTATGATACCGAAAAGTATAATATCAATGAGATCCAGCGTATCGGCAGAGTTGCTTTTGATATGGCAATGAAACGCAATAAAAAGCTGACAAGTGTTGACAAGGCAAATGTGCTTGATTCCTCAAGACTTTGGAGAAACACGATGATAGAGCTTTCCAAGGAATATCCCGAGGTCGAACTGAATCATCTTTATGTTGACAACTGTGCAATGCAGCTTGTCAGAAATCCGAAACAGTTTGATGTTATTGTTACTTCCAACATTTTCGGCGATATTCTTTCCGATGAAGCATCCATGATCAGCGGTTCAATCGGTATGCTTGCATCCGCAAGCCTGAACAGTTCAAAGCTTGGTATGTATGAGCCGATTCATGGCAGTGCACCTGACATTGCAGGACAGGGTATTGCAAATCCGCTTGCTACCATACTTTCTGTTGCTATGATGCTGCGTTATTCTCTTGACGAACCGAAGGCTGCCGATGCTATTGAAAACGCTGTAGCGGAGGTTCTTAAAACTACAAGAACGCCTGATATTTACACCGAAGGAACCAAGAAAGTTTCTACTTCTGAAATGGGCGATGCAGTGTGTGCATTGATCAAATGATTTGACCATAATATAATAACGGCAGTTACTTTCGGGGTAACTGCCGTTTTTCTATTGGGCGCTTTAGCATGAGCAGAAAGTAGAATGAATAACCTCCTTATGGTATACTGGTAAAGGTTTGGACACCGCATTACCAAAAACAATAAGGAGGGTATTACCATGAAAAATGAAATTAAACATCTCTCGCATTCAACTTGCAGATGTCAATACCATATTGTATTTGCACCCAAATACAGAAGAAAGGAGATATACGGAAAACTCAGAAAAGATATCGGAGAAATACTAAGAAAGCTTTGCGAAGAAAAAAAGTTGAAATAATAGATGCAGAAGCTTGTCCCGATCATATTCATATGTTGGTTAGTATCCCTCCGTATCTCAGTATAGCAGAGTTTGTAGGATTTCTCAAAGGAAAAAGCTCACTGATGATATTCGACAGACATGCAAATCTGAAGTACAAATATGGGAATTGTCATTTTTGGTGTAGAGGCTATTATGTTGATACAGTAGGAAAAATGAAAAAATAATAGCCGAATATATCAAAAACCAATTACAGGAAGATTATATGAATGATCAGATAACACTAAAAGAGTACATAGACCCGTTCATCGGGTGGTTTTGATTATTCATTGTTTTCGATTTTCAGAAGATAAAGCTTGTCTTTGACATTGAATCCGGATTTGCCCCAGAGAGCGACAGCAGAAGCGTTGCCGATATGGGTGTAAAGAATGGGGGTGAGGTCACGCTCTTTGATTTTATTTACCGCAAACACACACATCTTGTAGCCGTAACCTTTTTTCCGCTCGTTTGGAAGAACTGCAATAGATCTGATTCGCAGATACTGTTCGGTTTTTCCGCCAATGGCTGCATTAGCAATCATTCTGCCGTCCTTTATAAAAGCATACAGCTCCATATCTAAATATTCGTTTACCTTGCGCTCAAATTTGTCATTCCAGCGGAATTCATCTTTTAGCTGAGTATAAAAATCTGTTACCAGTTTTATGTGTTGGGGATTGTTCTTGTTAATCAGAATGATTTTTTCATCATTTTCAAGTGCAATGCCGGGAATATTGCTGATTTCTTCTCCCGAATAAGTATACACTGCAAGAGAAAATTCGTCTTTTACCACATAATTAATCTCCAGCGTGGTCAGTGCATATAAATCAGAAAAATTGCCAGCTACATCCTGCTTTAAATAGATTTCTGCCTTAGGAATTTTGCAGTCACGCAGAAATCGACATATGTCAATCAGTTTGTTGGTATCGTCCTTAATGGAGGAAGAGGTCCAAAGCCATACTTTATGCCCCTTTTTTGCGGTAAGTATGATAACATTTTTGTGGTCGGAATACATCGTATATTCCGATTCATTTCTGGCTGATTCGATCGTATTGAAGATAATTGAATCCGTAATATATTCCTTATTGTTAAAAATAGTATCATTGCCTGTAATTATATCAAATTTTGTAGCCATGACGATTCCTCCCTGTCTTTTTTGAAAATTACATATGTTATTATTTTAACTTATTTTTTCTTATTTTTCAATATCCTATTACAAACTTTTGT
>ONGS01000158.1 GCA_900317395.1 uncultured Eubacteriales bacterium | reverse complement strand
GCTAAGTATGCAGGCAAAACGATGGTAGCCGTGTCCGTATCCGTATGAATAACGGCTTTGTCCGTCCATTCCTGACAAAAATACTGCTTTTTCCTGCAAGCAGCCGTTTTTGTATGCATCTTCCCTATCATTGCTACAAAGGTAAAAATTCGTTGCAATATCGGTTTCAGCAGAAGAAAGCTGACCGTTTCGGCTTTCAATAATTATACTTTTTCCGGATGCATCCGACACAAAAAGATGAACACCCTGCCATTGCTCCGGTCTGAATTCAGAAGTTTCCACATATTTCATTGCTTCATCAACAGAAGCACAGGTATCAAGTATATTCCTCAGTAAAAACCCGGAAGTATATTCTGATTTTGCGGGCTGATCCCCCTTTTTTATATCAACTCTCAAAAGGTTGGCACTTAGTCCTTTTTCATTGAGACCGTCCATACAAACGTAAGGGAGACCGCAGAACATTTCCGGAGAAAAGCATGACAAATCCGGTCCGCCAGCCTGATAAAAGGGGTTAAAAGGAGCTATCCATACAGCATCAGCGATTCCGATGGATTCATATTTTCCTTTCGGTCTGCAGTGCAGGATAACATTCAGGCCGGTATATGCACCATTCTCTGCCGATACGCGATGTCCCAGGTCATAATTCCTGCAGGTCAGGACTTCACCTTTTTCATTGTTGGTAAGAAAACAGGAACAGCCGGGTTTTGCAGAAATTCTTCTGGTCATTTTCCCAATTATCTTCTGATCGTAATAATCACCAGTGTAGTCCATAAAATACATATATCCGTTTTTATCTAGTTTTTTATAATGTTGTCATTCATGCCGATAAACGCCTCCTCACGATACACCAAAAAATTATTTAATTATCAAAAGGAGCTGTGAAGAAATGAAGTATTTAACTTCAGCCTTCACGGCTCTTCTTTTTTTTCGTGGAAAACATGGTCTATCGTTGAAAAATGGGTATAAAACCCCTTACCCCAAAATTAGCTTGTTGAAAACTCAGGCAGCTTTTTGGGGTCTGTTTAGTTTGCTATGAAATTTGTGGAGATTAAATCCGATAGAAACCAAATAAATCTCAAGTTCGACCTTTATCCAGCCTCTTCGCACCAATCTTCTGTACCACCGGTCGTGTTTCATCACGCCAAAGGCACCTTCCGCTTGTATTGAACGATTCATTCTGAGCAGAGCGCCGTGAATACTTTCGAGATTGTCAAGAACCTCTTGGTGCATAGTCGTCAGTTCTTCGTTCAGTCTGACAGTTCTGTTCTTATCGGTCTTTTTGCATTTCTCTGCGTAAGGGCAGCTTGTGCAGTCCTCGCAGACGTATATTTCTTCCTGTCTGCCGTATTTGTTGTTCTTAACATTCTTTCTGTACGAGAATATCATCTTTTTTCCATTCGGACATCTCAGATTCCCCTCTTTGTCGATTTTGAAGTTGACCGCCCTGAACGGATCGCTATGGTATTTTTCGTCCGTAGTTTCTTTCTTGTACATCGGAAACTTCATAAACTTTTCCATTCCGTGTTCCTGACAGTAGATGTAGTTATTGTAAGAGCCGTATCCCGCGTCTGCTGTCGGATATTTCGGGTAAAAGCCGTAAATGCCTTTGAACTTTTCCATCAACGGCTCAAAGCAGTCCATATCGCTTCTGTAATGATTGACGTCTACAACGGCTATATATTCATCCGCAACGCCGATCTGTACATTGTAGGCGGGCAGAAGCTGGTCGTTTCCCATATAGTCGCGCTTCATCCTCATAAAGGTCGCCGAGTGGTCTGTTTTTGAATAGCTGTTTCTGTCCTCGCCGCAGACAGAAAGCTTTACAACATATTCACTTAGCTTGTCCCGATACTTTGTCAACTTTTCGCAGTTGCGCTGTTCTGCTGTTTTTCTATGCCCTCTGCCGTGAACAAAATTGCTTTCATCAATACCGCAAACCATTTTGTAGCTTGAAAGTATTTCGGTAAGATATTCCGGGGTGTATTCTGTATTGGTCTGTATTGTTACGCCTGCATAAGACAATTCCGCATTCATTCTATCAAACAGAGAGGTTATCTTCGCAAATAATTGGTATCTGTATTTTTCGGTTGATTTCTTCCATACCCAAGTATATTTGTTGGCGTTCGCTTCAAATTTTGAGCCGTCAATATACACGTGATCCAAATCGACCTTATCCTCACGTGAGATATATGACATTATTTCTTTGAATATTTCCTCCGCGCTGTCGGTCAGATTATCATTTATGAAGTTGCCAAACGTTTTGTATGACGGCGTTTCGTATTCCATAAGGTACATATATCTAATATTAACTTTGCATTCATCTTCAAGCTCTCTTAAGGATATGTATCCCTTGTCCATAAAACCAAACAAGATCGTTTTTAACATATTGACGGTTTATCATTCTGTTCCTGTGGAGTATTCAAGGGCGGATGCTATGGATTTCAGGGAGAGGGGTTGAGTAAATATGGTTTGAACTTTTGCATCATCTCAAACATCATAGTTC
>ONGS01000148.1 GCA_900317395.1 uncultured Eubacteriales bacterium | reverse complement strand
GACACCGGCGCAGTGCCTGCGCTCCCAATTTGCGCAGTCGCTACCCTTCGGTCGCTACTTTTTCATAAAGACAAATTCATCGCCGCACTCCGAATTTTACAGATACCAAAAATCCTCTGTTTCAAACTGTTCTGTTTCATTAGCCTACAAACTCCCCACATAAAATCATTGCACATTGAAAAAGAAAGGTTCTGGTATTATACAAAAAAGATTATTTTTGAAAAACGGTATGATTATGGCTTTGTGTTCACTGTTGATACGCACTCTGTCGATGATGTTCAGGGTATGGTTGACGGGCATGGTCGGGGCGGAGGTATTGGGAATCTATCAGCTGATACTGACCGTGTATGCCTTTTTCCTGCTGATATCCACCTCGGGCATTTCCGTTACTGCCACAAGGCTTGTCGGCGATTTTCTCGCAAAAGGAGAAGCAGGAAAGGCAAAATATACAGCATCAAAACTAATTGCTTTTTCTTCGACTGTCGGTCTTGTGCTTGCCGTTGTTCTTTTTTTGTCGGCTGATATTCTGTCATGTGCCGTGACGGATATCGGAAGAAGTGCCACACCTTTGCGTATTTTAGCAGTATCTTTGCCGTTTGCAGCGTTTTCAGCAGCCGTGAGAGGATATTTCACTGCAAAAAGAAAAATGCTGAGGATCTCCGGAGAACAAATTTTAGAGCAGGTTTCCGAAATTGGAGTATGTGTGTTTGCTTTTACATACCTTACTCCAAAAGGCTTTGACCCTCTTTGTGCGGCGGCACTCGGCACAACTGCTGCTGAAATACTGTCATTCTTTTACAGTTTTGCTATCTATTTCTGTGATGCAATCCACATAAAAGAGAAATACAAGCCCGAAAACGCTTTGCTTAAATCCGCTTTACCTATCGCTCTTCCCTGTACCGCAAGCTCGGGACTGAGAAGTGCGCTTGCAGCGGCAGAAAATATGCTCATTCCTGTTGGATTAATGAAATACGGCGCACAGCGTGGAGCAGCACTTTCCGAATATGGCATTATCAGCGGAATGGCAATGCCTGTTATTGTTTTTCCCTCTGTTTTCATTTTGCCCTTCGCTTCACTCATCATCACAGAAATGTCTCAGGCTGATACCCTCGGACACAAAAACGGTATCAGGCACATTTCACAGCGTATGATATCCGCAACGCTGAAATATTCCCTCCCTGTGATGTTTCTATTTATCTTCTTTGCAAAAGATATCGGCTCCGTACTTTACAAAAACAGCAGTGCAGGCTTTTATATTGCCGCCCTTGCGCCTGTTGTTCCTCTTATGTATCTCGACAGCAGTGTTGACGGTATGCTGAAAGGTCTCAACCAACAGACAAGCTATCTGCTCTACAACGTAATAGATTCCGTTCTTCGTGTAATCATGACATATTTCCTTCTGCCTGTTTTCGGCACACTCGGCGTTGTTTTCATTATTATTTTCAGTGAACTTTTCAATACCTTTCTGAGTCTGATGAAGCTGATAAAGGTTACAAAACTAAAAATCGATCTTCTTGATATGATGATCCGTCCCTGCATTTCCATTCTTATCCCCTGCCTGATCTTAAACTGTATCCCCCCTGTTCTTCCGCAAAATATCGGTTTATTATTGCGTTTATTGATTTGTGTCGTGATATATTTACCCCTCTGTATTGGAATCAACAAAAGGGTCAGGATTCAGAAAGCCAATTTCTGAATCCTGACCCTTCACCCTTCACCCGGAATTCTATCTGAGTACCAGAATTTGTCCGGGATAAATCAGGTCGGGATTGGTAAGTCTGTTGAGATTGATCAGGTCAACAAGCCTTACGCCGAACTTCTGAGAAATTTGCCACAGTCTATCACCGCTGCGGACAGTATAGGAAGTAATATCCTCATTAGAGAAATTTTCCGACGGAAGGCGTATCACCTGCCCTGCTTCGAGATAATCAGGATCAACAATGCCGTTGAGGTCGGCGAGCGTTTCAACCGTTGTGCCGTGCATTTCCGCTATATCTAAAAGCGTATCTCCCGACTGAACGATATAGATTCTATCGGACAGCATATCCGCAGGAACTCTGATGACTCTTCCGACTTCTATTGTGTCAGGGTCAAGTATACCGTTTAATCTTACCAGTGTATTTACGTCTGTCCCGTACATTCTCGCAATACCCAGCAGTGTATCGCCGCTTTGAATGGTATATGTTTTGAACATTCCTTCGCCCGGGTCACGCAGCGGTATGCGTAAAATCTGCCCTGTTGCTATGACATCGGGATCATCTATTCCGTTAAAATCGGCAATTGCCTTCACACTCACACCGAATTTCTTCGCTATCTCCGAAAGTGTATCGCCTTTTTCTACTACATAAACAGTCGTATCCATATATTCTCCTCCAAATTTATCAGAATGAGTTTTTAACTGTCCTGATTCATTTTATGCCGTAAGATCTGAATTGTTGAATTGCCAAAGCAAAGATTATATGATAAAATGGATAAATCAGGGGCAGGAATATGTACCCGGTTATCAGAAATTCTGTACAGTGATCTTCAATCTGCCCGCCGCTGAAACTTTTATTAAGGAGGAAATCATGTCGCTGCAAAGACTGGATAAAATACTTTCGGGTCAGAATATCGCTACAAGAAGTGAGACCAAAAATATGGTAAAAAAAGGACTTATCACCGTCAATGGACAAACGGTGAAACGCTCCAATGAGAAGTTTGATCCCGATACTGACGAATTTATTGTAAATGGTATTAAAATCGTTTACAAGAAGCATTTATATATCATGATGAACAAACCTTCGGGCGTGCTTTCCGCAAGTCGTGACGGCCGCACAAAGACCGTAATTGACCTTTTGCCTGAACATCTCAGACGGGATGGCCTTTTCCCTGCCGGAAGGCTTGACAAAGACACTGAGGGGTTTATTCTGATTACCGACGACGGCGAACTTGCCCATAAAATGCTGTCACCGAAAAGCCATGTCTACAAGCTGTATCTTGCGGAATGTGACAGAGAGCTTAATAAAAACGATGTAAAAGCATTTTCGGAAGGAATACAAATGGGTGATTTACAATTCATGCCTGCTGAAATGAAAATTATCGCAGACAAAACCGCCCTTGTCGAAATTTGCGAAGGAAAATTTCATCAGGTGAAAAAAATGTTTCATGCTGTCAAAGCGGAGGTTGTGAAACTGAAACGATTACGAATCGGGGAAGTTAGTCTGGATAATTCACTAAAACAAGGCGAATGTCGTGAACTGACGCAAAAAGAAATAAATGACATTTTAAGTCGTAAACATGGAATTAATGTATAATTTCTGTGTACATTTTAAACAAAAATCAAGCTTGTTTTTTGTCTTATGTTAATTATAGATAAAGAACAGCTCAATATTTTAGTAAAAAAAAGTATTTCATTTTTGGAAAAAATCTGGTATAGTAATAATGTTAAATTTTGTATTTAAAATAAATACGCTTTAAAGGTAATGGTCGTAAACAAAATTTACATCGAATTTTTAAACGATCGTTGTTCCTAATATAGCGAACTCAGGAGGCAAATTATGGCAAGTGTATCATTAAAGAATGTTTACAAAATCTATGACGGCAACGTTGTAGCTGTAAGCGACTTCAACCTTGAAATCGAAGATAAAGAATTTATCATCTTCGTTGGTCCTTCAGGCTGCGGTAAGTCAACAACTCTCCGTATGATCGCAGGTCTTGAAGATATCTCAAAGGGTGAACTTCACATCGGAGACGTTCTCGCTAACGACATCTCACCGAAAGACAGAGATATCGCAATG
>ONGS01000177.1 GCA_900317395.1 uncultured Eubacteriales bacterium | reverse complement strand
TTTTTCTTGAAAGGAGACGATAATATGTCGGAACAGCTCGTTCACCAACAAATCGAAACAGATAAAACAGACCAACAAATTTTTAATTATAACAAAGGAGAAAGATATGAAAACAATAGACAACGCTGTTCTGGCTTTTTACGAAGAGGGCAGAGAATATAATAGGCTGAGAACAGATATAGGTTTGATTGAATTTGAACGCACAAAAGAAATATTGCTTGAAACTCTGCCGAAACCGCCTGCAATAATGCACCGACAGAGAACAACACACAGCAAAGCAGAACAGCGGCACATGCATCACAGAATACGTCTTCCGAAGCTGATACTTTAACGGTGACAGATACTAATTCAAAAACGGACACCTCTGCCGACAAAGCAGAAAACAAAACCCTCATCCTTTATTTCAGTGCAGGCAACAGCAAGAATTCCGATGCAATCTCTTCCGCTACTCCCACAGGCAACGGCTATTATTCTACGCAACAATTGGCGGTGCTGATACATGATGAAGTCGGCGGAGACTTAGTGGCTCTGACACCAACAAACGCATATCCTCTCGGATATGACGAAACTGCCGATCAAGCAAAGGACGAAGCTGACAGCAATGCGCGTCCGCAGTTTGAGGATATCGGAGTGAATATGGAAGATTACGATACCATTTATTTCGGTTATCCCATCTGGTGGTACACCGTTCCCATGATCGTCAATACATTTTTTGATACCTACGATTTCAGCGGAAAGACCATTATTCCCTTCAACACTCATGCCGGCAGTGGTGACGGTGGTACCTATAATACCATCCGTGAGTTAGAGCCGAATGCAGATGTCAAAGAGGGGCTTGCTGTTAGCGGTAGTTCTGTTTTTGATGAGGAAACCAAACAGCAGGTGAAGGATAGGTTGTTGGGGTTGGACTAAACCATTACGATAAAAATAGGAGCTCTCGGGAGGTGCAGGATATGGGTGTCTTTGTTAATCCCGGAAATACAAGTTTACGGATCAACGCACGAGTTATCGCTTCGATTGAAGAAGTTTTTGTCCTGTATTTCTCAATCAGCTCGTCTTGAATTTGAAGTGATTTTTGACGTTTGTTGTCGGCTTCTTCCGCAACATGAGTGAAAAGCCTTGTGATACCCTCGATGCCTTTTTCAATTCAAAACGATACAAAAAATAATGATTTTTTAAACACACTAAGTTTATTTGTAAATCCGGTTGATTCTGTATTAATTTTCTTGAATATCGAGCATAGTAAAATGTGCTTGAAACATTTGACATTTATATAGAGAATAGTTATAATAAAATAAATCGATGTGTTTATTATGAAGCCAAAAGATGTAATAAAATTAACTCAAAAAAGACTATAAACTCAATAAATTAAATGAATATTGTTCTCAGTGTCAAGAAATACATTATGTATTTGAGTATATTACCAAGTGTCCTGCTTGTAGAAATATATTACACCCAATACCCAAATCTCAATACCCCTCGCTGTCCCACCTGCCGGTCAACCAATATCAAGAAAATCTCTGCGGCTCGTAAAGTTACAGGAGTTGCTTTGTTTGGTTTGTTTAGCAAGACCGCAAAATCACAGTTTGAGTGTGGGAGTTGTGGGTATAAATGGTAGAAGGTATAGTTATAGCCCTGCATCGTTAGGTGCAGGGCTATGTTTAATATCCTCGTTTTATATATTCTTTATATTAGGTAATTTTACCGCCTGCGTCCAAATTTACCTCTAAGGAAAGTTCACCGAACGGCATATACGGTAGTCTGAGAGGGGAAGAAATTTCGCCCTACTCGATTTTTATCATGAAGGGTTATATAAAAAATATATCAATGGTATGCTTTTTTGATATTTGAAAACACGCATTGTATTTGTTAGAATGAATAAAAGAGCATAATAATCAGGAAAATAATTTGTGAATATTACAAAAAGAGAGGTATTTAAAATGAAACTTGACAGGATCATAGCCGTTGCTAATGCTAAGACAATCTATCGGAACGGAGATAAGTGTATCAAGGTTTTTGAAAAGCGGTATTCTAAAGCAAGTGTTCTTAATGAAGCTCTTAATCAGGCTCGCATTGAAGAAACAACTCTAAATATTCCCAAAATCCATGAGGTAACGACCATTGATGGAAAATGGGCGATCGTATCGGATTACATTAAGGGGAAAACTCTTGAGATGTTGATGGCAGAAGAGCCTGAGAAGTTGGACGAACACCTGAGCTTGTTTGTGAATTTGCAGCTTGAGGTCAATTCTATGCGTGTGCCGCTTCTGAATAAGCTCAAGGATAAGATGAATATGAAGATCTCACAGGCCAATCTGTCTGCAACGACCAGATATGACCTTCATACACGTCTTGAGGGGATGCCAAATCACAATAAGGTCTGCCACGGTGACTTCAACCCTTCTAATATCATTATTGCCGAAGACAGTACACCGTATATTATCGACTGGTCCCATGTGACACAGGGAAATGCTTCGGCAGATGCAGCAACAACATTTCTGCAGTTCAAGTTAGTGGGTGATGACGATATCGCTGAGAAATATCTGTCACTTTATTGCAAAAAAAGCAATACGGCAAGACAATATGTGCAAAAATGGATGCCGATCGTTGCAGCCGCCCAATCGGTGAAGGGTAATGAAATGGAAAGGGAATTTCTGTTGAAATGGGCAGAGGTTGTGGATTACGAATAAAGAGGTGATATGAATGAAAGTGGTAGTCTGTATCGGTTCCTCATGCCATTTGAAAGGTTCGAGAGATGTTGTTCAAAAGCTGCAAAGACTAATCAGCGAAAATCAGCTGGAGGATAAGGTAACTCTGAGCGGTACTTTCTGCATGGGGAATTGCCGAAACGGTGTCGGTGTAAAGGTTGATGATGAATATTTTTCTGTATCTTCGGATACAACAGAAGAATTTTTTGAAGATTACATCATAGGGAGGTTGTGAACATGGTATTTGTGAATATCTGTGTCGGATCCTCCTGCCACCTGAAGGGTTCGGAAATGATCGTAAGGAGCTTTCAGGATGAGATAGAGGCAAACCGGCTAAATGACGAGGTGATTCTGTCGGGCAGCTTTTGTTTTGGAAAATGCAATCGTGAAGGTGTGACTGTTAAAGTGGATGAAGAATTGTATGAGGGAGTCACCAAAGATGAGGCAAAAAGCTTTTTTAGGGAAAAAATACTTTTGAAAGCAAGAAACGGAGAATGAATATGGCAGATATACTGACATTGAAAAAATCAAACTGTAAAAACTGCTATAAATGCATCAGGCATTGTCCTGTAAAATCCATTCGGTTTTCTGCTAATCAGGCGCATATAATCGGAAATGAATGTATACTTTGCGGGCAGTGTTTTGTTGTCTGTCCCCAGAATGCCAAAGAAATCAAAAGTGAGTTAGAAAAGGTAAGGTTCATGTTGACGAGCGGAGAGCCTGTGATAGCAAGTATCGCACCATCCTTTATTGCAAATTTTGACGGCTGCGGGATAGAAGCACTCAGAAAGGCACTCAAAGCACTCGGTTTTTTTGACGCAGAGGAAACGGCTGTGGGTGCTACGATCGTCAAGACGGAATATGAGCGGTTGCTGAGAGAAGAGAAACGTGATATTGTCATCTCTTCCTGCTGCCATTCCATCAATTTGCTGATACAGAAATACTTCCCGAATCAACTGCGTTATCTTGCGGATGTGGTATCTCCCATGCAGGCTCACAGTATAGATATCAGAAAACGTATTCCTGAAGCTAAGGTCGTATTTATCGGTCCATGTATTTCCAAAAAAGACGAAGCAGCTTATTATGAGGGATATATTGATGCTGTTTTGACCTTTGATGAATTAAGTGACTTGCTCAGAGAAAAACAGATCTCCTTGGAAAAGGAAACGGATAAGACAGCAAAAAGCCGTGCAAGGTTTTTTCCGACAACAGGCGGTATTCTGAAAACAATGTTTCAAGGTGAAACGGGCTATACCTATATGGCATTGGACGGAGTTGAAAACTGTATAGAAGCACTCAGGGATATCGACAGAGGCCGTGTTCATCAGTGCTTTATTGAGATGTCAGCCTGTATCGGAAGTTGCGTCGGCGGTCCTGTTATGGAAAAGGCAAAGCACAGCCCTGTGAAGGATTATATGGCTGTAGCAGGATACGCCGGAAAAGAAGATTTTGATACAGAAATACATGAGGCAGTTTCTCTGTACAAGACCTTTACCTATATTGATCAGAGAGCACCAAAGCCAAGTGAGCTTGAAATAACCGATATCCTTCATCGTATGGGAAAGTATCAGCCTGAACAAGAGCTGAACTGCGGCTCCTGCGGATATAATACCTGCCGTGAGAAGGCGGTTGCTATCTTTCAGGGAAAAGCGGAGATCTCTATGTGTCTGCCTTATCTCAAGGATAAAGCGGAGAGCTTTTCCGATACGATCGTAAAGAATACACCGAATGCCTTGATTGTTCTTAATGACCGTCTTGAGGTACAGCAGATTAACAGGGCGGCTATGAGGATCATGAATATCCGCTATGAGTCAGATGTTCTGGGTGAGCCTGTGATCCGTATTCTTGATCCTGGTGTATTTCTGAAGGTCCAGAGCAGCGGAAGAGGGATTTATAACGAAAAAATCTATCTGGCAGAATACCGGCGATATGTTGAGCAAACGATTGTAGTTGATAAAGAAAGCAGGATGCTTGTCTGTATTATGCGTGATGTTACGCAGGAGGAAAAGGAACGAGAAAGAAAAGAAGAAATTAGCCGCCAGACTGTTGAGGTGGCGGATAAGGTCGTTGATAAACAAATGCGTATCGTACAGGAGATTGCTTCACTGCTGGGAGAAACGGCTGCTGAAACAAAGATTGCATTATCAAAGCTGAAGGAGTCGATAACCGATGAATGATTTGTGTGCCGATATCGGCTACAAAAGCGTCAATCATTATGGTGAACAGCTTTGCGGTGACCATGTGGATGTGGTGGAGCAAGACGGAAGCTCGACTGTGATTGTCCTTGCAGACGGTATGGGGAGCGGCGTTAAGGCCAGTATCCTCTCTACCTTGACATCCAAAATCATTTCCACGATGGTAGCAGCAGGACTGCCGCTTGAAGAATGTGTCAAAACAATCGCTGCAACACTTCCGATCTGTTCTGTCAGAGGGATTGCTTACTCTACCTTCACGATCATTCATATCATTGACAATCATACAGCAGAACTGATACAGTATGATAATCCGCAAGTGATCATGATCCGTGATTATGCTGTTACAGATTATCCCAAAACAGAAATGAATATTGAAGGAAAAAAGATCTATCGGTCTGTCATCAAGCTGAAGGAAAATGATGTGTTTGTTGCTATGAGCGATGGCTGTCCCCATGCCGGAATGGGTGTTGTTTATAATTTCGGTTGGCAGCAGGAGGATATTGCGTCCTTTGTCGAAACACTTGTGTCGGGAGGATATACAGCAAAAACCATTTCTACCATGCTGGTAGATGAATGCTTCAAACTTTACGGCGGTGAGCCGGGGGACGATGCTACCTCATGTGTTGTACGGGTACGCAAGCGTGAGCCTATGAATATACTGTTTGGTCCTCCATCTGACAGGAACGATTGTGATAAAATGATGAATCTGTTCTTTTCAAAGGCAGGAAAGCATATTATCTGCGGTGGAACGACTGCCTCTATCGCAGCAAAATGGCTTGGGAAGACAGTCAATGCAAGCCTCAGCTTTGAACGAAGCGATATACCGCCGATTGCCGAGATCGAAGGTGTAGATCTTGTCACTGAGGGGGTTATCACCGTCAATAAAGTATTGGAATATGCCAGAGATTATCTCAGTGAGAATCGGTTTTACGAGGAGTGGAGTTACCATCGTGACGGTGCATCTCTTATCAGTCGTATGCTTTTTGAAGAAGCGACCGATATCAATTTTTATGTCGGAAGAGCAGTAAACCCTGCTCATCAGAACCCCGAGCTTCCTATTACCTTTTCAATCAAGATGAATCTTGTCAAGGAATTATCAGATTGTCTGCAAAGAATGGGAAAACGAATAAAAGTTAGTTATTTTTAAGGCGAATATAATGAAGCAACTCAGAAAATTTGATAGAAAAGTACAATGCCTGAAATATAAGGTCTTGCGAAACGTCGTTTCATAAAGTCCCGGATTTATTTTACACCATCGTCAATTTCTTTCCTTTATAACACGATATTGATTTTCTTACCGATTATTATGGCTTTAGAATTGCTGTTATGGCCTATTTCATATGTTTTGGCAACGGGAAGTTTGTGTTTGGTGATATTCAGAACCAGTTCTTCGGCTGTGGGAAGAGCAGAGGTTTGTTCCATTTTTGTAAAGGTTCCCAGAATAATGCCGTTGATTTTGTCAAACACACCCATCTGTTCAAGCTGACTGAGATATGTTGCTGTTTGTGCTGTTGTGCTGCCGAGAGCTTCCAGCAAAAGCAGTTTGCCCGTCATATTGGGAAAATACGGTGTTCCTGCCAATTTTAAAAAACAGCGGATATTTCCGCCGACAACAATTCCCGACAGAGAAGAACCGTTAATGATATCAAAGTTTACATCAAATAATTCATTGCTGTTATTGTTAATATAGCCGCTAAGTCTTTGATACTGCATCTGACTGCAGTCTCCTGCTAAGTTTTTGATTTGATACATCACTGATGGTTTACCCGTTTTGGTATAAATTGCATTAATGATTGTTGTCAGATCGCTGTAGCCCCAGAAAGTTTTGTCGGAATCGGCAATGATATCATAATCAAGGTAGAGGAGGAGTTCATTTGCGATATCTCCGCCCGAAATATCAAAAATATTTTTTATACTGTTGTCTTTATAGAATTTCATCAGTTCGGCAGCCCTGTTTTCGGCGCAGGCAGAAAAAGGGATATTATCTGCGGAATAAACTGCTTCAGAAAAAACCGGATGAAGTCCCATTTCACTGAGTTTTTGAGCAGTAAGGTCAATTTTATCTTTTTCACTGCTGTGCCTTCCGTCCGAGCAGCAGACAACAGCGCAATCGGCAGGTTGATACATGATAAATTCCCTCCTGTGAATGATTATTCGTTTCCTTTAAGATTTTCTGTTTTGGACATATGAAGTTCTTTATAACAGTCCGCTTTCATTTTACTGATTTTTTCTTCTGTTCGTGTAAGCTCATAAGAATTGGTAATACCAACTTATTCTCTAAAGTCATAATTTATCTCCTGTAATATTGGGCATTGAATCTGAATTTTCAACTAAGTATACTATGATTAATGATGAATGTCAAGATTTTCTCAATGATTTGATGTAGATGGAACAAAAAGAATCGTAAAGAAATTATAGCAAAATGCGGATGATTTTTCCAACAATATCTGTTACATAAAGGGAATAGCAGGTATTTATCATGTTTTTTCGATTTGTGAAGCGAAAAGAATATCTTATATATCATATACAAAAGATAAAGAATGATATAAATTTATGGACAGTCACAGCGTTAGTTGTGACTGTCCATATTTTGATAAGATGATGATTGTAATTATTCGCCGAAATATCTTTTGAGAAGTCCTGCAAAGCCTGCGCCGTGACGTGCTTCATCTTTTGCCATTTCGTGAACGGTATCGTGGATAGCGTCAAGGTTCTGTGCTTTTGCTTTCTTTGCAAGCTCAAATTTACCTGCACAAGCACCTGTTTCAGCGTCTACACGCATCTGAAGGTTTTTCTTTGTGCTGTCTGTAAGAACCTCGCCGAGAAGCTCTGCAAACTTGGCAGCATGCTCAGCTTCTTCAAAAGCATACTTTGTGAAAGCAGCTGAAATTTCAGGATAACCCTCACGGTCAGCCTGTCTTGCCATAGCAAGATACATACCAACTTCACTGCATTCGCCGTTAAAGTTAGCAACAAGTTCCTTATAGATTTCAGGGTCTACACCTTTTGCAGAACCTAATTCGTGAACGGTTGCATAGGAAGCTTCACCCTTAAGCTCATTGAATTTTTCTTTCGGTGCTTTACAGATAGGGCACTTCTCAGGAGCTTCTTCACCTTCATAAACATAACCGCAAACCTGACAGACAAATTTTTTCATTTCAGTTTCCTCCGTTTTTTTAATTTGAATTTATAGTATACCTTTTCGGTATAAACCTTTTTCAGCGGCATTTATCGCATAAACCATAAAAGTTAATGCCGTGAGTTTCAATTTTTACGCCGCATTCACGCTCAACAAGCGCATACATATTTTTATCAATAAAATTATTTCCGCCCGGGATATCAATGATCCTGAAACATTTCTGGCATATAAAATGTGAGTGTTGTGTCATATTGGCATCAAAGCGTTCCTGACCGTTGATAACACCAATAGATTTTGCAAGCCCCATTTCCTTGAAAACAGAAAGGTTTCGGTAAACCGTGCCTAAGCTAAGGTCAGGCAGTTTCGGTTTCAGCTGTTCATATACCCATTCAGCGGTAGGATGAGTATCTGTGGAAGCAATGACGTCGTAGATAGCCTCACGTTTGGCACTGAAATTGCGTTTGGACTGCATTGCTTTTCACCTCATTACTATATAGTTAGATTGACGAAATCAATAATTGTTATTGATTAATCAATAATATAGCATAATTTTTAGATTTTGTAAAGTATTTTTTTGATAATTAATTATCCGAAAAGTTTATTCAGTGATTCCATACTTATAATGTAACATAATCTGATGAAACATAGCCTTGAATACCGTTGTAGCGTGTCAGGTACCAGTTGCCGTCAGTTCCGATAATCGGGATTCTTGCACCTTTAGGTATTTTAGCAAGGATACGGGAATTGGTGGAAGGCTGTTCACGCAGATTCAGAGCTGTACTTTGTGTTGTCACCGTTCCTGTACGCATATTTGACGGTGTTCTGAATTCTACTCCAAGAAATTCTGCCGTTGAAAGGGATAGATTTTCAGCAATCTCACCGATATTTTCTCTGATCCACCGTGCATCCTCTTTGTTGTCATGATAAGCTGTTTCTATCAGGATGGCAGGGGCAGTAGTGCGCACGATTTCGGCAAGCGTGGTAGTAGGGACTGTTTTGACAAGGCTTGGGTCGGGATAGATTTTTTTGTAATTTTCTGCAAAAATTTCTGCCGCCCTTGTACTTTGGGAAGAATTCGGATAGTAATAGATCTGAACACCACGATTTTGTCCCGCTGTTTGCTGTGGGGAGGCATTGGAATGTATGGCAAGGTGAAAATTATAGACTCCGGCATTTGACTGTGCAATGGAATTACTGACGGTCTTATCCGGATCATTGCGGACATATTCAATGCCCGAGGCATTAAGATAGGGGATCATTGCATCAGCAATCAGATTCATATAATACTCTTCGTTGCCGCCGTCTACATATGGGTTATATTCCTGTGTAGACGGACTTAAAAAAATAATGGGCATATTGTTTCCCTCCGTTATGTTTTTTTCTATACTTATGAAGAATGAAGCAGAATTATGAAATGAATTCAGCTTTCGTATTTTGAGAAAAAATCGGAAGCGTTGAGATTATCAGGACGAAGAAAACGGTGGAGATGATACAAATCATCCTTTGAAGTAATGATATTCATTTTGTTTTCGCAGTCGAGAATTGCTTTAAATCCGAGAGAGCGGATGATTTGTTCTGTATCGGTGCTTTTTACGCCGAAGGGATAAACAAAGGCAAGGGGGGTTGTTCCCAGTTCGGTTTTCATTTTTGCGTTAAAAGTCAGAAGATCATGACTTAGGCGCTCTTTGTATTCCTGTGTACTTTCTCCCTGCATGGCAGATACGCCTTTTGCCGAGGAGGAAAGCTTGTGAAGATTATAGGTATGGTTCTGAATTTCCACAAGACCCGAATCTTGCATTTCTTTCAGTTCGCTCCATTTGCACTGCGACCAGAGAGGACTGCGGTATTGTTCGTTTTCCGCATTGTCGGCTGTGATACCGATTGGAGAGATGACAGCTTTGATCTTATATTTTTGCAGGAGGGGGTAGGCATAAACATAATTGTTGTAATAGCCGTCATCAAATGTCAGGATAATCGGTTTGTCAGGAAGCGGCGTACCTTTTTCAAAATAATCGATCAGTTCTGAGAGAAAAATTGCTGTATAGCCCTGATCGGCGATGTATTTCAGATCCTGCTCAAAATATTCGGGAGAAATCATGTATTCATTTCTTCTGTTACTATCCTTGCATAACCCGTGGTACATAATAATTGGAATTTTTATTTCATTATGATCAATGCCTGTCGGCACAGTCTGACCGAATGTTGTAAAAGCCACTGTTGAAACCAAAAGAAAAAATGATATCAGCACAGCAAACATTTTTTTTCGGCTCACGATTTGATACATATTGATGCCACTCCTTTACAAAATTACAATGAATATTTGAAAAAATAATAACAAATTATATAATACCTATTGAAAAAGATTAAAAAATATAGTATAATTGGATAAATTATGTACTGGGTTATGTTATGTCATAATTAATATTATGAAAGGCTGCATGGATTTGCAGAACTGCATATTATGGTTAATACGAATAAAAATAACAAACTTGTAGATTTTTTTACGGGTACGCCACAATATAATGAAGATAAGGATTATGCCGATTATGCGTTTTTTACAGCACCGCTGAATATGTTCTTTCTGGCTTGCCTGCTTCTGCACAGTGCCTACCTTGTGATATTCTCATTGTACAGAATGCCGATCATGCTTGCACTTGACGGGATATGTGTTGTTTTGTATGCAACATTTGTTATTCTTCTGAAATATTTTAAGGGATCATGGCTTCCATGTACGCTTGTCAGCGCGTTTGAACTGTATATACACCAGATATGCACGGTTTATATGTTTGGCCTTTCTCCGGGATTTCAGTATCTTCTGATTCCGTTGATGTTTACCTCAATATTTTTGCGCAAAAAGGGTAAGATTGTTACTTTTATCAGGAGACTGATTGTTATACTTTCGTCTGCTACATTTATCTATCTTGTCATTGTTTTCAACGACTATCAGCCGGTGACTGTGATACCGTATGAATTTAATCTTGCTCTGTTGATCATTAACTGTTTGATCAGCTTCCTCGTTACAGCTATTTTTACAACAAGAGTTGTAACATCACTTGATACAAAAAGAAGTCAGCTTGATACAAGCGTTAATGAAAAGGTTGACGAAATCGAGCAAATGCAGAACCAAATCATTATCAGTTTTGCAAATATCATAGAAGCACGTGACGGCAGTACGGGCAAGCATGTAAAGCGTACAAGCGAATATGTGGAAGCACTTGTAAAGGAGCTTAAGCGCAACGGTGATTATGAGGATATTCTGACCGATGGCTATATGCACGATATAATGCTTTCCGCACCTTTGCATGATATTGGAAAAATCACGATTCCCGATGCTATTCTGACTAAAGCAGGAAGGCTTACACAGAAGGAATTTGAAACCATCAAGATGCACACCATTAACGGAAAAAAGATTATAGAGCAGTCCATGAGTGATATTGAGAATGAGAATTTCTTGAAGGTGGCAAAATCCGTTGCACTGTATCACCACGAATGTTGGGATGGATCGGGTTATCCCTATGGTATTCAGGGAGAGGAAATACCGTTGAGTGCAAGAATCATGACGATTGCAGATTACTTTGATGCACTGGTTGCAAAGAGAAGTTATAAGGCTGCTTTGCCTACTTCTGTCGTGTTTGACAACATCAAAGAGCAAAGGGGCAAAAAGTTTGACCCTGTGGTTACAGATGCGTTTCTGAGAATCCGTGACCAGATCGATGAGATCGCAAAAGCAAATGCAGACTGATAAGTCGGTAGGAAATAGGGTTCAGGAAGTTATATTCCGGTCAAA
>ONGS01000147.1 GCA_900317395.1 uncultured Eubacteriales bacterium | reverse complement strand
TGGTATTCATCAATCGGTACGGAAACAAGCCGTGGTACAAAGGTATTTGCACTCGGTGGTAAGATTACAAATGTAGGGCTTGTTGAGATTCCGATGGGTACAACACTCCGTGAAATCATAGAAGAGATCGGTGGCGGTATTCCCAACGGCAAGAAATTCAAGGCAGCTCAGACAGGCGGACCTTCAGGCGGATGTATTCCAGCCGAGCATATCGATACACCAATCGATTATGATAGTCTTATCGCAATCGGCTCCATGATGGGTTCAGGCGGTATGATTATTCTTGATGAGGATACTTGTATGGTAGATATTGCGAAGTTCTACCTTGAATTTACAGTAGATGAAAGCTGCGGTAAGTGTACGCCGTGCCGTGTCGGTACAAGAAAGCTTTTGCAGTATCTTGATAAGATCACAAAGGGTAACGGTGAGCTTGAAGATATCCAGAAAATCGAAGATCTTGCACGGCATATGCAGAAATCTTCTCTTTGTGCTCTCGGTCAAACAGCACCTAACCCTATCCTGTCAACACTTCATTTCTTCAAGGACGAATATATAGCTCATATTGAGGATAAATCCTGCCCGGCAGGCGTATGTAAATCGCTTATCAAGTACACGATTATTCCTGAAAAATGTAAGGGATGTACTCTTTGTGCAAGAAATTGTCCGGTTAAGGCAATCAGCGGTACAGTTAAGCAGCCGCATGTTATTGATTCCGAGAAGTGTATCAAGTGCGGTGTATGTATGAGCAACTGTAAGTTTGGCGCTATTGTAACCAATTAAGGAGGGATAATTTATGGAAACAGTACATCTGAAAATAAACAATATCCCTGTAGAAGTACCAAAGGGTTATACAATACTTCAGGCTGCAAAGCAGGCTAATATAGAGATCCCTACACTTTGTTACCTCAAGGATATTAACTGTATCGGCGCTTGCCGAGTATGTATGGTAGAGGCGAAAAACCGCCGTGGACTTCTTGCAGCCTGCGTTTATCCGGCTGAGGAAGGTCTGGAAGTATTTACAAATACACCTGCCGTTATCAAATCCAGAAAAACGACGATCGAGCTTCTTCTTTCCACGCACCAGAAAAAGTGTCTTTCATGCGTAAGAAACAACAATTGTGAGCTTCAGAAGCTTGCGTTGGAATATGGTGTTGATGAAGATCGTTTTACAAGCGAAGAAGCGACCTATGAAATTGATGAACAGTCACCGTATATTATCAGAAACAACAATAAGTGCGTTCAGTGTATGCGTTGTGTATCTGTCTGTAAGAATGTTCAGTCGGTTTCCGTTATCGGTGCGATCAAGAGAGGTTATCAGGTTCATGTCGGAAGTCCGTTTGATAAAAGTTTGAATGATTCCCCATGTGTAGGCTGCGGTCAGTGTATCGTAAGCTGTCCGGTAGGCGCACTAACAGAAAAGAGTCAGGAAGAACAGGTTTGGGATGCGATCGCTGACCCCGAGAAGGAAGTTATCTTCTTCACAGCACCGTCTATCAAGGCGACTCTCGGTGAAAGCTTTGATTTGCCAATCGGTACAAATGTTGAAGGTAAAATGGCAGCAGCAGTTCGTCGTCTTGGTGAGGGCGTAAAGATATTTAACATGGACTTTACGGCTGACCTTACGATTCTTGAAGAAGCAAACGAGCTGATCCAGAGAATCCAGACAGGCGGTACTCTTCCAATGTTTACATCATGCTGTCCTGGTTGGGTAAAGTTTGTGGAGCATTATTATCCTGATTTTATTCCTAACCTTTCCACTTGTAAATCACCGCAGGCTATGTTTGGTGCAGTTCTCAAAAGCTACTATGCACAGAAAAACGGAATTGACCCGAACAAACTGTTTGTTGTCAGTGTGATTCCTTGTACCGCAAAGAAATTTGAGTGTACACGTCCTCAGCTTCGCTCTGGTGACGGCGACTATGATGATGTCGATGTTGCCCTGACAACAAGAGAACTTGCAAGAATGATCAAACGTGCAGGTATTAAACTTAACGAGCTGAATGATGAGGATTATGATGCACCGTTCAATAAGGCTACAGGTGGCGGTGCAATCTTTGGTGCAACAGGCGGTGTTCTCGAGGCAGCTCTCAGAACTGCAGCAAGAACATTGGACGGAGATTTTAAGAAGGTAGACTTTGAAGAAGTAAGAGGTCCTGAAGAAGTTCGTACCGTAACTTATGAGGTAGCTGGCATTAAGATCAACGTTGCGGTAACTTCGGGTCTTGCAAATGCACGCAAACTTCTTGAGAAAATCAAGAAGGGTGAAGCGGATTATCAGATGGTTGAGATCATGGCTTGTCCGGGTGGTTGCATCAACGGCGGTGGTCAGCCTCTTCAGAGCGACAGCGTGCGTAATTATGTTGATTACAAAGCTCTGCGTTCCAAGGCACTCTATGATTACGATAAAAATTGTGAACTCAGATGCAGTGACGAAAGTCCTGTTATCAAGATGGTTTATGATGACTTCTTTGAAGCTCCGGGTAAGGAGAAGGCTCATAAGTACCTTCACACATCTTATGTTCCAAGAGGAAATAAAATGACCTGATATTTCGGGAACTTATTCATATTCTAAAATTAACGTCGGAAATTCGTATTGAGCGAATTTCCGACGTTTTATGTAGATAAATACTATGATTAAATCCATATTTAAAATAAAAAATGTTAAATTTGTCAGATAATGTAGCGTTAATTTCTGAAAAAGAAAAAATAACAGTTTAGAATATGTTATAATGATTGCATTAGTTTGTTATTATGAGGTTGATTTCTGTAATGAATTTTAATGAGTGCTATAAAACAGCAGAAAAATATCTTCTTGCACAGGATATGTCAGCTGTGGGCAGAAATTTCAGTGCCTTGGTGCACCTTACGGGTGAGGACAGCGGATATATCTATATGCTTTGTATGAACGGAAGGAAATTGATTGAGCCGATCGAGCATCCGTATGCTGATATCCATCTTAAGCTTTCTACAAAAACATTTGAGGAACTTATGACAGGCAGGCTTGATCCATTCAAAGCCTTTACGACAGGTCAGGTTCAGGCCAAAGGAAATGTTATGTTGGCGCTCACTATTTATAATTCTTTAAAACAGACAAATTAATCGATATGTCTAATGACATTGATACTGATTTGATTTATAATAAAACCAATAGTATATAATTGCGGGAGATGATGTAATGTCAGCTTTTAAGATGGAGGAGTATTATCAGGGTATCAGCACTGATTCATACCACTATTTTGGTGCGCATCCTGTATCAAAGAATGACAGCGGGATCGTTTTCAGAGTTTATGCACCTGCGGCTCACGGTATAGATGTTATTGGTGAATTTAATGGCTGGAACGGCGGAGTTCATATAATGAAACGCATATCCGACGGTATATTTGAGCTGACAGTTCCCGAAGCAAGAATCGGTCAGTTGTATAAATTCAGGGTTTATCAGCAGGGTGGAACGGTTGTCGATAAGGCTGATCCGTATTCTTTTCACAGTGAGCTCAGACCCGATACGGCATCAGTTATCACCAGAATTGAGCCTGAAAAATATTTTAATGATGAAAAATGGATGAAAAGTCGCACAAAGTGCTATGACAAACCGCTGAATATTTATGAAATGCACATGGGTTCATGGCGTAAGCCTGAAGGAAAAACCGAGGCGGACGGCGGCGCCCAGTGGTTTAGATATGATCAAATCGCTGATGATTTGATCAAATATGTAAAAGAAAACCATTTTACACATATTGAGATTCTTCCGCTTGCAGAGTTCCCGTTTGATGGTTCATGGGGTTATCAGACTGCACAGTATTATAGTGCGACATCAAGATATGGCACTCCCGAACAACTGATGACATTTGTCAATAAGTGCCACAACAGCGGTATTGGTGTTATAATAGACTTTGCTTTTGTTCATTTTGTGAGAGATAATTATTCACTTGCTAAATTTGACGGTACGGATCTTTATGAATATCCGCCTTCGGATGTCAATCAGAGTGAGTGGGGTACATATAACTTTAATGTGTCAAAAGGTGAGGTGCAGAGTTATCTTCTGTCTTGCGCCGCTTTCTGGTTGGATGCATATCATTTTGACGGAATACGAATGGATGCGATCAATAACGGTATTTACTGGATGGGAAATAAAGACCGTGGTGTTAATGACCGCTCTGTTGATTTCTTCAGAAAAATGAATCAGAAACTGAATGAAAAATTTAAGAATATCATGCTGATTGCAGAGGATTCCTCCGATTATCCCGGAGTAACAAAACCTGTTGAGGAAGGCGGTCTTGGTTTTGACTATAAATGGGATATGGGCTGGATGAACGATACTCTTGAGTACATGAAGATCGATCCGCTTTTCAGAATGGGAAGTCATAATAAGATCAACTGGTCCATGGCGTATTTCTATTTTGAAAGATTTATTCTTCCGCTTTCACATGACGAGGTCGTACACGGAAAGGCAACCATAGTTCAGAAGATGTGGGGCGGCGATTATGCGAATAAGTTTGCACAGGCAAGAACTTTGTATGCTTATATGTTTACTCACCCCGGCAAAACACTCAACTTCATGGGTAATGAGCTTGGTATGTTCAGAGAGTGGGATGAAACAAAGGAATTGGATTGGTTCCTGATTAAGGATTACGAAATGCACCGTTGCTTCCACAGATTTTTCCGTGAGATAGGGGAACTTACCACGAAAAATCCTGCTTTCTATGAAAAGGATTATCAGGAGGATGGTTTCCTTTGGATCAATGCTGATGATGCGGATCATAATGTATATTCCTATTATAGAATGACAGATGGCCAGAAGTATGTGATTGTTTGCAATATGTCTCCCGTACAGAGAGATAATTACAAAATCGGACTGAAAGACAGTTGTACGTTGACAGAAGTTCTCAATACCGATTTTGAGATTTACGGAGGTAAAGGTATCACCAATGCAGAGCCAATCAAGTCGGAGCCGATTCCGTGCTGTCAGTGGGAACATTCTGCTGATATCAGGCTTGCACCTTTCGGAACAGCGATTTTTGCTGTAAAAGAAGAGAAGAAATCTAAGGCAAAAAAGTCAACTAAAAAGTCCAAATAAAAACTGAAAGGCATATCGTTGAAATCATCGGTATGCCTTTTTATGGTGCAATGATCAAATTCGACTTGAAATAAATGATAAAGAGTATATAATAATGATACTATTTTTAATTGGATGTGATATAATATGGCAAGAAGACTGGGATATATAGCCGCAAGAATAATGAAAATGAATTATGTCAATATGCTTAAAACAGCACAGGCCGTATCAAAAAAATGCGATAAATCATTTGCGGATATTGTCAAGGATATGGTTCACTGCGGAATGAAATATCAGGCAGGTTATTATGATTATCAGGAATTTGAATTTTATCTTCTTAATGAAGGACAAAGAGAGACCTATCTGACAAGGGGAAAAAATAACGCTATAATTTTAAAATATAACAATAAAAAGTATATGCCTGTTTTTGATGATAAAATTGCATTCAATAAAGTATTCGGAAAATTTCTTAATCGTGACTGGCTTGACCTGAACGAATCAAGTGTACAGGAGTTTGTCAAGTTTATCAAAAAGCACCGTGATATTATCGCCAAGCCAGCGGATGGTGTTGGAGGAGCAGGTGTTGAAAAGTACACTATCCAAAATCCTGACGATGTCAAGGAAATTGCTGCACTTTATGAAATACTGAAAAAGAAAAAACAGAATCTGATAGAGGCTTTTATTGTACAGCATCCCGATATGAATGTGATGTATGAGGGTTCGGTCAATACATTGAGAATGTTTACCTTTTGCAAGGATGGAAAGGGTTGTTTTTTGCAGGCAATCTTAAAAATCGGAAACGGTGGAGTGGTAGATAATTTCTCAAGCGGCGGTATGTATACATTTGTGGATGACCGGGGAATAGTAGATGTACCTGCCATTGATAAAGACGATAATCAGTATATACGACATCCTATCACAGATACGAAAATCGTGGGCTTTCAAGTGCCGATGTTTGCACAAGCTGTGAATCTTGTCAAAAAAGCAGCTGAGGTAGTGCCGCAAGTTGCATATATCGGCTGGGATGTTGCTATCAGTGAGGATGGTCCGGTTATCATAGAAGGAAACTGTTTTCCGGGTGTTTTTCAAAAACGAGCAAGTTTCAGCAAGGACAAAACAGGAATTATTCCCCGATACAGAGAATATATGGAAGTATAATAACAGGATTCAGGGGCAGGGTTGACAAATTGGTACTGTAGGTAAAAGCTGAATCACAGTTTTAATTTTATGTAATTATGCAGCGTTCTTACACGCTGCATAATTTTTTTTAAAATATACTTTACAATTTGCAATAAAACTGTTAAACTATAAGAAGGAGAATGACAAAAAATTAACAATTAGGTCGGTGAATATCAATGCATAAATATGAAAATATATCCGCACCTGTCATCAAGCGTCTGCCAAGATATTACCGTTTTTTAGGTGAACTGCTTGATAAAGGCGTTATGCGTATCTCATCAAGAGAGCTTTCGGATAAAATGGGATTTACCGCTTCTCAGATAAGGCAGGATCTTAACTGTTTCGGTGGATTCGGTCAGCAGGGTTACGGATATTCTGTTGAAAGTCTATATAACGAGATAGGGCATATTCTTGGACTCGATCATAAATATAAAGCGATCCTGATAGGTGCAGGTAACCTCGGAAAAGCGGTTGCGGTTCATATGTCATTTGAAAAAAGAGGATTTCAGCTGATCGGTATTTTTGATAATGACCCGGCAAAAGTCGGTACTGTAATCAGAGATATATCTGTGGCAGATTTGGATGGACTTGAAGAATTCTGTGCGGAAAATCCAACGGATGTCGCCATTTTCTGTGTGCCGAAAACCGCCACTCAGGCTATAGCGGACAGGTTGTATAAACTTGGAATCAAAAATTACTGGAATTTCAGTCATTACGATTTGTCAATTCATTATGATGATATTATTGTTGAAAATGTACATCTCAATGACAGCCTGATGATTCTTTGCTACAGAATATCTGATGCAAACGATGAACCTGAAAGCACAAAATGAAAAAGAAGAATAATATAACAGTGCTGAATTTTAAGGAAACAAGAACGCCGAAGGATACTTTTTCTTACTATACACATAATGCTGTGTATCTGTTTTTTTACTGTATCTGTGCTGTATTGATTGGAATTGTAACGGGAGCAATCGATGCACTATTCGGTATTGTGCTTTTGAGAATTACAGATTATCGTTCGGAAAATCCATTTTATTTTATACCGTTTCTTGCTCTTGCGGGCTTGGCGATATTTTTTATCTATGACCGTTTCGGAAAAGAAACACAAAGCGGAATGAAACTTGTTTTTGAAAGGGCGCAGAATCGACGAAGTCAAATCAGACTCCGATTAATTCCGTTTGTTACATTAAGTACATGGCTGACACACCTTTTCGGAGGAAGTGCAGGCAGGGAAGGCGTTGCTGTTCAGATTGGCGGAACTCTCGGAAGTTTTACCGCGCAGAAAATAATGAGGCATGATAAAAATTCCGCTGAAATTCTGACGATAACAGGTATGGCGGCAGGATTCGGAGGATTGTTCCGAACACCGATGGCAGCGATTTTTTTTGCGACAGAGGTGATTTGTGTCGGAAGGATAAAAATAAAGGCACTATTGCCGGCTTTTATTTCCGCATATACTGCAAGTTTTGTTTCGGGTGATTTAGGGCTTGAAAAATTTACAGTCGTGTCCGATATCACACTGAATACAGATGTGCAGTCCGTTGCAGCATTATGTATGGCAGGTGTTTTTTTCGGTATTGCGGGAGGTTCATTTGCTTTTTCAATAAAAAAAGTCAAAAAACTGCTTTCCCATCTTATGCCGAATCCATATGTCAAAATTGCGGCAACAGGTGCTGTTATCAGTATTTTTTCACTCCTTTTATATAACGGCAGATATTCAGGACTCGGAACAAATCTGATTGCTGATGCTGTCGGCGGCGGTGAGATTTATTACTGGGATTTTATTCTGAAATTTATCTTTACTGTTGTTACCCTTTCGGCAGGCTATCAGGGAGGCGAGGTAACGCCGCTGTTTGCCATAGGAGCTTCCCTCGGTGTTGTTCTGGCTTTGTTGTTCAATATGCCTGTTCTACTGTTTGCTGCATTAGGCTACGCAGCTGTTTTCGGTGCAGCGACAAATACGCTGATTGCTCCGATATTTATTGGTGTGGAAGTTTTCGGCTATCAGTATATGCCGTATTTTTTTGTTGTCTGTGTCCTTGCCTATATTATCAACGGTAATAACAGTATTTATTCATTTGAAAAAAAGGATCAAGTTATCAGTATCAATAACAAAAGGAAAATTATCATAAAACATAATACATAACATAAAATCCCCTTCGCAGGCATAAGAATTTAGAAAGCCATCGGAGGGGATTTTATTATGGAAAATTGGATCATACCTGTTATCTGTGCATCTGTTATGCTTGCATTAATCATCATTCAGTTAATCATGCGTTCAAAGCATCCAATACGCTCGGCGTTTTTGTCACTTCTGCCTGGAATTATTGCACTTGCCTGTGTGAACCTTACCGCTTCATTTACTTCTGTTTCTGTTCCTGTCAGTCCGTTGACGCTTTCTGTTTCTGCTGTACTCGGTATTCCGGGCGTAATTGGACTTTTGGTGATTCAAAGAATCTTATAAAGTATTTCATTTGCATATTTGGACTGTGAAAGATACAATTTGTCAAATAATCCTTCCTTGCAAATGTTTTCTGTAAATGTACCGATTGGTATTTCACGGTTACAGGTAAGCAGTTTACCATTGGTTTCATCAAGATGTGTCAACATAAGTGAAAGTGTGAATTTGCTTTGAAGTCCGGAAATATCGTTTTTCACTGCTGAAAAGAATTCGTCTTGTGTTCCATGAACGGCAAATCTAAGACTTCCTTGCCAGTCATTCGTTATGTTTGTTTTGTCGGTGATGTGATATTTACTATGGTCAAATAAATCGGCATAGGGAAGAGGACCGCAGCCGTGACGAGTCACATAGGTTCTTGTCACATACACAAGTTCCACTGTTTCAGCGGGCATATATTTGTGGCAGAAATGATCGGGATTATAGGCACCAGTTCTTGATGAGGTCAGATGGGGTTCATAAAGCAGATAGAATTCATCAAGCAAAAGTCCCTGCGCACCTTCAAATATGATCTCTTCATAGTGATTCAGAAAATCGGGAGAAAATAATTTGATATTTTCGGTATTACGGCACATCTGTTCTGCTGTATTTTCAAGCACATTATTATCTGTCAGGAGTTCACCGTATTGACCGCAACTTTTGATATCCAAACCAAGCTCTTTAAGACGCAGCGGAACATAATTTTTTCTGATACGCTTTAATGTGCAGAATAAATCATGCGCATTCATTCCCTTTATCGTACCCAAGGACAAAAGAAATTCGTTTGTAGCGGAACGAACAACCGCTTCATTGATTCCCATGCCGCAGCTTCCGTGACGGTTATCACCTCTTGCGGTTTCGAGCGCCATATTGATCAGAATATCATCAATGTAAACACATCTGCATTTTATATCGGCAAAGATGGTTGGTGTTTTGCCCGAAAGTGTACAAAAATCATTGATTTCTTCTCCAAGCTTGTACAAATCAGGAAGATACGTTTCCGACCAAAGAGTGTCTGCACCTCTAAATGACCCAGACGAAAGCTGATGAAAAATAAACCGCTTATCAGGAAAATCTACCGTATGTCCTGCTTGTGCACCGCCGTTATGGCGAATAACAAGGCATTTTTTATTTTTCTTTTTTGCGAGAAGGGAAAAATAATCCACTGTAAGACCTTTTCCCTCGTCACCAAAATTTTTACCTATGACTACATGAATTTTCATTTGCCCAATAGCCTTTTAAAAAATCCCTTTTTGGTTTTGGTACTTTTTACACTGTTGTTATCATTAGCGGTCTTGTTTGTATTATTTCCGTTGTCTATTTGTTTATTAGATTTTATCGTGATAGAGGAGATAGCGGATCTCACTATCGGTATGATGGCTTCATCCCATTGCACAATGACTTCGTTCCTGTCTGAACCGTTTGCAAGCTGCATAATGGAAATGATAATCTCAGAAAGATATTTAACTCCGTCAGCTGCAACGTTTGCCACTCGTCCCGGAAGAAGTTTACTCCATGACTCCAAACCGTTCGGATTGATGGATTTTGTAATGATATGGAAAAGCTCATATTTTTCGCTTGCTTGTTCAATCAACTCTTCTCTCGAAAGCTCTTTCGGAATATCATCATCATAGATTGTTTTGGCAAGCTCTGCTGTCAGACCCCTGTCGCAGAAGTCGTCACCGATAGTAAACAGAAAACCTTTTTTGTTTCTTTTATTGTAGCTGTCAATTTTGGTATGTTTTGCTGCAAAATACCATACATAACTATCGCCGCTGTAGCCCTGACCGCCACGTTCTATCCAAAGGTCAAAAAGCTGTTCTGCAATTTTGATATCCGCTTCAAACTGTGTTACCTGAAGCGGTGCACCGTCACGAAAATTTCCAAATGCTGCACACATGATATGCGGATTGGTAACAGGTTGTTTATCATAGATTTCGGTGATGGTTCTGTTAAGAGCATTTTTGGCGATTTCTTCGGCAAGATAACCCATAGAAGCGGTATCGTCAAAAGCAATGATGATTGGCGTGGACAGCGGAGAATCATTGCTGTCGCATGATTCACGCATATTGATGAATTTCGGGTTGTATTTGTCTTTTAATTCACTGTTTGTAAAAATCTGTGAAACATTCGAGGAATTGTTGATCCCTCGGCTCGATTTTAATTTTGTCCAGTCGTTTGATGTATAGCTTCCGTATCCCATAATATTGACCTCCTAAAAAGTAATTGTGTTATTTTGCTTGTTTTGTATAGTGATCAAAGCAAGCGGTTCCATGATTTTTACTGATGATGATGTTTCAAGCGAGTTTAGTATATCTTTGAGTTTCATGCCCTCAGTCATCCCAATGATAGATGTTATCAGCTCTGGTAAATATTCTGTGTCATTTCTCCTGATTGTGGTTGCCTTGCCGGGCATTAGTCTTTGCCAAACAGAAAAAAATTTTTTATCAACGGAATTTTCTGTTTCGATGTGTATATGAAAGACATGGTATCTTTCTTCGGCTTCTTTCAGAAGTTCCGTATTGGAAAGAGAATACGGAACTTTGTCGCCGAAAACTCTGTCAATTTCCGAAACATTCAGCCCTTCATGGCACAAATCATCGCCTATAGTAAATAAAAAACCCTTTTTTCTGCGTTTTTCAAAACAGTCTGTTACTGTATGCCGTGCGGCGAAATACCATAACAGGTTGTAAGATTCGCCGCCATTTCCGCCTCCACCGCCTTCTATGTATAAATCGGTTAGCTGTTTGATAATACGTATATCTGCTTCAAACTGCGTTACCTGTAGGGGAGAGCAATCGCTTTTACAGTCACCAATCGCACTGCACAATATATGCGGATAGGAAACAGGGTGTTGTTCATACAGTGACAGAATAGTTTTGTTCAACGAGTTCACTGCCAGCTCTTTTGCAAGAAATCCCATAGAGGAAGTAACATCAAAACCTATAATAATTGGCGTGGACTGCGGTGAATCCATAGAATCTCTTGACTGACGGGATATATTCCGGCATCCATATTTTAAAGGCGGTACTTTATTGACAAACACATTTTCAACCTTACATGATTTGTTCAGACCTTTGCTTTTGCGAAGCTTTGTCCAGTCATTTGAAGTATAACTTCCGTATCCCGTTTTAATCACCTCCGTAAATGCTTTCGTCATCCATATCAAGAGGAATAAATTTTCTTTCTCCGTAAGCCTTGATCAACATTTCATCCCAAAGAGCAAAATCATCATAAGCGTTGTTTTCAGGTCGGCCGCCGATAAACTGCGCAAGTGCTTGAGGTATCTCAGGCTCCGGATGTATTTTAGCGGCAGAGTCAAAGCCGAGAAGTCTTGCAGCAGTATCACGTAACTGTGTCAGGTTTTGTCGGGATTGTAGAATAGTTTTTCGGTCAGCAGAAAGTGTATTGTGTTTGTTTGCTTTCCACCATCCACCGTAAAGACTTACCTGATGGGTATAGGGGTTGATGTAAAGGGAATATTCATTGAATTCGGGATGAACAAGACCATTGTATTCAAGAACACAGCACAGATTTTCCATTCGGCTGATGATCCAAGCAGTGTGTCTGCCGCCAAGCGTACCAAAAAGACTGAGAGGGTATTCATCCTCATCTTTTGCGATTATCAAAGCAGTACCGCCGTCTGTCAGACTGAAACCGCCTGTGACTTTTGGAAAAAAATTGGAGAGATGTCTTGTATCGGCCGACGGATAATCTAACAAGGAAACATTTTTCCTGTATTGTTCTGCTTGATAAGCATGATTTCTGTCAAAGCAGAAAATAAGATTTCGTCTTGCGGTATAAATTGTACAATCGTTGGTATGAAAGTAGTACATGTATCTGATTTCTATATTGCTGCCGTCTGTACATTCCCATACTTTTGTTTCTGCTTTTTCCCACAAGGCATCAGCTTTGTTCCGACGTTCTTTTTCATCATGATCCAATTTCAGAAAGCTATTCATTTGATGATAGAATTCCCGAAAATAATCCGTGTCCTCCCGGCTGAGAACATATTTTGTTCCGCAATAATGACAAACAGCAGTCATAGCGGAAATATCTATCCTCATATCTGCACCGCAGTTTTTGCAGTTAAGGTTTTTCATATCGACACCTCTACATCGTTTTGAAATGATAATATCAAACCAGTAATATCATAATTTGATTATAGCACATTCATCTGGGAAATGCAAGAGGAAAATTTAATATCGTTAATAATTTTCTTAAATATAAAAGCAGACAAGTATATAATTGATTCAAAAGAGGTTGATTTTCTTTGATAATGTTAGATTAATTTTACCTTATTTAAAAATTTTGCTTGATTATGCTGTCGATTGGGTATATAATAAAAAAGCAATATGTTAAATATCGGAAGGAAGTTTTATCAATGAAATATGCAGTAATTCTTTGTGACGGTATGGCAGACAGACCTGTTCCCGAGCTTGGCGGCAAAACGCCGATGTCGGCTGCCAATAAGCCGAATATGGAAGCTCTTGCTAAAAAAGGTGAAGTCGGTCTCGTCAAGACGGTCGGTGCAGGACTGAAACCGGGCAGTGATGTTGCCAACCTCTCGGTTATCGGTTATGACCCTAAGCTTTATTATACCGGTCGTTCTCCGCTGGAGGCAGCAAGTATAGGGATTGATCTGAAAAATGATGATGTTACGCTCAGATGTAACCTTGTAACACTGTCTGACGAAGAAAATTATGAGGACAGAACCATGGTGGATTATTGCGCAGGAGATATTTCCACAAAAGAAGCAAAGGTTCTGATTGAGTATATACAGGAAAAATTAGGGAATGATATATTCACGTTCTACAGCGGTGTCAGCTATCGTCATTGTCTTGTATGGGCAAAGGGAGAGCCGAAGCCGGGTGTTCTCACACCTCCGCACGATATCACAGACAGAAAGATCACAGAGTATATTCCAAAGGGAGATTTTACTGCTCCGCTTTATGACCTGATGAAAAAAAGCTATGAACTTTTGAAGGATCATCCTGTTAACCTGAAAAGAGTATCCCAGGGTAAGCGTCCGGCCAATTCAATCTGGCTCTGGGGTGAAGGAATGAAGCCTCGTCTTGACAGCTTCTATGATAAATTCGGTCTGAAAGGCTCTATGATCTCCGCCGTAGATCTTCTCAAGGGAATCGGCAAATGTGCGGAAATGTCCGTATGCAATGTGGAAGGTGCAACAGGCTACATTGACACGAATTTTGAAGGCAAGGCACAGGCTGCGATTGAAGAATTCAATAGAGGACAGGAATTCGTGTATGTTCACATTGAAGCACCCGATGAATGCGGTCATCGTGCGGAAATTGAAAACAAAAAGAAAAGCATAGAGCTAATCGACAAATACATCATCGGACCTGTTGTAGCTTCTTTACGTGAATCGGGAGAGGATTTCAGTATTATGGTTCTGCCCGATCATCCGACACCGATCGAGCTGAAAACCCACACAAGCGATCCCGTTCCATATCTGATTTACCGCAGCAATGATGAAAAAGACAGCGGTATAAAGGTATTTGATGAAGCAAATGCTGCTGCAACGGAAATTTATGTTGACCCCGGTTTTACGCTGATGAACCGTTTTTTACAGAAATAATCACAGAAGAAATATCAAAAACAATCCCCTTTGATCATCAGATTCAAGGGGATTGTTTTATAGAAAATGAGTAAAAGGTATCGATAAAAAGCAACGGTTGCATACATTAGATAAGATCTACATAATTGCTCATTGTCAATGGTATTTATTCTATTGATTTTAAGGATTCTACCATGCTGATTTTGTTCATTTTAAAGTACATAATAAAATTAACAAACAATGAAAAGGCAAGGGTTAATGCAAAGCCGATAATATAGCTGATGAAATTGACCTGCTGAGGGAACATAACCATATCCATCTGTATTGCTTGTACAATGAATGAGGTAAATAATGTACCAATGGGAAGTCCCACTGCTGCGCCGACTAAGGTCAGCACAGTATTTTCACGGTAGATATAATTTGCCGTTTCACCGTTGTAAAAGCCAAGAACCTTGATGGTTGCAATTTCACGGACACGTTCCGCTATATTGATATTTGTCAGGTTGTAAAGCACAACGATTGCCAGCAGTCCTGCACAAATTATCAGAACAAATACAATCACATTCAGTGAGTCAAGTGTGCTTGTAATGGATTCCAGCTGTTCATTCAGCAAAGATACCGTGATGATATCATCATTTCCCATCCAGTCGTTAGCGATATCTTTTTCATTTTCTTTGGCATCTTCGGCAATCTGAGTATATACAGTATTATATTCGGTTTCTTTATTTGTCAGTTTCTGATACATGGCAGGGGTCATATACATACAATTTCCTGCATAGTTTTCGGTGATACCGGAAATTTTACAATGATAGGGAGCGTCATTGATTGTAAAATCAATATTGTCACCGAGCTTTGCTCCAATGACTTGAGAAAGACGTTCATTAATAACAACACCGTTCTCATCAAGTCTGATTTTTTCATGAGTATTTCTGTCACGGAGAATAAACATTTTTTCCAATTGTTTTTTATTTTCGCCTATAATGATTCTTAAGGAAATTTTATTGTTTTTCCCGTATTTTACAGTTGTCCAGTTCTGCGATACAAGCAGTGATTCGGAAATTCTTTCATCGTTATGAAACTGTGACATAATATACGATTTTTCCTTGGATGTTCCCGATTCTGAAAGTGCATAAATCTGATCATAGATCGTGATTTCTTTGTATTGTCTGTCTGCGATAACGCCGATAGAATCTTTAAGACCTAATCCGCCTATGATCAGAGCCGTACATCCTGCAACGCCGATGACGGTCATGAAAAATCTCGCTTTGTATCGGAAAAGGTTTCTTGCCGTTACTTTTGATGTAAAATTCATATGTTTCCATAAGAAGGGGATATATTCCAGAAGGATACGTTTACCGGGTTTCGGTGATTTCGGACGCATAAGAGTAGCAGGACGGATCTTCAGTTCCTTCAAGCAAGCAATTACCGAAACCAGACAGGTGCAGAGGAGTCCTGTTCCTGCCGAGAAAAGAAAGCTTTCCCACGGTATGACAAGAATGGTAGCCGGTAGGGTGTACATCATTGAATATGTATCAAGGATAATATAGGGCAGTGTGGCTAATCCGATTGCTGCTCCGATGATGCTTCCGAGTACCGCTGCCGAGGCGGCATAGATGAAATATTTTGCCGCAATCGCACGATTGGAATATCCGAGAGCTTTCAATGTTCCTATTTCTGTTCTGCGTTCTTCCACCATTCTGGTCATGGTTGTTAGACATACCAGTGCCGCTACAATCAAAAAGAAAACAGGGAAGACCGTTGCAATATTGTCAACTCTCTGTGCATCCTCCTCCAATCCAGAATAACCGGGGTTATCATCTCTTCCATAAACATACCATTTTGCCTCATTCAGTTTTGATATAGTATTTTCGGCATTCTTCAGTTTTTCTTCCGCCTCTGAAAGTTGTTTTTTTGCTTCGGCTTTTCCTGTGGTGAGTTTTTCTCTTGCTTCTTTCAGTGCCAACATACCCTTTTCTTTTTGTTCATAAAGCTCTTTTCTTCCGTTTTCAAGCTCTTTTTCGGAACTGGTGATTTTTGTCTGAGCAGACTGTAATTGTAGCATACCAGTAGTCATTGCCGTGTTATATTCCAGTCTTCCGATTTCAAGCTGTGACTGTGCATTGTCAAGCTGTATCTGTGCATTGTTCAGTTGTTCTGCACCGTTGATTTTGCCGTCCTGAAAATCGCTTTTTGCCTTGTCAAGCTTGTCTTTGGCATCACCAAGCTGTTTTTCACCGTCTTTAAGTTGTTTTCTGCCTTCCTTTGCCATGGTTTCGTATTCTTTTAATTTGTCCTTGTATTCCTGAATTTTTTTCTTTAATTCATCCCATTCCTTTTTTGCTTCGTCCTCAAGCGTAATGTTTTTTTCAAGTTCCTTGATTCTCTCCTCTGCTTTTTGAATACCTTCTTTGCAAAGGGAAGTTCCTGTTTCTACTAATGATAACTTTGCTTCCGCCTGCGGTTTGGTTGTGCCGTAAAATAGGCTGTATTGTGTATAATATTCTGTCTGGGCACTGTCAAGTTCTGACTGTGCCTTTTCAATTTCCGTATCATATTTTAATTTTGCTTTGCGGTATTCCTCCTGACCACTGTTGTATTGTTCTTCGGCCTCTTTCAGTTTTTCTTTTGAATCTTCTATTCCGACGGAATATTCTTCCTGCGCTTTTTCCAGTTCTTTTTTACCGTCTTCAAGCTCTTGTTCTCCGTCTGAGAGCTTTTTTTCGGCGTCAAGAAGTTTGTCATTCAGTTCCTGCTCGCTGTCATGGAGTTTCTTTGCTCCGTCATTGATTTTCTTTTCAGCTTCCTCTTTTTTTTCGGAATATTCTTTTTTGGCATCGGAAAGTTTCTTTTGTGCATCGCTTAATGTGGTATCATTAAAATTTTTGATACGTTCTTCGGAAAGCTCTTCATAATCTTTGATTTGAGATTCAATACGGTTTTTATATTCATCACCGAAAGGGGTGAGTTTTTCTTCGCTTGCAGATGTTGTGAGGTATACATTAGTATATCGCTCCGAAACAAATTCATCTGACGGTATCATAATAAAAAAGCTGACACTGCCGTCGCCGACAGTGGTATTTCCACGTTGGTAGGTAATATGTACAGGCGAGGAAACAACACCAACAATTTTGTAAGCAAGGTTTTTGATGATATCTTGTGTATTGCTGTTCTGCAATTTTTCATTGAATTTAATCGTATCACCGATTTTATAATCACTTACGTTATAGAAATAGCTTTCAATGACACATTCGCCTTCATTTTTCGGAAGTCTGCCTTCCACAAGAGTAGGTTCGTTAATGAGTTTATCATTCGTTTGGGTTTTCTCAGGTAATGAATATACTTTTACAACAGTATCAATATTATTCTTTGTCATAATAAGGTCGGCGGTATATCCAGGCATAACATCGACGGTGTTTTTTTGTTCTTTGATTTTTTGAATATCTTCATCATCAAATCCGACACTGGATACAAGCCTGATATCCATCAAATTATTATCTTCAAAGTATTTTCGACCTGTTTCGATCATGCTCGGACTAGATGCTTTGACACCTGTAAAAAAACCCGTGCTGAGTGCAATAATGGCAAGGATAGAAATAAATCTTGATTTGGTTTTTTGGATTTCCCTGAAAACATTTTTTTTCAGTGCTTTCATATAAAACCTGCTTTCTTTTTTGTTTAACAATCAGTCAGCATGGATGTCGTGCTTACCATTCAATATCTTCTATAGGCATGGGACTGGGATTTACAACATTGCTGATTACCTTACCGCTTCTCATGCTGATGACACGGTTTGCCATAGGAGTAATTGCTGAGTTATGTGTGATTAGCACAACGGTCATGCCGTCCTCTTTACATTTTGTCTGCAAAAGCTTGAGAATGGTTTTTCCCGTATTATAGTCAAGTGCACCTGTCGGTTCATCGCATAAAAGCAGTTTTGGCTTTTTTGCAAGTGCTCGTGCAATCGATACACGCTGTTGTTCGCCGCCGGAAAGCTGAGAGGGAAAATTATTTTTTCGTTGAGAGAGACCAACACTGTCAAGTGCTGTATCGGCATCCATAGAATCTTTGCATATCTGTGTTGCAAGTTCCACATTTTCCTTGGCAGTAAGGTTGGGGATCAGGTTGTAGAACTGAAATACAAAGCCGATATCATATCTTCTGTAGGAAGCAAGATCTTTACCGCTGAGGTGGCTGATATCTCTGCCGCCCACCATAATCCTGCCTTCGTCACAGTTATCAATACCGCCAAGAATATTCAGCACAGTCGTTTTTCCTGCACCGCTGAGTCCAACCACAACGGCAAATTCTCCTTCGTTAATCGAAAAGGTCACACCATCTGCCGCAGTGATCATAACTTCGCCCATTTTATAGCGTTTGTAAACATTATCAAATTCCACAAAATTTTTCATCATTGCTATTTACCTCTTTATCAAAAACTAAAATATCCACTCCTATTTCCGTACCTGTCAGATAGCAAAATTCTATTATCTCCCAATATATCCTTTAGTTTCCCTGCACTTTCAAAGAAAAAATTGGAATAGCGGCTTGTTTGTTTTATCCTAATTTATCTCCGTTATTGATTATATTTTATT
The DNA here is from genome assembly GCA_900317395.1 of uncultured Eubacteriales bacterium. Taxonomy (GTDB): domain Bacteria; phylum Bacillota; class Clostridia; order Oscillospirales; family Acutalibacteraceae; genus UBA1213. The sequence continues at coordinate 11,397 of ONGS01000147.1, read as the reverse complement.
CTCGTCCAACCACTTTTCCGCACTTTTCGCTACTTCTTTTAATGCTTCTTCGTCAAACGGGGATTTCAGTCCTGCGGTTTCAATCAGCTCATTAAATGTCTGCGTTCCTGCCTTTCTGACAAGACGCATATAGCGCTCCCATGCCTCTTCATGACTTTTCTGCATGATGACCCAGAATTCAAGTGCTGCTGTTTGTGCAAGACAGTAGTCGATATAATAGAATGGATTTTCATAAATGTGTATTTGTCGCTGCCAGCCCTTGCCTTCTCCGTAGAAGGGTGAACCGTCCAACTTCATCCACGGCATATAAACACCAAGAAGCTGCCTCCAGATATCATGTCTCTGTTCGGGTGTGATATCGGGATTTTCATAGACTAAATGCTGATAGTGGTCTACCATTGTGCCGTAGGGGATAAAGGTGATAGCGGAGAAAAGATGACTGTAGCGGAATTTTTTGCTGTCCTTGCCGAAAAATTCGTCGCTTTTTCTCCAACCAAAAAATTCCATTGTCATGGAGTGTATTTCACAAGATTCAAGAGTCGGACTTTGATTGGAGGAAGGTACAATATCTCTTGCTGTATAGAATGCGAAAGCATGACCGGCTTCATGCGTGATCACCTCTACATCATCGGCGGTACCGTTGAAATTCGAGAAAATAAACGGGACTTTGTAGTCGCCGAACTGTGTGCAGTAGCCGCCGCCTGCCTTACCTTTTTTGCTCAGTACATCCATCAGCTCGTTTTCAAACATCATGTCGATGAAATCTGCTGTTTCTTTGGAAAGTTCGTGATAAAGGCTCTTTCCTGTTTGAAGAATATCCTCTGCGCTGCCCTGTGGATTCGGGTTGCCGTCCTTGAATTTCAGTGCAGCATCTGCAAAAGTAAGGGGATAGGAAAGTCCTGTTCTTTGTGCCTGTTCTTTATACAGACTGTCAGCAATTGGAACAATATATTTAACGACAGCTTTTCTGAATTTGTCAATATCCTCGGGAGTATAGCAATTTCTTGTCATCTGAAAATAACCGAGTTTTACATAATTATCATAGCCGAGTTTTTTCGCCATTTTATCTCTGAGCTTTACCATTTTGTCATAGATATTATCAAGCTCTTTTCCGTTTGTGCTGTAGAAGTTTGCTTCAGCAAGCCATGCCTCCCTGCGTACCTCATCATCAGAAGATTGTTTATACGGCTGCATTTGAGAAATTGTTCTTTTTTCTCCGTCAAAATCGATCTGGGCAGAGGCAAGAAGTTTCTGATAAGCGGTTTCAAGCTTGTTGGTTTCCTGTGTTTCGGGAATAATTTCGGGAGCAAAGGATTTTAAGAACATTTCGCTGTTGACAAACAGAAGTTTACCATACTTTTTTTCCAGCTGTGGACGAAATTTGCTTTCGATGAGAAGTTTAGTGAACTTCTGCTCCATTTCCGCAAAAACCGGAGATTGTTCATCGATATATTCTACTTCTTTTTCGTAAAATTCATCAGTCGTATTGATAGTATTTCTTGTATAAGCAAGGCTCATCATGGTATCAATATGGGAAGAAAAACGATCCCAGTCAAGAAATGCTTTATCTGCATCCTCGAAGCTTTCTGCATTGTTAAATTTATTCTTTATAATTTCTGCCTGTTTTTTAGCTTCTTCCACATCGGGACGTTCATATTTCATTTCGGAAAATTTCATAATACCGGCTCCTTCATTAATAGTTAGATACACATTACTATTTTAACCTATTTGGTAAAAAAAATCAAGGCGCCGCCGAGCCGCGATCAGGTTTTTTGAGGGGGATTTTTTTTGAAAACGGGAATGCTTTTTTTGGGGGAGTGTGGTATAATTTAGGGGTAAGAGTGGGCAGTCGGCTTGCTTTTCAAAATCGAAATTTATACACATAAATGATCGGAGAATTTTATGGTGAATGAGATTGGAAAAGAATTACATACGAAAGTGCGGAGGTTCAAAAAATGGGCTGAAACTAATGATCCTGAAAAAACAGAAGATAATGATAATGGTGAATGGTGTTTTTGTTCTGAATTTGATGAAATGTATTCCGCTGCTGTTGATATAATACAGAATAATCCTGCGTCAGTGGCTACTGACCAAATTATTAGTGATTTGTTATATGCAATTGCAAGAGATAACGAAAGTGAGATCATTGCACAGGTATTAGAAAACTACAATGGTTGGTTTTCATTGTTATGCACAAAGTGTTTACGATCTCCTTATACAAACGCTAAATGGCAATTCGCAATTAGGTTATGAAATTATAGTGGCAATGACAATCTGAAAAACTTGATATTTGAATTTCTCTCAACAGGAGATGAGTACACTGAGAGAATGGCTTTACAATCTTTAGCATTTATTTATCCGGAACAGGCTGAGAAATATGCTATTAAGTTTTGGAACAGAAATATTTATGAATATGATGAATATCAAAAAATTATGGTACTTCATGTGCTGTATCAAATAAAATCTGTCTATCTTAATAATTATCTCGAAATAGCCGAAAAATCAAACTATAAATATCTAAAGGTAAATGCAGAAGAGATACGTGAAAAGATAGAAGCAGACAATTCCAAGATATAAAAATCTTTCTGTTTCCATTCTTAACTTATTGAATACAATCAATTTATTGCCGCGTTTCAAATAAAACCTGAAACGCGGCAATAAATTTGTCTTTTATGTTCAGAGCCACCGAAGGGCAGCGACTACGAAAATCGGCACCAGTGGCTCTTCGGTCAGTCTCTTCTGCTTGCAAAAAATCTTAAAATATACAGAAACAGGTTGATATAATCAAGATAAAGTTGGAGTGCAGCAATAATCGCACCTTTCTGAGCTGCTTCTGTACTGTATGCACCAGCAGAGTAATATGCTTTGACCTTCTGGGTATCATAGGCAGTAAATCCCATAAAGAGGATAATACCGATAACACTTACAAAAAAGTCGTCTTGCGGCATATTAAAAAACAAAGCAATGACGGAATAAATTATCAGCCCGATCAAGCCGAAAACTAAAACCGGACCCCATCCCGAAAGATCCTTTTTGGTAAAGGTTGCAAATGAAGTCATCAAGCCGAAAATACAGCCTGTTACCGCAAATGCCGTAAATGCTGTGCTGATATCAAACATAATTAGCAAAGGTGCAATGGTCAGACCATTGATGGCGGAATAAGCCAGGAAAATTCCTGCTGCGGCGGCAGGGGAGAGTTTTTTTACAAAAAAGTTCAGGATAAATACCATAAGAACTTCAACACCAGCAAGTAAATAATAAAACATTGCATATCTGCTAAGCAAATTTAATGCTTGTTCTTTGTTGGCAACAAGAAACATACCGATTCCGAAAGTAATTGCAAGACCGATGAACATCCAGCCGTATACTTTTTTGGTGTATTCACCAAGTGTTAAGCCATAGGATGTATTGCTATACTGCATATGATTAGTCGAACCGCCATTAACGTAGTTGTTAAAGCCTTCATAATCAAATCCGTGACGATTTTGATTATTTTCGTCAAACTGACTATTGTTGTCATTAAATTGGTTATTAAATCGATTTCTCATAAAAATTTTCCTTTCTTTGATAAAGTAATCATAGGTCCATATAGGTAAACAGGCCGGCGATATCGTGATAAACATTATCTATAATATACAACATTCCGCAGAATTAGTCAATTACTCAAACTCCCCACAAAAAAACAGTCCAAGATTGTGATAACCAAGGGGAAAAATTATACAGCTGAGTATGAAATTCCAAAAGAATTGCGAATATAATCGGCAAACGAGAGCAGAAGCACTCCATAAGGACAGAAATCTGTTCAACGGTGGTTGATATTAGGACGATTTTATGGTATCATATCAGTAATATGTAAAATTTCGGGGTAATGTTGATGAAAAAAACTTATAAAGTAATTATTATTGGCGGCGGAGTGGCCGGACTCAGTGCTGCTGTTACCTGCGGCAGGAAATTTGGCAGGGGTTCTGTTGCTGTGATCGAAAAACAGAAAAGAACAGGAAGAAAGCTACTGGCAACTGGCAACGGCAGGTGTAATATCAGCAATAACCTGATGAGCGAACTACATTACAGCGGTGACAGAGAACTAATTTCATCCGTAGTTTCATATTTTTCTGTTTCTGATATGAAGAAATTTCTTAGTGGCCTTGGGATCTTAGTCAGAGAAAACGATTTTGGCAGCGGCAGACTCTATCCGTTCAGCAATCAGGCAAGCACGGTGCTTGATATGTTACGATTGGCTCTTGTAAGATACGGTGTTGATGAGATCACCGAAATGGATATTAAAGCTATCAATAAAACAAACAATACATTTGAGATCATTTGCGGAAATGGTACATTCTACAGTGAATATATTATTTTTGCCACAGGTTCTAAGGCTTCCCCTTCCTTGGGTGCTGACGACAGTGGCTACCAACTTCTGAAAAGCCTAAGCATAAAATCAACAAAGTTATTTCCTGCACTTTCACCGGTTGAAACAAAAGAAAAATACAATCTTCTGAAAGGTGTTCGAGCCAAAGGTTCGGTCAATGTGATTGCCGATGGAAATTTTCTGACACAGGATATCGGAGAAATTCAATTTACCGACCGATCGCTTTCGGGAATATGTGTTTTTAATATATCGGGATGTGTCAATGAATATCTTTATTACGGAACCGTTTCGGGGAAGCTGTGTAAGGAGATGATGATTTCTCTGGATGTGATGCACGAATACAGCCGTGATGATGTTTGTGCATATTTAAGAAAAGCAAGACAGATTTTTCGTGAAAGAAAACCAACGGAAATACTGTCCGCAGTTCTGAACAAAAAGCTTGCCGAAGTGATTGTAATTTATTCAGGAATCAGAAAAAAATCATGCAAAGAGCTTGACGAAAACGATATTCAACAAATTGCAGAATGTGTCAAGGATTTTCGCTTCACACCGGTTAGATCCGATTCTTTTAAAACGGCACAGGTATGTGCAGGCGGTATCGGTTCGGATGAAGTTTTTGCAGACACATTCATGTCGAAAAAAGTTAAAAATTTATACATATGCGGTGAGCTTCTGAATGTTTACGGTGAATGCGGTGGTTATAATTTGCATTTTGCTGTTGGCAGTGCGATTATCGCTGCAAAAAATATCAAATAAAATTCGGTGGTAAATTATAATGATTAGAGTCACTAATATTTCTCTTCCTCTTGATTACAATGAAAATACATTAAAGAGATGTGCCGCAAAAGCTTTAAAAATCAATGCGGATCATATTGAATATGCTTCTATTTTTAAAAGAAGCGTCGATGCAAGAAAAAAGAATAATGTTCATTTTGAAGCAACGGTTGACGTTCAATTAAGAGGAATTAAAGAACAAAATATTGTCAGAAAAAACGCAAAGGCTAAAATTGCCGAGGAATACAAATATGAACTCCCATGTTCCAAAAAGCTTGTGAAACGGCCTGTCATTATTGGCAGCGGTCCTTGCGGTCTGTTTGCGGCGCTGATTCTGGCGCAAGCAGGTCAGAAACCGATTGTTCTGGAAAGAGGGCGTGATGTAGACAGCCGCACAAAAGATGTCAACAACTTCTGGTCAAACGGTCAACTTGACACAACTTCCAATGTACAGTTTGGTGAAGGCGGAGCAGGCACGTTTTCGGACGGAAAGCTTAATACAGGCACAAAGGATATCCGTATCCGCAAGGTTCTGAACGAATTTGTCAGCCATGGTGCGCCCGAAGATATCCTTTATCTTGCAAAACCGCATATCGGAACGGACAGGCTAAAAGAAACCGTCAAAAATATTAGAAATGAAATTATCAGACTTGGTGGGGAAGTGGTATTTGAAGCAAAAATGACAGCACTGAAATGCGCAAATAATGCTATCAAAGGCGTTGAATTTGAAAAAGATAATACGAAAAACATAATTGATACCGATCATGTCATACTCGCAATCGGTCACAGTGCAAGAGATACGTTTGAAATGCTTTTAAACAGCGGTATCGCCATGGAGCAAAAAGCTTTTTCCATGGGGGTCAGGATCGAACATCTGCAACAGCATATCAACAGACAGCAGTATGGTGATTTTGCAGAAAGTCCGTATTTATCTGCGGCAGATTATAAGCTTGCGGTACATCTGAATAACGGCAGAGGTGTTTATACTTTCTGTATGTGCCCTGGTGGTTCGGTTGTTGCTGCCGCAAGCGAAAAAGGCAGATTGGCAACAAACGGTATGAGCGAATATGCAAGAGACAAGGTCAATGCCAATTCAGCTGTTCTTGTCGGAATCACGCCAGATGATTTCGGGAGTGAAAATATTTTGGCAGGTATTGCTCTTCAAAGAAAATTGGAAGAACAAGCATTTAAAGCAGGCGGAGAAAACTATCATGCACCTGTGCAAAGAGTCTGCGATTTTCTGAGCGGCAATGCATCAACCGCTATCGGTGAGGTTATACCGAGCTATAAACCGGGCTACGAGCTTACTGATTTGCGACTTTGCTTGCCCGATTATATTACCGATTCATTACATGAAGGGATTCTGCTGATGGACAGCAGGCTGAAAGGTTTTTCAAACGGAGATGCTATTCTGACGGCGGTTGAAAGCAGAAGTTCTTCTCCTGTCAGAATCACACGAAACAAGAATATGCAGTCGGTCACCATGTCAGGATTGTATCCGTGCGGAGAAGGCGCAGGCTACGCAGGGGGAATTATGTCGGCGGCGGTTGACGGTATTAAAGCAGCGGAAATGATATTGTCGAAAATTCTTGACACAGCTTGATTGTAATGATACAATTAGTTAGATAATTCTAACACAAGGAGAAATATTATGTCTGATAAAAACAAAACTATATCAAGAGATAAAACGAGGACAACAAAACTGACAATCACGGCAATGCTCACAGCGGTAGCCGTTGTGCTTCAATACATTGAAGTTTCCGTACCGCTTGTGCCGTCATTTCTGAAGCTTGATTTTTCGGATATACCCGAGTTGATCGGTGCATTTGTGATAGGACCGTTTTATGGTGTATTGATTTGCCTGCTAAAAAATCTGATACACTTGCCGTTTTCTTCATCGGTAGGAGTGGGGGAGTTTTCCAATTTCCTTCTTGGGGCAGTATTTGTGTTTACAGCAGGAATGATATACAAACATAAAATGACGAAAGCAGGCGCATTGATTGCTTGTATTGTTGGTGCGTTCGTGATGGCGGTTGTCAGTGTCATTACCAATTATTTTGTAGTTTATCCTGTATATGCTCAGCTTTGGGCAAAGGGTGATATGGGTATCATTATCGGTATGTATCAGGCGATTTTTCCCCCATGTGATACGTTGTTGAAATCACTTCTGATTTTCAATCTGCCGTTTACCTTTGTCAAGGGGATCATCGTAGCTCTTATCACCATGTTGATCTACAAACCGCTGTCAAATATGTTTGTTCGTTTGAATACGTCATTGAATAAGAAGAAAAAATAGCAAAGAGCAGTATTACTACATTATTTTTTCAAAATGTTCTATTTTGAAAATGACAACAGCGATATCTATGATGGTATTCATGATGTCATTAAAAAATGAAAAACAACTGCCACAAAATCAAGATGAAATTGCTTTTGCGGCAGTTTGTATTTTATTTGATATTTTCGATAATAAATTGCTGAATGATATCCAGTACCGTATCCGACCAGAATTGCCTGTCGCCGTGGTGTGCACCGTTAATTTGGTATAAGGTCACATCTTTATCAAAAGATTTCAAAGCATTGTACAATTCACAACTCTGACCAAAAGGCACCAATTCATCATTACTCTAAATTGCAATATAAAATGTCAGTGAAGTTAAATAACATTTTATATTGCAATTTAGACAGTGATGTTTTTTTTATAATTTTATTGACACTTATGTCGGAAAAATATATAATTAGTTATATTATGTTTAAAGGAACGGAGTGTAAATATGCCCGAATCAAAAGATGACACAAAAGAAATCTCTCCAAAAAGAATACAGGCTTCTCCCAGACTTGGTCTTACTGCCGAGCAGGCTACGGAACGTATGTGGCAGGGGCTTAACAATAAAAATACACAGCCTACCGGAAAAAGTATCAAGCGTATTTTTTATGATAATATCGTAACACTTTTTAATATTCTGAATATCATTCTTGGTCTTGCCGTTTTTCTTGTGGGCTCATATAAAAATATGCTGTTTCTCGGCGTTATGTTTTTTAATACAACAATAGGAATTATTCAGGAAATAAGGGCAAAAAAGGCAATCGACAAGCTTGCAATTGTTTCTGCTTCCAAAGCAAATGTCATTCGCGACGGAGAAAAGCTGAGCATTAAAACCGATGATATTGTTCTTGACGATATTATAGAATTCTCACAGGGAAATCAGATTCCTGTTGATTCGATACTGGTGTCCGGAGAATGTGATGTCAACGAATCTCTCCTTACCGGGGAATCCGATGCGATACATAAAATCAAAGGCGATATGATTCTTTCGGGAAGTTTTGTTGTCAGCGGTAAATGCCTTGCAAGAGTGGAACACGTAGCACAGGATAATTACGCCTCAAAAATTTCTGCCGAAGCAAAATATGTTAAAAAAGTCAATTCCGAAATTATGATCACTCTACAAAATATTATCCGCTTTTTAACAGCTGTTATTCTGCCGCTTTCGGCTTTCCTATTTATCCGCCAGTATTTTATTCCGTTTGATTCAACGGAGGTAACTTCAACATTTTTCGGCAGCGTTCCCGTACATCTTCATGATGTGGTCGTTGCGGTTGTGGCCTCTATGACAAGCATCATTCCCGAAGGTTTGATGCTTCTGACAAGTACCGTTCTGGCTGTCAGTGTTATTAGACTTTCAAAATATAAAGTTCTTGTTCAGGAGCTTTACTGTATTGAAACACTTGCCAGAGTAGATGTTCTTTGCCTTGATAAAACAGGAACAATCACAGAAGGCTGTATGGAGGTAGCAGATGTTGTTCCGTACGGAAAAGCAGAAAAGGAGAATGTGGAGGATGCTTTGTGCGGTCTTGTTTCGGCTCTTGATGATACGAATGCTACATTCATGGCACTGCATGATAAATTCAACACCGGTTCACAAATGAAAGCAGATATGGTGATACCGTTTTCTTCAGAGAAAAAATGGTCAGGGGCGTATTTTAACGGATATGGTACCTATGTCATGGGTGCGGCGGAATTTATGCTCAAAGAAATTCCGAAAGACCTCAGAAAGCTGCTTGATGGCTATTCAAGAAATTACAGATCTATCGTAATCGCACATTCCGATTTTGATTTCAGAGGAAAAGAGCTTCCCGAAAAGCTGGAACCTGTCGGTATCGTTCTGCTGAACGATAAAATCAGAGCAGAAGCACCACAGACGCTTCGTTATTTTGCAGATCAGAATGTCAATGTCAAAATTATATCGGGGGACAATCCTATTACCGTTTCTGATGTGGCACGCAGAGCAGGCGTTAAGAATTATGAAAAATATGTCGATGCGACGTCACTCGAAACCGATGAACAAATTAGTAAGGCAGTAGAAAACTATACCGTATTCGGCAGAGTAACTCCGGCACAAAAGAAGAAATTTGTTGTAGCTTTAAAGAGAAAAGGGCATACCGTAGCGATGACCGGTGACGGTGTCAATGATGTTCTTGCTCTGAAAGAAGCCGATTGTAGTATTGCTATGGCGGCAGGCAGTGATGCAGCAAGAAGTGTATCGCAGCTTGTTCTGTTGGATTCCAATTTTGCCTCTATGCCGAAGGTTGTGGCAGAGGGCAGAAGGTCAATTAACAACATTCAGCGTTCAGCAACTTTATTTATTGTAAAAACAATTTTTTCTGTCCTTCTTGCGTTGCTGTTTATCTTTATTCGTGCCAAATATCCTTTCCAGCCGATACAGTTTACTCTTATTAACGCATTCACAATCGGTATTCCTTCCTTGATTCTTGCGCTTGAACCGAATAAGGAAAGAATCAAAGGTGTCTTTTTGCTGAATATTCTAAAAAATTCTATCCCGGCAGGTCTAACAATTGTGCTTGGAATTATTATGAGTGTCATTTCGGCAAATATATTTTCTCTTTCGGGTATGGAATATTCCACACTCAGTGTATGTATTCTGACTGCTGCTTCCATGATGATATTATACAGAATATCAAAGCCGTTCAATGCATTAAGAACTGTTTTGTTTATTTTAATGAATATGGGAATGGTAATAGGAATACTTTGTTTCAGAGATTTTATGGGAGTTAATTTCTTTGGCTTTTCCGAAATTACATTACAGCTTTTCCTGATATTTATTGTTCTGGTTATGATAACGCTGGGAATATTTTTGGGACTGACGGTTATTTTAGAAAAAGTTTCTCCGAACATTGAAAATAAACTTCTCGAAAAAAGAAAGCTGAAAAAATCAAAGCAAAAAACAAAATAATCTGTAACATCAAACCCCCATTGTGCATAGTATATTATTACATACTATACACAACGGGGGTTTCGATATGGGTTGCTGTAAGGTTACAGATCTGAGACATAAGGAAGTAATTAACAGTAAGACAGGATGCAGGCTCGGGTGTGTTGACGATGTTGAGATCGACACCATAACGGCGAAGTTGATTTCAATTGTGATTTATGGCAGACCACGCTTTTTCGGGCTGTTCGGTCGATGTGACGACCTTGTGATAAGATGGGATCATATCAGTCTGATCGGGGAAGATACCATTCTTGTCAGTCATTGTCCGCCTCCACCGCCGAAACACAGGAAAAGTAGATTTAATCTGCCGTTTTTCGGTTTCTAAAACATATTGTAAATCTGATAAAGATCAGAAATATCCGCAGTGTTATTGTTGTCAATATCTGCGGCTTTTTTCTGTGGTTCGGAAAGCTTTTCTGTACCCAGTATTGCAGAAGATAACAGTTTGCAGTCATTTTTGTTAATATTTCCTTCACCGGTTATATCACCTTTGATGACGGTATAATACACTTTTTTATTACCATCTCCCGAAAAAATAAACTGCCACCCTGTTCCCACAACGCCACCTTTCACTTCCTTTCCATTATGATTTATCACACTGAGAGTATTATCCCCATAAGTGATTTGTTTTTTTAAATCTGCCAGTGTCGTTCCTTGTTTAATGTCGGTTATCAGACCTTCTGAAAACGAAAGATCACCGCTTTTGATCTCATAATTCGGAACACGAGCCTGAATCTGAGATTGTGCTTGCGTTTGCGTTTGCGTTTGTGAAACATTTGAATTTTGCTCAGATGTATTATCCATCTTTGTCATTGATGATTTGTCGAGTATTTTAATTTCATTATTACTGATGTAAGCAACTGTTCCCGAACTTGCAAGAAGATCATTAATGTTTACGCCGGTGTCAAAAAAATCAGATGGAACACCATCATTATCCAGTTTCAGTATTTTTGTTCCTTCGACAGC
>ONGS01000146.1 GCA_900317395.1 uncultured Eubacteriales bacterium | reverse complement strand
GCCTTATAAGCAAATTCGATTCCGGTGCCGCCTCTGTCTGTTGCGGTAAATATTTTTTCATTATCGACTGCCGTGATCCTAACAGACGGTAAAAAAGTAAGTGAAGCTACATTTGACCATTTATGGCTGCCGTCGGGCATAATACACTTGATTTGGTAACAATAACGTGTTCCTCCTTGTAAGCGTGGAGTTTTGATCGATTTATCAACGCCGTAAGCGTCCCAATGCTTGTGAAGCGCAGAGGTATTAATGTTGTAGTAGTATTTGGAATCACTTCCGCCTATGTATTTTGCACCGCTGTCTGTTGTGCTCAATTCCGTTTTAACTCTCCATCGCGGAGAGACGCTGTTGCTTGCTCTTGTGCCTAAATACAGTTCCCATTTGGTACTGCCGCCGGGAGAGTTCCATACCAACTGCTGTGCTGTGGCTGTAGTGCCGTCCTTCACGTTTGTTACCTTCAGCTCACATTTGCTTGCTGATGGTAAGGCTGAAGCAGATAGAGCCGACAGTGAAAAAATACTTGCTACAATGGTCAGACTTAATACGATTGATAAAATGCTTTTCTTTTTCATTATTTTTCCTCCTTCAATCAAGTGTTTGCAGATGGTTTGTGTTCGGTAGTGCTGTTTGATGTAATGCGCATTGGACTTTCCTCGCTTTCTTTTGTGATAATAAAAAAGACAGAACATTTTCGCTCTGTCTTTAGGATATTTAGTATAGTTTTTTTCGCCACAATCATTGTAAGCTTGACTTTATAAATGATCCGATATATAATATAAACGTACTTATCATAAATCAGTTTATAATAACAGGGGGCAGGGCCGTGAAATTTATCGGAAGACAAACAGAACTGGCAAAGTTGAACTCAGAATATAGGCGCGACGGCAGCTTTACGGTCATATATGGGCGTCGCAGAATCGGTAAGACTACGCTTATAAAAGAATTTCTGAGAGGAAAGACTGCGTTCTATTTCCTAGCGACTGAGGAGATGGAAAGTCAAAGTATTAAGCGTTTGGCCGGAGTTGTTGCCAGAACCACAAAAAACAGTTTGTTACAGAAAGCTGAATTTACCGATTGGATGGATTTGTTTCAAATCATAGCAGACTATAAACCGGAAGAAAAGAAAGTGTTGGTAATTGACGAGTTTCCCTATCTTGTAAAGACAAATCCTGCTTTTCCTTCGGTGTTGCAGAACGCTTGGGATGAAATCTTAAAAGACAACAATGTGATGATGATTCTTTCCGGTTCGTTGATCGGTATGATGCAGAAACACGCATTGTCTTATGATAGTCCTCTGTATGGACGCAGAACAGCGCAAATGCGTTTGGCTCCTTTGTCGTTCACAGAAATTTATGCAGTACAGAGCTTGTCTTTCGATAATGCAGTGGAGCAGTATGCGGTCACCGGCGGCGTTCCCAAATATCTGGAGTTTTTCAATGATAACCGTGGTCTTATAGAACAGTTGAAAGATAATGTACTGTCCAAAAGCGGTTTCCTCTATGAAGAACCTAATTTTTTGCTGAAAAGCGAATCCATTACGGCAGTAAACTATTTTTCCATCATAAAAACGATTTCAGACGGTAATCATAAATTAGGAAAAATTGCCGGTATTCTTGGGCAGGAAACATCTGCGTTACCCCCATATCTGTCTACGCTTGCGGATTTGGGGTTTATTGAAAAGAGAACGCCGATCACAGAAAAGAATCCGGAAAAGTCCCGTAAGGGATTGTATTTTATTTCGGATAATTATATCCGTTTTTGGTTTCACTATGTTTATCCTTATAAGGGAGAACTGGAACTGGATAACATTCAGATCGTTCTGGATGAAATCGGTAAGGACTTTATAGAAAAGTTCGTGGCGTTTGCTTATGAGGATATTTGCAAAGATATATTTGTGAATCTGTGTAAGAAAGGATCGATTTCTTTCACTCCATCCCGCGTTGGTTCCTATTGGCTGAATGATTTTGACGGTAATACGGAGATCGATGTGATGGCTGTGGATCATCAAAACAAACAAATATTCGCAGGCGAATGTAAATATCACGCTAAGCCGGTGGACGCACCTGTCTATTATGCGCTGAAAGAGAAGGTCGCCAATGCCGTTGAGATTCGCAGAGCATTTTCCGGATACAGTGTGATCTATGGAATTTTCAGCAAGAGTGGATTTACTAAAAGAATGATCGATGCAGCCGAGGAAACTTCTGAGCTGATATTAATAAATGAGGATAGCATCTACACGAAGTTTTAGAAACAAGTAAGGCAGAGTCGTTGGACTCTGCCTTTTACGGAGCTACTTTTCCATACCCATAGATATATGAGTCGTTGAGCTTCCTGCGTTTCATCAGGCAGGTATTGACTCCGTTGTAAGTACCCTTGACAACGGTTCCTTTTGCCGTGTTCGTGTTGCCTTCAATCGTATACACATATCCGTCAACCACACGGGAAACAAGTCCTATATGCGTTCGGTTATACGGACCATATCCGAATATAATCAGATCCCCTTGTACCGGCGTGTACTTTTCCTTGACTTCAAAACGTCCGAGCTTCTTCAGATTATCGCACCAAACGCCTACATTGCCGCTGTCTGGAAATTGATATTCCTTTATATCATATCCGCTGTGTTCCATACACCAGCCGCAGAAGAAAACACACCAAGGCACTATCCCGTTGATGTTACCCATTTCTTGGCAGTATATCAGTCCGCCCATGTTGATTCTGCTTTCTGCGAGTTTTACCATTTTAAAGGCGCGGGGATTGATTCTGATTATGTCGGAATATACCCCTGTTGCCTTTTTGTGCATCTTTCGGGGGTCTGTTTCGTATCGAACAGCACATACGCGGTAATAATATGTAGTAT
>ONGS01000144.1 GCA_900317395.1 uncultured Eubacteriales bacterium | reverse complement strand
GTATAATACTTCTTATTAAGGTCGCCCTCAACAGTTGCAATCCATGTACCTTTGACATCAGCTGTCATTTCGATTACCTGAGGTACTTCTTCGCCGTCGCCCTTTTCATAAATGTTCAGCTCGATCTTGTCGGCTGTCGGAGCCCATACACGGAAGGAAGTTTTTTCCTTTGTATAAGTTGCACCAAGGTCATCGCCGTCATATGTATACTGTGATTCAAACTCCTCGCTTGAATAATACTCAGGAAGAGTAATTTGGGTAATCTTATTTCTGAAGCTGATCGTATAGGACTTAGCAAAATTCAATTCCTGACCTTCAGCAAGCTTGATCACGCCGTTTGTTCCATCCAAAGTAAAGGAATCAATTGCGATTTCCTTGCCTGACGGAGAAACAACTTTAAAATCATCCAATGCGATTTCCTTGCCGTAATCCGGTGAATCTTCTGTCAGATCTGCAGGAGTTGATGTCAGTGAATAAGAAATTTCTGTTTTTGAAGTAGCCGTTGCCGATTTGATTTTAATACCCTTGACAGTTTTGCTTGTATCAAGTTCAAATGCTTCTTTTCCGGATTTGCAGTAGACCTCTATCGTACCGCTGATAATGCCGGAAAGGTCAACAAAGCGATCCTTATCCGGATCCTTTTGCCAATCAGGTGTTCTTACAAGAAATCCGAGCCTTGCAGTTGATTCTGCAATGGTGATGGATGCTACCACACCGTTTTCGTCAACGGTGTCACCAAACTCATAATTTTTACCGTCACCGGTTGTCCATCCCCAAATACTCCAATCATCATATATTCCG
This sequence comes from uncultured Eubacteriales bacterium, assembly GCA_900317395.1. Lineage (GTDB taxonomy): Bacteria > Bacillota > Clostridia > Oscillospirales > Acutalibacteraceae > UBA1213. Next base: position 9,170 of record ONGS01000144.1, on the reverse strand, counting down.
TCTTCACGCAGATAATGAATATTAACGATCGTTGTTTCTGTTTCTTCGTCAGCTGCATTTACGACCGCAGTTGGTATAACGAAACAACCAATTACCATCATCATCGAAAGAACCGAAGCTATGATGCGTTTTGAAAGCTGTTTTACTTTCATAGTATAATTCTCCTTTACTATATTTTTCCGGTAATTAAATTTGTCTTCACAAGATAACTATGCAGACCGAACCGGAACATTATATGAATTATACCATTTTTTCTTTACGAAATAAACAGATTTTTAACATTTTGACAAAAAAACTCCAACAATTTTTTTATCACTTTTTCGTATAAATCGCCAAAAATTAAATATTATTTCATCAGTTCCTTGATTTCGTCACTTTCAAGGAATTCATCAATTGCTCTTTTCAATCTCGATACGGGCATACCCACTACATTATAATAATCTCCATGAATCCCTTTCACAAAAAGTGCACCCATACTTTGTATGCCGTAGCCGCCCGCTTTGTCATAAGGCTCAGCGGTGCTTATATAGCTTTCTATTTCCTGCTCAGAAAGTTCAAAAAATTCCACATCTGTGGAAACAGAAAAAGAATGGCTTTTTCCCATATAGCAAAGACAGCATCCTGTGATCACTTTATGTACACTTCCCGAAAGCATATTCATCATAATTCGTGCGTCATTGGTATCTCTTGGCTTGTTAAGCATTTTTCCTTCACAGATAACAGCGGTATCACATCCGATCACCAGGTTCTTTTCCCGTCCCTGAGACACCATTTCCGCTTTTGCCACTGCAAGATATTCGGGGCATTTTTCCACATCTAAATCCCTCGGAACCAATTCCCTGATATCCGACGGCATAACCTTAAAATCGCTGTAAATCATTGACAGCAGCTGTTTTCTTCTCGGCGACGCCGAGGCAAGTATAATATCCATTATTTTTAACTCCCTTAAAACAAATTTTATTTTGTAATCAGTTCTTTATAAATCAAACCCTTTTTAAAGCCTGTTAATTCCGCAGCCTCTTTTGCAGCGGCAGACGGTGACATTCCTCCATCTACCCTTGCCTTTGCAAGCGCTACCGCTTCTTCCAGCGTTTCGGGCTGCTGCTCCGTTTCTTTTGCACCCTCTATCACAAGCACAATTTCTCCCTTTACAGAACCGTCAGCATATTTTTCTGCTGCTTCTTCAAGAGTGGTTCTGATTACCTGCTCATGAATTTTAGTAAGTTCCCTGACAATTGAAAGCTTTCTATTTCCAAAAGCCTCATACAGATCACGCAGTGTATTCGGCAGCTTATGTGGTGCTTCATAGAAAATCATTGTTCGCTGCTCTTTCACCAATGAATTAAGATGTTCCCTTCTGCTGACCTTATTCACACTCAGAAAGCCTTCAAATGTAAATCTTCCTGTTGGCAGTCCCGATATCGCCAATGCGCTTGCCACAGCGGTAGGTCCCGGCACAGCACATACTTCTATACCAAGTTCGGCGCATTTCTGCACCAGAAGTTCTCCGGGATCGGAAATACACGGCATACCTGCATCTGTCACAATTGCGCAATTTTCGCTGTCAAGCAGCCGCCTGCAAATTTCTTCTCCTCTTTCACGAGAATTATATTTGTGATAACTCACCATAGGCGTATGGATATCAAATCTATTCAGAAGCTTTACGGTAACTCTTGTATCCTCTGCCGCAATAAAATCCACTTCCTGCAGCGTTTGCACAGCTCTCGGCGAAAAATCCGAAAGATTGCCTATCGGCGTACCCACAACATACAGCCGTCCGCTCATAAATATTCCTCCTTATATTGACCGTAAATTTCAATCATCTCCTCTGAAAATTCACCGCTTTCATTTTCAATCAACAACACAGGCTCTACAATCAGCCCTCCCGGTTTACCGCCCCGTCTGCCTTCAATCAGAAACAGCTTCGGTGCTTTTGTTTTTCTCTGCTGGACAAACCTCAGCCGTTTCGGCTCAATATCATTATCTCTCATAGCGGTGATCACATCACCCAGCCGTTCGGGTCGCTGACACATACAAAACCGTCCCGAAAAATTCAGCAACGCTTTTGCCGCCAACGCTATATCATCTATCGTACACATACTTTCATGCCTTGCGATAATATGCGACTGACTCCTGCTTTTGATCCCTGCCCCGTTCGCTTTATACGGTGGATTGCACACAACGAGGTCATAGGACGACAAGCTGACTCTACCTTTCAGTTCTCTTAAATCGGAATGAATAATATCGACCCTGTCGGACAGTTTGTTCATTGCAAGGCTTCTTTCAAACATATCGCAGGCATTTTCCTGTATTTCAACCGCTGTAATATGTTGGGGGCTGCCGTTTCTCAGCCACATCAGCGGAATCGAACCGCAGCCGCTGCCAAGGTCGCAAGCCTTGTCGTTTTTTTTCGGTTCGGCAAAATCAGCAAGCAGCACAGTATCCGTCCAGAATTTATGCTCGTCCGATACTATAATTTTCACTCCGCCCCCAAGCGGCTCGATTTTTTCCCCTTCTTTCAACATGATCCTTCACCAACCGTCAATTAATCATATTCATTATATCATACAAAATAAATTTCGTAAAGATTTTTGTTTTTTAAATATTGTACTTCATTTTCACCTCTTTACAGCATTGGTTTTTAAAAATATTTAAATACCCTATTGACATTTTGATATCTTTTTGATATCATAATAACACAGAATCATAACAAATATTAGAAATGGAGGTAATTGTTATGAAAGAAAAAATTTACACAAAAAAGAAACTCGGCATCCCTATGCTCCTTTTGGTTCTGGTTCTTTGGGGAGTTACGATCACAGGCTTTGTCATAGGAATTATCCACTTCATCAACGCTGATGAATATGGTACGCCCGTAAACTCATTATATGTTGTCATATTTATCGCAAGTATTGTGATGATCGTTGTTGACTGTATCCTATGCAGCGGTTTCAAAATGCTGAGTCCAAATGAGGCAGTTGTGCTTACCCTTTTCGGCAAATATAAAGGAACTCTGAGAGAAGCCGGATTTTACTATGTCAACCCCTTCTGCTCTACCTTTAACCCTGCCGCAGACACAAAACTCAGACAAAGCGATGATGTGGGAACGGATAAAAAGATCGTTGTCAATCAAAAGAATACAGAGGTTATTTCAAGCAAAAAGATTTCTCTGAAAAGAATGACCCTCAGCAACAACAAGCAGAAAATCAATGATTGTCTGGGTAATCCGATTGAGATCAGCATTGCAGTTATCTGGAAAGTAGTTGACACAGCAAAGGCTGTTTTTGATGTAGATAACTACAAAGAGTATCTTTCCCTCCAGTGTGATGCGGCACTGAGAGAAATTGTACGCATTTATCCGTATGATGTTGCGCCGAATGTAGACACAACAGGCGACGGTGTAGCTGACGAAGGCAGCCTGAGAGGTTCAAGCGAAATCGTTGCAGGCAGAATCAAAGAGGAAATCCAGAAAAGAGTTGGCGAAGCAGGCATTGAAATCATAGAAGCAAGAATCACCTATCTTGCCTATGCTCCGGAAATTGCGGCGGCAATGCTCCAGAGACAGCAGGCGTCGGCAGTTGTTGATGCAAGAAAGCTCATCGTTGACGGTGCAGTCGGCATGGTGCAAATGGCACTTGAAAGCCTGAACGAAAACAACATTGTTGACCTTGACGACGAAAGAAAAGCGGCTATGGTGTCCAACCTCCTTGTTGTCCTCTGTGGCAACCACGACGCACAGCCAGTTGTCAACTCAGGCTCTCTCTATTGAGTGTGGAGAGTGAAGAGTGGAGTTAAAGTGTGGAGAAAGTCAGAATATAAGGCAGAATAAAATGCTAATGAAAAGTGGAGCGGTTAATTATGGAAAATCTTCAATTTGAAACAAGTGCGCTTGTCAGTCTTGGCGTAGAAGCCGCTGTTCTGGCAATGTTGCCCATTATACTGATGATCGTATGGAAGAAAAAAACAGGCTCAAAACTCAAACCGTTTATTGTCGGTGCTGTTACCTTTTTCCTGTTTGCTGTAGTACTGAAACTGGTTCCTGCTTACTTTCTGTTTTATGCCGATAATCCGGCAGCAAAAGCTATCAATAATAATATATGGCTTTATTATCTTACGGCAGGAATACTGGCAGGCATATTTGAAGAAACAGGAAGATATACCGCATACAAAACCGTTCTGAAAAACAGCACTAATAAAATTACAGCCATTTCCTACGGAATCGGTCACGGCGGTTTTGAGAGCATTTATCTGGCATACAGTATTCTGATCATGCTGATTCTGGGTATTATTGTCAACAGCGGCGGTATCGGACAAATCACAGACGGACTTGAGGGCGAACAGCTTGAAACGGCACTTTCCCAGCTGAGAGAATATTCGCAAATCACCTTTTCAATGAGTCTGCTGGGAATATGGGAAAGAATCACGACTATGATTCTGCACATTTGCCTTTCGGTATTCGTATTCACGGCAGCACATCAGAAAAAATATTTTTTCCTCTTCTCTGCTGCCATCCTCATTCATACACTGGTTGATTTTTCGGTCGTGCTGACAAAACTCGCTCCTCCGATTATTTTTGAAGTTATATTATTCATTTTTTCTGTTTTACTTCTTGTTTTCACATACAAATTTATATATAATAATATCAAAACAACACAAGGTAAAACCCGTTAAGGAAAGGGTGGTATCATGAGCGAGAAAAAACAAGTACCGCTGAGATTAAAAAAAGAATTATATGATGCTCTTTGCTCATGGGCGGAGGATGATTTCCGTTCGGTTAACGGTCAGATCGAATACCTGCTGACAGAGTGTGTACGTCAAAGAAAAAAGAACGGAAAATACATCTCCGAGCATATTGACGAGCCGATTGAATTGGATATCAAGTAGATATGATAAAAAATTTTGAAGCGCAGAAAGATAGTTGAAGTTATTATAAAAGTAGCGAACAGCAACGTGAATTGACAGCGGAGGTGCGTGACCACACCGGACAATTTGCGCTCATGCTTATTGTATACCATTATTTTTCATTGCGTTTTGAATAAAATCAAAGGCTCTTATCTCTTTTTGAATGTGGAATGTTGAATTATTGTCGTGGGGTAGTTAGTATGCTGAAATCAGCTTCTGTAGTCGAGGGAAGTTCGTCAAAGTCGCCCAAAGGGCGACCACGCAGTGTTCCGCTGCGTGCCCCATCAGCCGCTATGCGGCAGCTTCCCCGGAGGAGAAGCCAAGAATCATACTCCCCACAATTTCATACACAATATGAGCTTATAACCACCTTGGCTTCCCCCATGGGGAAGCTGTCGCGACAGCGACTGATGGGGTCGAGGGGGGCGCATGAAGCCGCCCTTTCCAAAAAAACAAGCGGGAAAATAAACTTCCGCCGCTACAATTTTCCATTTTCAATTAAAAACCCCTCCGACACTCTGCAAAGTACAAAGCAACGGAGGGGAGTTGAAGTTATTATAAAAGTAGTGAGAGCAGCGAACGGCAACGTGAATTGACAGCGGAGGCACTCCGCTGTTGACAAAACCAAACTAACTGTGTATACTGTCTATATTTGGTAAAAAATTCATCAGTCTATACAAAAAAATCATGAAGGAGATTAATATATGCTACAGATACAGCACATTTCCAAACAATACCGCACAGGCGCTTTAGTTCAGCTTGCTCTGAATGATGTAAGCCTCAATCTCAGGGATAACGAATTCATATCCATTCTCGGTCCGAGCGGTTCGGGTAAAACAACATTGCTGAATATTATCGGCGGTCTGGACAGATATGATTACGGCGATCTGATTATTAACGATATATCAACCAAAAAATATAAAGCAAAAGATTGGGATGCTTACAGAAATCATGTCATCGGCTTCGTATTTCAGAGTTACAACCTGATCCCTCACCAGTCTATCCTCGCCAATGTTGAACTTGCTCTTACTATTGGCGGTGTCAGCGGAAAAGAACGACGCAGACGTGCCAAAGAGGCACTGAAAGAAGTCGGTCTTGAAGAACATCTGCATAAAAAACCTAATCAGCTTTCGGGCGGTCAGATGCAAAGAGTTGCTATTGCAAGAGCGCTTGTTAATGATCCGAAAATACTCCTTGCCGATGAACCGACAGGTGCACTGGATACGGAAACAGGTATTCAGGTCATGGAGATCCTGAAAAAAGTTGCAGAAAAACGCCTTGTTGTTATGGTAACTCATAACCCCGAGCTTGCAGAGAAATATTCGAGCAGAATTGTAAAACTGCTTGACGGCAGAATCGTTGACGATACCAATCCGTATATCATAGAAGAAAAAACAGAATCTACGGAAAAGAACAAGACGGAAAAATTCAGCAAATCAAAAATGTCCTTCCTTACTTCCCTCTCCCTCAGTTTCAACAATCTGAAAACAAAACTGGGAAGAACCGTGATTACTTCCTGTGCAGGCTCCATTGGTATCATCGGAATTGCCGTCATACTGGCTCTTTCAAACAGTGTAAACTCCTATATCACAAAATTACAAAGAGATACGATCGAAAGCTACCCGATCACCATCACGGCGGAAACCTATGTATGGGAGGATAATAAGGATCTATTTTCCGATGATGTCTCAGATACGGATGATCAAACAACAACTGTTGAAGGTAAAATAACAGCGTCCGTCAGTAACACTGCCGATGATATGTATAATAATACGCCTACAAAAAAGACAAACAATCTCGGTGCTTTTAAAAGCTATCTTGAAGACCCCAAAAACGGTGCAGACGAATATATCGGCACCGGAGCAATTATTTCAGACTATGATACAAAATTTCATGCTTATACTAAGGATCTTGACGGCAACATTATCAACACTTCCAACTATCTGAATAACGACGGATCCTTCTCGGGTCTGTATGACCAATATTCTGCCACAGGATTCACAGAACTTCCGAAAGGCAGAGATAATGCAACGATCAGTAAAAAGACCAAGGACAGTTATAAGCTGATTTACGGAAACTGGCCGGAGAATATGGACGAATGTGTGATCGTGACAGATGTCAATGGTACGATTGATATCAACGTACTTTGCCGCTTAGGATTTATCAGTGTGGATGACTTTCTGAAAATGACAAAAGATCCATCTCTGGCCAATAGTGCAAAGCTTGGTGCCATCAGCTACAAGGATATATGCAGTAAACGCTTTACCGTACTGCCTTCAAGCTATCGCTATGAAAAAACATCCAACGGTACATACAAATATATTGAAGATACATCCGAGCAGATAAAAACGCTTTTGGATCAATACGGAATTGAACTGAAAGTGACAGGTATCCTCAGACCGCTTGAAGAATCATCATCATCGAATGATCTTATGGGAATGAGTTCGACAGAAGATACCACTGTAGGCTATACCTATAAACTAACCAACAAAATCATCGATACCACGGCAAATGCAGAAGTCATTAAAGCTCAGACAGCCGATAAAAGCACCAGTGTGCTTACAGGTCTGAAATTTGATGAGGATAATGAATCTGTTAAAGCAGAAAATTATAAAAAAATATTCAGTACCCTTGACAATAACAAAAAAATACAGCTTTATGCCAACTATCTTAACAGCGGTGGTGCAACAGCAGCAATCGGTACGGAAAACGCAAACAGTTCCGCCCCTTCGGCATCTATGTTTAATGAATTACTTGATACCATACCCAATAAACAGCTGATCGAATTATACGAAAATTACAATTACATACCCGAAAATTATGAAGACACACTTTATGAAATCGGCTATGTCAGCTACGATGAACCGACTTCCATTACCATCTATACCGATACGTTTGAAGGCAAGCAAGGTATCATGAAGCTAATGGACGAATACAATGATACGGCAGATGAAAAAGATGCTATTACTTATTATGATTTCATTAAAGAATTTACCGACCAGATCATGAGTATAATCAGCACCATTTCCTATGTTCTGATCGCATTCGTTGCAGTATCACTCATCGTATCCTGCATTATGATCGGGATCATCACCCATATTTCGGTTCTTGAACGCACAAAAGAAATCGGTATTCTCAGAGCCCTGGGTGCAACCAAAAGAAATATCTCTCAGGTTTTCAATGCAGAAACGTTTATTATCGGACTGCTTTCTGGTATTATAGGAATCGTATTCGCTTCATTGTTATGTATTCCGGCTAATATTATCATAGACCAGCTCAATCTTGTAACAGACGGAGATTTTATCATTTCTGTTCCTGTGATACCGGCAATGATTCTGATCTTCATCAGCACATTTATCACCATGCTCGGTGGATTTGTTCCGGCCCTTACGGCTGCCAAAAAAGACCCTGTTGTTGCACTCAGAACAGAATAAAAAATTTATATTACAACAAAAACCTCCCAAGCTTTTTAAGCCGGGGAGGTTTTCGTTATACGGTTTTATATGAGGTAATTCCTAAGCAATTAAGAATTTACATTAAAACGCATTGAAAGTGAATATTAAAGATGTTATCTCAGGCGATAATTACATACTTCTTTCGTAAGCCTCGATCATCTTTTTCACCATCTGGCCGCCAACAGAACCTGCCTGACGTGAAGTGAGGTCGCCGTTATAACCCTGCTTAAGGTTAACACCTACTTCGTTGGCACATTCCATTTTGAACTGCTCCATAGCCTGTCTTGCCTCAGGTACATTGATAGAGTTAGAATTGCTGGACATAATCTTTGTCTCCTTTTTTGTATTGTTTACAGCTTATCACGAACAATGATCGGAACGCATTTACTATAATGATACGAAAAATGATAACATACAGATGAATGCGTTCAGAATCACTAAAGCAGTTATTCGTGTTCGTCATCAATTTTCCGTAAACAATATATCCTGAAAGGATCTATCGTCATCACAGATTCATGCTGTACCTTACAGCATTGTCGTTTTATAGGGCTGTGTTAATATTATTATCAATTTTTCGTTTTATATTACGATTGATTGTTGGTAAATTATACAGGATAATTTTCAAATTTTTTCAAGTCACAATAAATTAAACCTATTGAAAGTTAAAAAATTTTGATATTTTACATCTTTTTCTCCCGGGTTTATACTATATATGAGATATTTTCAGTTAAAACAATACGGAGGGATTCAAATGGAATTTTTTGTTCAGCAAAAAGTCCTTGATATAGGGGTAAAAATAGTATTTGCAGTTGT
>ONGS01000122.1 GCA_900317395.1 uncultured Eubacteriales bacterium | reverse complement strand
CAGAAATAATGATATCAATTCGGCTTTGTTATATGTAAACAAGCAGGCAGAAAAAAACTCCGCAATATCTTCTTTAATGTTCTACGAGCAAGAAAAGAAAAATAATTATGATAATTATATCGAATTCTGGCAAGAACAGGAAAAGCTGTTGAGGATGGAACAGCCAAAGCTTTCAGCCGACTATGACACTAATAAAGGCGATTATAACGAAGCTGAAATCATCGCTGATGAATATATTTTGAACGAAGTAAAAAAACAGTTGGAATACATCAAAATATATCCAAAAATTCTTGGAAGTATAAATGAGAAAGCGACTTTGCTTAAATCGGTGAGCATATTTGAGGACGACGATTCGTTTTCGAATCGTAATATCACTAAAACCGCAGAGGATTACAGAAATCTGAGGAATATTGGACTAACTGTAGGAAATGATGAGCCGATAACAAGTGTATTGGATTTTACTATTGCGCACTATCTTACATTGCTTATGTCAATTGTGGTCGTTTTTAAATTTCTGGAGGAAAGAAAACATGGTTTGCAAAATCTTGTTTTCTCCAGTCCAAAAGGCAGAACAATTATTGCGTTTAAACGGTGCATCGCATTATTGATTACAGTTACGGCAATAAATGCAGCGGTGTATGGAAGCTTGTTTTTTACATCTTTTATTGTTTACGGCGGAGCGGAGGACTTGTTCAGGAACGTTCAGTCGATGGAAATGTTTAAGAATTTTATCTTTCCAATGTCTGAATTGCAATTCATTATTCTCTATATCTCAATAAATATACTTACACAGCTTTCAGTAGTGTTTTTAATATTTTTTCTATTCTCGCTTATACAGAACAACATCCTGTGTTTCGGAGTGTTGGGACTAATTTGCGGAGCAGAATACTTGTTGTACACGTTTGTGCCTATTCAAAGTGATATTAATCTGTTAAAATGTTTAAATCTTTTTTACTTGATCAATCCGACATACGCAGTGATAAAATACACAAATCTTAACTTATCGTTTGGGATTGTTGGTTTTTTTGATCTTATCATCTCTTTGGCAATTATATTGATATTGGCCTTTGCGCTTTTAATCACGCTATACTGTTCACGAAAGTATCCTCAGAAAACTCCAAACAGGTTAACTCGTTTTATAATTCGAATATTTGAAACAATTAAAAATCTATATTGGCGTGTAATTGAAAGATTAGGAGTTGTAGGAACAGAGTTATACAAGCTGTTGGTGATTCAAAAGGGGGGTATCGTGCTTGCGGTTATGATAGTAATTTTGTTCGGTTACATCAATACTAGCAAGCCAATATATAGCGGTGCAGACAGTATTGTTAACCGATTCTATGATAACTATAGCGGCGTAGTAAGTACGGAAGCCATTAAATATATTGACGGTTTAGAAAAAGAAATCAAAACTGTAGATAAGGAGATGAAGCAAGCTGTAAATGATTTTCAGTTAGGTAAAAAAACGCAGGAAGAATACGATAATGTAATTTTGAAAAGCCTTGCATATGATAACGAGCGAGAGGCTTACGGGATTATCAGCGAACGATTGAAATATATCGATTCAAAAAAAGATGAAGCATGGCTTGTAAATCCGACAGGATACGAAAAATTAATTGGAGAAGAAAGCTACAGCAGACAATTTGAGTTTTCGTTGTTCAGTGTTTTCAGCCTTGTGATAATACTGTCAGGTGTTTTTTCTTTTGAAAGAAAGGCCGCAGTAGAAAACAGCATAAAACCATGTTATAGAGGCAGAGAATACCTGTTTGTGAGAAAGTTGTTATCAGCAGGAATAGTAACGACCATAGTATGGGCGGTTACTGCATTTGTTGATTGGTATTGTGTTGCCGTAAAATTTCCGTTGGATACGCTAAACGCGCCAATTAAAAGCCTTTCGTTTATGCAGAATTTCCCGATTAAAATCAGCATAGGGATGTTTCTTATATTTGTTTGTTTTGCACGATTGATTCTCCTTCTTGCAATTTCGGGAATAGTTTGTATGGTTTCATCATTGACAAAATATGAGGTGTCAATAGCGGTTTCTTTTATCGTTTTAATCTTGCCCTCTTTATTATATTTGCTTGGCATAAAATTATTTGTTAATATTTCGTTTGTATATTCTGTGGCAATGATGAATTTGATTACAAACTCAGAGGGGATTACATTTATTATTCCAATATTAATGATTATTGTTGTAGGAGCTATGAGCGTATGGCTTGCTAAACGACGCTGGTGCAGTATATAGGAGAATACAATGGAATTAGAAATAAAAAATCTGACAAAAAAATACGGGGAGATTACGGCGCTAAATGACTTCAATATAAGAATGTCAAATGGTATTTATGGTTTACTCGGTCCTAATGGAGCAGGAAAAAGCACTTTAATGAATTTGCTTACCGACAATGTAAAGCGTACTTCGGGAAAGATCCTTTACAACAACAAAGAAATATTGTCTATGGGAAAAGATTTTCGAAAGCTAATAGGCTATATGCCCCAACAGCAAGGATATTATGAGGATTTGTCTGCCAGAGCATTTTTGCTTTATATGGCGTTGCTTAAAGGAATGAAACGGCGTGAAGCTAAACGAAAGGTCGATGAACTACTTGAGATAGTCAACCTGACTGACTCCGCGCACAAAAAACTCGGTTCCTTCTCGGGCGGTATGAAACAGCGCGCCCTAATCGCGCAAGCGCTTTTAAATGACCCCAAAATTCTGATTCTTGACGAGCCGACAGCAGGGCTTGATCCGAAGGAGCGTATCCGTATTCGCAACTTTATCAGCGAAATAGCTGGGAGCAAAATTGTTATCCTCGCTACTCACGTTGTCTCGGATATCGAGTTTATCGCAAAAGAAGTAATGCTGCTAAAACAGGGGCAGCTAATCGCTTGCGACACAACCGATAATCTCCTGAATAGAATTGAAAATATGGTTTGCGAAGTAACCGTCCGCGACGGCGAGGTTGAACAGTTCGAAAAGAAATACAACGTTAGCAATATTTTTCGCAATGGTGATAAGGTAATCGCCAGAGTTGTTTCGGATAATCTGCCCGCTGAATTTGAAAAGCAAATAGTCAGACCGAATTTAGAGGATTTGTATCTTTATTTCTTCGGAGAAAACTAATGTTAATATAATCAAATATAAAGGAAGCATATCAGACAATATGAATGGTTATACAGTTTCCAATTCTTTAAGGAGGTGAAATTCAATTGACAATTATTATGAAAAACGGTTCTACAAGATGTGCTGAGTGCGGAACGCCATGTCAGGGCATTAAAGACCCGCGTGGAAGAATTTTATGTTCTGATTGTTACAAAAAAGCATGGGGCTAATTTAAAAAATTATGTTATCCTGTTCAGCAGAAAAACATAATAATCAAAAAATACTGGATCAAAACTTAGTCATTGTTTTGATCCAGTAT
>ONGS01000143.1 GCA_900317395.1 uncultured Eubacteriales bacterium | reverse complement strand
GACGGATTTTCCTGACCTGTAGAGCATAAGTGGTACGGAAGGTGGTTGTGAAAACCAGTCGGGAAGGATCAATTTCTTTTTGTTTCCGGGAATATCTTTATTCATACCCAAAGCGTAAATGAGGTGTGCATATTTTAAAGAGCAAAGTTTTTTCCAATCACTTCATCGAATCATTAATTGCGGGCCATAATCAAAAGCCTGACAAAAAAGACAACAGCCATCCTTCCGGACAATAAATAAGGCGGTGACCCATCTGAAACATTGCTGTCAGTGATGTTCATCCGCCTTTTGTCTTTCATAGCAAAATCATTTACTTGCTGTGGTATTTTGCTTTATGGCTTGCCATGGTTTTTCCAGCTTTGCTTTTAGCACTTTTTGAAGAAGATTTGCTGGCTAAAGTACTTGCTGCGTGACCAATTCTGCCACCATGATGCGTTGTTCTGCTCATAGGGTGCTCCTCCTTTCTTTGAGCTTGCCCGGAGTCAGAATTCCTGTTAGCATATTCGTTGTCATTATTGCGTCTGGGAATCATAGTCCGGGCGATGCTGCCGGAGAAATCCGGCTTTTTTGATGGCCTTCTGCCATCATGGAGACACTGATCTCCGGGCATCAGTATACGCGTGTTTCACGGAGAGTCAACAATTATATACGATTTATTTATAGCAATAATGAAAATTTGCTACAATAATCAGCCGAATAATATTGCTAGCCATAATTATTAGTGCTATTTTTGAAATGTAAGGAGGTGATAGCATGCTTTTGCAATTTAGTGTTGAAAACTTCCGGTCGTATAAAGACCGGGTGGTTTTATCTATGGAAGCTTCAGCGGATAAAGAACTCCCCGACAACATTGTTTATTCCGGCAAAGACAAACTATTAAAAACAGCTGCAGTTTTTGGCGCGAATGCCTCCGGTAAATCAAATTTGTTTGTGGCTTTAACTGCAGGCATTATGAATGTTCGGCTTTCCAGTCAGAGGCAGGTTGGTCAACCTTTGTTTAACATCACTCCTTTTATGTTTGATGAAACAACCAAAGACCGTCCGTCTTCCTTCGAATTTGTGTTTATACAAAACGGAATCAAATATGTATATGGCTATTCAGCTACTGTAAAAGAAGTAACAAAGGAATACCTGTATGCATATAAAACCGCCAAAGCGACCACGATCTTTGACAGAGATGAGACCAGAGAGAATGTGTATAAATTTACTGTTCCGTCAATCAAAAGAGAACTGGAGCCAATTGTTTCCAAAAACACAAAGAACAAACTTTTTCTGGCTACTGCGACACAATGGAACAGCATTGAAACACGGGACCCTTATTCTTTCTTTGCAACAGGAATCAATACATATGATTCCAGTTTCGAAGCCCTTATTCCTCAGGTAACTCCATTTCTGGTGAATGATCATGACATGTCCGTAAAGAGATTTATTCTCGCACTCCTGAAAGCAGCAGATATTAATATTGAAACCTATGAGCTGGAAGTAAAGGAAAGAACACTGGATGAACTTGTCAGCGGTTTACCTGCTCAGTTTAAAAATCTTGTTCTTAACGGAATAGACCAGAACGCAAGAAACATTGAACTGATTATTCACACACTGCATTCATTTGAAGGAAGAGAGTATCAATTAAATATGCAAGAAGAATCTGAAGGGACAAGAAATGTATTTGGTATTGCTCCCTTATTGAAACGTGCGTTCAAGGAAACCGGTGAGGTGATCTGTATAGATGAATTTGACAAAAGTCTTCACCCTTCTCTTGTTCAATACCTTGTAGATAAGTTCAATGACCCGTCTGTCAACGTATGTAATGCCCAGCTGATTATTTCAACGCATGCAGTATCTCTTCTTTCTCTGGATCATCTCAGAAGAGATCAGATTTATCTCGTGGATAAAAACAAAAATACTGGTGCTTCTGATCTCTATTCCCTTGATGAGTTTTCACCCAGAAAAACAGAGAATATCAGAAATGCATACCTGCTCGGCAGATATGGAGCCATTCCTGACCTCAAGGAAGGAATCGATCTTTAACAATGAGAAAAGCCTACAATCCTAAAAAAAGAACACCGGAAACCGGCAGCGGAAAAGCGTAATCCTCATTTCCGCAGAAGGAAAGAATAAAACAGAAAAGCTATATTTCGAGGCATTTAACGGCGGCAATGTAAATATCAGATTCGCAAAAGGTAATGAAACAGATCCTGTTCACCTGGCACGGGCTTTATGCCAGGAATATGAAAAGCTCGAACTCAGCATAGAGTACGGTGATCTTGCTTATTGTGTTGTGGACGAAGATCTGACAGAGCTGCAGGAAAACATGATCCGTCTGGCTGAAAGCAAGCTTAGAAAGATCAATGGTGAAGTCATTGTGTCAAATCCCTGTTTTGAAAT
>ONGS01000108.1 GCA_900317395.1 uncultured Eubacteriales bacterium | reverse complement strand
CTGATAACGGCAGATGTGGTTTTGTTTTTGCCTACAGTTTTGGTTTTGTTACTGTTTTTGAAATTCTTGTTGGTTGAACAAAGAATTTCATATCCTGTAACGGTACTGTCAGCCTTCCATAGAACTTTAAGCTGTTTGGTTTTTGGTGAGGTAATTGATTTCAGCGTAACGGTTTTAGGAACAATTTTAAATGTTTTTGTAATCGTACCGCTGTAATTTCCTTTACCCTTAACAGTGATCGTAGCTGTGCCGATTGCCCTATTGCTTTTGTAGGATACGGAATAATCTGTACCCTTCACGAGCTTTTTGGTACCATCCTTAACTGTAACGGTCGGTGTGATAGTTTTGGCAGTGTATTTATAAGAAGTGCTGACACCCGAAAGTTTTGTATTTTTAATACCTCTGGCTTTTATCGTAAAACCTTTTGTCACCGTATCGGTATAATTCCCCTTGCCTGTAACAGTAACTTGTGCCGTGCCTACTTTGGTATTATTGGTATATTTTACTGTATAGCCCGAAGCAGGAACCGTATTTCCTTTGGCATTTTTGACTATCACGCCCGGCTTTTTCTCTTTTCCGTCATAGGTGTAGCTTGTTGTTTTTAGCGTTACTGTCTTTATCGCTGTCCGGGTTGTTGAGGTTGTCGGGTTCGTCACTGTTACAGTACAAACCGCTGTTTTGCCGTTAGCTGTTGTTGCAGTGACCTTTGCTGAGCCAACGCCGACCGCTGTTACCTTTCCTGCCGACACAGTTACAATATCGTTATTGGTTGATGACCATGTTACCGACTGCTTTTCAAGATTGTTTGAAATCACAGTCGCTTTAATAGTCTGTGATTTTCCCTTTTCAAGCGTAAGAGTGGTTTTGCTGAGCTTGATCTCTTCGGATTGATTCAAATCAATTACATCAAATGTTGTTTCACAAAACTCAGTTACATACCAGATGATCTTATCATCTTTAAAAATCGGCGCACAATCGGAAAGATAACCTACATAAGTCTTAACATCTGAGGTCATATTCCCCTCGCCGTCAAGTTCAACATAGAACACTTCGCCTGTCGGCTGTGAATGAAGGGGGACCACATAGATATTTCCACTGTTGACTTTGATATATTCCTCATATTCGCCAAATGTTCTCGAACTCCACATCAGAACAAATCTGTTATCCCCAATTTTGACAAGGTGCGGCGTTGAAGCTGTCATGACACCTTCCTCATAATCGGTAATCTGTCTTGTGGTAACGGAATTATCAGATTTAGAAATAGTTGAAATATAAATATTTCTTGTAGTCGTTTCACGGTTATCATCATTCTGTTCATAATTTGCCATATCAACCATGCTTTCTGCAATAAGATAGGACGAATCCGAATATTCAAAACCGCCGACAGATGTTCCCGTAATATTATAGTTTTCCGACTCACCAAAAGTAACAGCATTTGTCAGCTTGACAGGCTGGGAAACGGTCGGAGTAAATTTACCCGAAGTTACATTAAAAGGATACTGCATCAGTGCGATAGAGCGTGGACCTGCATCTCCATGATCGACAGAAACGATTATATTGTTGTCGATTTTTACAAACTGATTCAAGGAATGGCTGACATAACCAAAATTATTGTTTGAGAAATCCGTCAGTGAATCCGTAATTTTCACATTGACCTTATCAAACTGTATCATAACATTGGACTGGTGATTGTTCCCATCCTTATATTTATACATTTCGTGAGATGTTCTGATAACCAGATAATCTCCGTATTCCGCCACTCTGCAGCTTCCTGCATCAAACGGTTTTGTAGTGTTGGCACCGTAAAGACTGTCCGAACCAACCTTGTTCCAGTTTTTGTCATACTTGGTAATGCGGAATACTTCAACTGTTTCATCTTCTTTGGGGTTATCCTGCCCTGTAATCAGATAATACCCATCCTTTCCTGCATAGAAGCCGCCGAAAAGCGGCAGTTCAGTATCAATATCAACACTGCGGACAAAGTGGTAATCATCGCCGTAATATTCTGCTGTATACTTTTTTGTGGTGCTGTCATTTTCAATTTCGCCCTCTTTAATTTCATACAAAGTCTCATCAAAAACGGGCTGGAATTTCATAAATCCGTCATCTGTCGTAATCAAATATGATTCAACCGGTGCCGCCCAATTCCAGGCATTATGTTCCCAGAAAACATAATTCTGTTTTTCTATATTGGAACCGGTCTGAAACGTATCTCTGTAGGCCGAAGCACTGATTGTTGCAGGGCCGAATCCAAAAACAGCCGCAAGAACTACTGCTGTAATTTTTTTATAACCCATTTTCATTCTAAAAACATCCTTCATATTCATACAAAATAGTATTCAAAAAGCAGGTTTGCTTATTAAACCTGCTTTCGTAAAAATGAATCAGACCAAGTTAATCATCCGTTCCTTTTCATCATGGACAATAACTCTATATAGCAAAATTATACCACATATCGCATACTGGTTTCAATCATATTGACAAAGAAAATTAATATTTTGTTAATTTTATTTTTGGGTATTTAATACAATAATTCTCCTATTTACAAAATAATTTTAATGTATTATAATTGTTAGTATAATTTAAATTATTTGTAGTGTGAAGTTATTCTTCGTTTTAAAATCGGATACCGGTTTAAAACAATTCATGAAACATCACCTTCACCCTGATAAAAAAGGAGTTGTGTTGTTTGTTTGAGCATGTTGATAAGGCAAATGCCGTTTTAAGAGAAGTGAATAAGGCCGTACTCGGCAAGGAATACGAAATATTTGAGATCATGACTGCTTTTCTGGCAAACGGTCATGTACTGTTGGAAGATATCCCCGGTGTGGGAAAAACAACGCTTGCGTCTGCATTTTCCACCGCCATGGGGCTGGAATGTAAAAGAGTACAGTTTACTCCCGATGTTATGCCCTCCGACCTGACAGGTTTTTCGGTGTACAGAAGAGATGAGGATAAATTTGTTTTTCAGGAAGGAAGCGTATTCTGCAATCTGCTTCTGGCGGATGAAATCAACCGTACCTCACCGAAAACACAGTCCGCTCTGCTGGAAGTAATGGAAGAACGAAAAGTTTCCGTTGAGGGTACAACACGAACCGTGCCTGAACCGTTTCTTGTAATCGCAACGCAGAATCCTTCGGGTACAAGTGGTACGCAAATGTTGCCCGAAGCACAGATTGACAGATTTATGATCACGCTGTCGCTGGGCTACCCTGATTTTAACAGTGAGCTTGAAATTGCAAGATCCGCAGGCAAAGGTTCAAGAGTACAGACCGTTACACCTGTACTGGATGCGGCAACATTTGTTGAAATGCAGGATGATATTAATAATATCTATATCAAGGATGAACTATATCATTATATTCTTCAAATCGTCAGTGCAACAAGAAATCATCCGTACATAGAACGAGGCGCAAGCCCCCGTGCAACAATTGCACTTGTTAAAACTGCCAAGGCGTCAGCATGGCTGAGAGGCCGTCAGTTTGTGATACCAAGTGATATACAAACACAGCTTCGCTTTGTTCTTTCACACCGTATTATTGTAAGTTCTTCTGCTAAGATGGGCAAGATCAGCAAATCTGAAATCATCGACAGTATTACCAAAACCGTCGAACTGCCATATATGGGAGCAAAAAAATGAAAAAAATCGTAGCACTGCTGATTATAGCCGCAACATGGTATTTCGGCGGTATGAACCAACATGCTCCCATGATGACGGCAATCATATGCGGTATGATATTTATACTGCTTTCGTTTATTCTTTCAAGAATTATGCGACATAATATCAGTGCAGATATTCCTCCGCAGAAAAATGTGACATATAAAAATATTGAAACAACCTTTTTCATTCATGCGCAAAACAAAGGATATCTGCCTGTCAACCGTTTCAGGCTGAATTTTTTTATGAAGTACCGCACTGAAAAGCATAAATCAAAAAAGCGACTCAACGGCAGTGCTTCGGGAAAAAGGTATAACGAGGAAAACCTGTCAGAGTTTTATTTTATCGCCCCCTACTGTGGAATTATTGATATCGAACTGACAAGGATCAGGGCGTATGATTATCTGATGCTTTTTTCAAGTTCCAAAAGGCTCAAAAATACCAAAAGTGAAATCCTTGTACTTCCCCAACCAAAAGAAATGCATATTATCATGCCGCCGTTTGGTTCTTATACCAATGATCCTGTTGCAGAAAGTTCCTCCGATGTCAGCGGAGACGATCACAGCGAGATACGACTTGTGCGTGAATACCGCCCCGGTGATCTGACACGGCATCTTCATAGAAATTACAGTGCCAGAACCGAAAAACTCTGGATCAAGGAATATCAGAAGGAAAACGATTTTATCTTTGATTTCCTGCTTGATACCTCGTCGGACACACCCCTGAAAACCGATGAAATGGACGCATTTTATGAGATTATCATGTCTGTTCTTCATACGATATTGCAAAACGATGTAATCATAAGAGTTCATTTTTACGATAAGAACAAGGGCGGGATCAGAACGATACAAATTTCCCATGCCGACAAGACAAAGGAGCTGATCTGCGAGCTTTACAGAACAAATACTATATGCAATTCCGAGGAATTCAGAATGTTCAGAGGAAATCTTGGAGACAACGGTATGATTATCAATGCAAAGCTTGAATGGTATTTCAACAACAACTGTATCTACAGCTTTAACAAGGAAATTATAGAACACGAACTTGTCAACAATATTTTCGACCTCAGATAACAGGAGGTGAGGCTTTATCAAAAGCATAAAGATCCGTGCAAAGAGAAAATTTATTACCAAAGAGAAAAAACGTGAGGACGAAAAGCAAAGAAAAATGCCTGACAGCTCCCCTGCTCTTCTGATACTCTATCTTCTGGGACTTTTAGGACTCATGCTTCCGTTTGCAGTTTTTTTTGCGGCAGACTATCAATTTCTGTTTTATCTTCTTATTGCTGCGGTAGAAGCATCAAGTGTCGCACTCTGGTATATTTACATACACAAAAACAAATATTTTGTACCGATCGTGATAGGATTCTGTGTAGTTTCAGTCCTGTTTATCATACCCATGTGGGGCAACCTTGCAGAGGGTTTTTCTATATACAGTAATTTCGGAAGTACCGCGGGATTTATGAATTCGGGTGCGGAAGTGCTGCTTGTACCGCTCTTTCTGGGAATGGTGGTATTGATTCTGTTTTCAATGGAATTTGTACTGCGAAGTCATACCATATTGTTTCTATTATCGGCAGCAATCGTTATTTTCGGTCCGCTGATCAATATCAAGCCAGACCTTTTTTCGATTATTCTAATCATTATTTTCCAGTTCGGCTTTTATGTTCTGAATATGACGGATACCCGTCAGGGAAACCGTTTCCGTGCAAAAAACAGAGCAAAAACCGCCTGCTCAAGCGTAACCGTCACAGTTGCTATACTGCTTCTTTCATTCATTCCTGCGATAATTGCACAAAATATCTTTGAGGACAACTTATACAGTAGTGTTTATCAGGCCGACGGCTATCTTCAGGATTTTATAAATAACTTGACCGACAGTACCGAGGGCAGTGTTATTAACGGCAATATCAGCCGTGGAAATCTCCGACAGACAGATGAAAAAATGTTTGAAGCCGAAACAGGAGAAATTCCCAAAGAAAAACTGTACCTTACCGGCTTCAACGGCGGAGATTATCTGGGAGATTATTGGGATAACGCATATTATCTGTCATATGAAGATACAGAAATGAATTATTATGATCCCGATACAAATGAGATTATGTCGTTTACCTATCCGATGTTTTACTACCGTGAACCATTCATGAATGACCTGATCAATCAGATCAATAACGAATATTATAATGAACTGTCCGAGTTTCTCAAAAACGAAACAGGAATCAAAGTAAAAGACTTTTACAGAATGGAACTCAATGATACGATCACAGGCTATGATATAAGAGGACGCCAATTTCAGGTAGACACATTGGGCGAGGAAACAAATACCATTCGTCTTTATGATTCCGATGATGTCTCAGATGCTGAAAACAAAGCTGACGGATTAACCCAGAATGACATAAACTATTGCTTCGTTACAGGAGATGCACCAAACTATTGGGTTTATTATAAAGATTTAGGGGAGTTAAAAAACCGTCCCACCATATTAAGCAATATGAATTATTCTGATATGCTGACTCCCATCTATTCCGTTCTTGGCGTTAAGGAAGATGATAACTCACTTATCCAAAAATCAAACACATTATATATCAAACCGACAGGAAATCAGATCCACACGGCACTGATGCCTTACTATTCGGGTCTGCAATTCAGAGGCACGATTGGTGACAATGAGGACAAGACAACAGAGAGCTATTATAATACCTACCGTTATCAATCTGCTATTGATATGAGCCAAAAATGGAAGGAGAATCCGTTTTATGAAGAATTCATTAATCAATATGAAGAAACAATAAAACAGTATTATACAGACTATCCTGCTGACGAACTCCCCCGACTGACACAATTATGCTCAGAAAACGACCTCGAAGGTGTCAATGAAGTTACTACCTTTATTCTTTACACGCTCCAGACACGGACACGCTATTCCACAACGCCGGGTACTGTTCCGTTCAACAAAAACACAGTAGAGCATTTTCTCTTTGACAATAGAAGAGGCTTCTGTGTACACTATGCCACAACTGCCGCTCTCATGTACAGAATGTACGGTATTCCGGCAAGATATGTATCAGGATATACACTTACCCCTGATATGTTCACAGAAGACCATAGTGCTTCAGGTCCAAGTACAACTCTAAGTTATCATGCCGATGTTACGGATCACTCCGCACACGCATGGGTAGAAATTTTTTTAAAGGACTATGGCTGGGTGCCCGTTGATGTCACCCCGACTGATGACGGTTATATGAACGCTTCCTTCCCCGGATATGACGAAGCGGAAATGAACCGCATCATGCAGGAGCATGACTGGCATTTCAGAAATACCTCAAGTGACACCAACAACAATAATAATAACAACTACTATGACGGCGATGACACCGAAATAGATTATGTACAGTTGCTGACCATATTTATGATTTCAGCATTCATATCTGCATTTGTTGTTCTACTGCTCAGATGGCTCTTCATCACACGCAGGCAGCACACCATGAGATGTCGCAGAAGTTTTGACAGATTGATTACTCTTCTACATTACTCAGGACTTCTGACAGGATTTAACGGCTCGGAAAAAGATTTTGCACAAAGACTTTCCGAAGCGGTTCACTGCATCAGCAGCGAAGAAGCTGTAAATCTGATAAGCATACTGGAAACGGACAATTATTCCCAAACTTTCGCTTCCGACAGCGATTCAGAATTTGTGCGAAATATTTACTTCAAAGCTGTAACCGAGTGTTATTTAAATATACCGTGGTACAAAAAACCCATATTCCGATTTATCAAATGCTTTTATTAGGTTGAACACCCACTACTTCCTCGCCACCTATTTCGGCAGAAAAAGAGTCATAAAGTAGTGGTTAGCTATTACATGAGGAATTAAGGAATCACTAAAAAAATTAGCGGCTTCGCATACTTGTAAAGTAAGCGAAGCCGTTGCTTTTCATGTAACGAGGTTCCCTTATGTGGAAAGGATAGCTTTTGTTTCTCCGAGGGTAAGAAAAACATCGGCACACAAGGCGGCTGAAATAAGGAAAAGCTCATGGGACTCATCGCTGATATTGAGTTCGTAACCGTCACCGTGGGTGGTCCAGCATTTTTTCTGAGTCATAACGGTTTCTCCGTCCGAACTAAACATTGAGAATTCACCATCTAAAAGACTTCCCATAAAGCGGTAAGTACTGCCGTAAATCGCAAAGGAAAAGCGTTCATTCAAGCATGGAATCAGTGCGTAAAAACGATTTGCACAGCGTACCGTGAAATAATTCAGCACAAAGGTATTGTACTTGATTGCCGCAAGTGGTTCGCCGCCGAGAGTCTGTATCATCATTCTGAGTGAAGGCTCTGCCTGAACGGAAACAGCATATTTTATATTTTCGTTATCGTCGTAAACATAGAAGGCAATTTCTTCATCTGTAGTGTTTCTTTTGATAAATAGTTTCACCCTTATTTCCCCCCTCAACATAATAACTTCAACGCAAGAAAAAGTTAGACATTATTCTTTTAAATCCCAAATGCATCCCTTAGCGTTGTCAAGTTTTCTCCCCAACCTTCACATTCAAGACTCATGGAAAGCGGCATATGCGTGACCATGGAAATGTCCTGTACCGTAACACATTCCATATCCTCCAATTGGGAAATTTCTTCCGCAATAAGAAGGTGCGCCGCAAAGCAATCCGCTTCCCGTTCATATTTTGATGTACAGAAACTTGTATTCATACTCAGGTTAACAGAATTTGTCGCACCGTGAAGGATAATATGCCCAAGTTCATGTGCGGCGGTGATTTTTCGGTTATAATAGTTCAGAGAGCTGTTTAGCACCATGAACGGTATATTTTCATAAGAAGAAGCAAAACCGTTGATATGTTCGGGAAGGTCGTGATCATGCACAATAATTCCCATTTTTTCACAAAGTTCAACCGGATCGCTGCTTCCGTATTTTTTGATTAGTTCCAATACTTTTTTTGCAATTTCTTTCATGACATTCCTCTTTTGTAATGATATTTTTGCCATAATTTCGTTCAATTATTCGGCTGACGTTTTGTACTTTGCTGTTGTTTTGCAATTGCCGCAACCACCTTGATTGCATCAACAATTTTGCTTTTGTCATCGTCATTCAGCGGTACACCGTCAAACATCAGACTCTGCTGTGCAGAAAGAAACTGCGTGAATTCGTCAAACACTTCGGAAAGCTCACGGGTAACGGATTTCCCCGTTTTTTTTATTTGTCCGAGAAGATCGTCCGCCGAAACATCAAACACATCACAAAGCTTCAGCATCATGTCATTATCAGGCTCTCTTCTTCCCTGCTCATACATTCCCACAGCCGAACTTGAGATCCCCAGCTTTCCCGCGAGTTCCGCCTGTGTCATACCGGATTGTTTTCTTAACTCTTTAATTTTACTTCCCACATAATTTTTCATAATAACCCCCGGAAATAATTTGTTTTTATTATTATAACACCACATAACGTGTATTTCAAGTGTTATTTTGAAATTATTTTCTAATTGTACAATTTATATAACAGCTGAAAAAAATCGAAAAAATAACTCTTGACTTTCACATAAATATTGTTATAATAAAATTAAGGTGAATATAAACTGCACTTTGCGAATTGCTAAGTTTACATACACCTATATTTTTTCACAAATCAACTACACGTTATGTGTTGAAAGGAGTATTTATGACATACAAAGAATGGGCAGATCAGTATTACGAAAGCGCAATGACGATGAAAGAAAGAATGAACAAATTAAAGAAAGATATGAAATCGGCATCAAGCAGTGCGCTGGCAGAAATGAGCAACAGATTAATGGTGATGTACGGAATGTACCGGGACTGCATAGAAACCGCCAATCTGCTTGCCGCAAGAACAGGCGAATGTTAAAAAAGGGGGACTTTAATGCAATTCAAACGATTTTATGAAGAAACCGATAAAGAAGCATCGATGCTTGCATTTCTCAGATCGACAAATGACAGTACCAATTGCGATAAGCGTAAACGAATGAAAAAAATTTTAAAAGTTGCCATGACAAATGAACTTACCGCACGTCAGAGAGATTGCATTTATTTACGTTACTTTCAAAAACTAAAAGCGGAAGAAATTGCAGACGAACTTGATATCAGCAAAGCAACTGTTTACAAGCATATCAGACTCGGAATGAGATCATTAAAAAAATGTGCCGCATATTTATAAAAAGATGAATAATATTTTTAAAATTACCAATACTAAGCTTGACAGAATTATCTGGAGGTAAATAAAATGCTTGATAAACTTTCTTTAATTTTTTTGATTATCGGCGGTCTGAACTGGGGTTCTGTCGGAATTTTCCAGTTTGATATCGTTGCATGGATCTGCGGCGGTCAGACAAGTATCATCAGCCGAATCATCTACACGCTTGTAGCCCTTGCGGCTGTTTGGTGTATTTCATTGTTATTTCGTGAAGACGCCTTCGGACACGAAGATCGTCCTGCCTTTTCTGAATAACGAAAGGCGCACAACACGAATCATACCAAAAATATAATAAAAATGCTGTCGCACCCGAAAAGTGTGACAGCGTTTTTATTGTTTTGAGAGCAATATTATTCCATTTTAAGTTTAAAAAATTTAAGCATAGTATTTCAACTTTTAACACGGTAAATGGAGCAACAGTATTGTTTTACCCGGGTGTTGTTAAAAAATTGGTAAAAAGAATTGCTCCCCCAACCTGAAATAGGGGGAGCTGTATTTTTATCAGTCGATTTTTTCAAATCTCGGAACCTGCTTGCCGTCTGAATCAACATACTGGTAGAAAATTGCTGACGGTCTTGCCCATATTTTTCCTTCGCCGCCGACTTCCTTGTAAATAACAAGTTCTTCGGAGGTTTCGCTGTCCTTAGCAAGGCAGATAAACTCATATTCTCCGCCTTTGAAATGACGATATTTACCCGGTGCGCCTACCTCAGGGAGGTGCTTGAGTGTCTCTTCCTGCGGCTGAACTTCGGGCTGTACGGTTTCGTTCTGAGCAGAAACAACCGGCTCTGTTTCTGTTATTTCGTCGGGATATTCGGGAGCGCCGCCGTCTGTGAGAACCAGGATCCTTGTTCCGTGTGCAGGAATATGAATATTAACATAACCATTATTTACATCATAAGCAGTTTTGCCGTCATATACATCATAAAGCTTTGCACCGCCGTCGGTATTGAAGCCGAGATTATAATCACTTGCTGAAAGATTCACAGCAATATACACGGTTTCATCCTCAAACTTGCGCTTGAAAACCAGCTGTTCATTTCTGATAACGGTATTTTCAAAGCTGCCGTATTTCAAAGCCTTGTATTTTCTGCGAACGGCACCAAGTCTGCATACATGGCTGTAAAGATCGTTGTGCTGAATATCTTCAACATTCACACACGGGCGCAACGGATAATCATGATCCACATTATTTTTCTGACCCTGAATTCCCCACTCACTTCCGTAATAAACAGCAGGAACACCGGGCATGAAATACTCAACAGTATAGCAATTTTTCACATTATCAAATTCCTTAACAGTGCTTGCAATACGGTTAACATCGTGGTTATCGACAAAGTTATAAGTATAGATATTATGATAAATACCGCCATTTGCGAACTGACGGTTGAGAGAGTGCGCAATTTCAAAATAGTTATGATCATTATGGGATGAATAGATACCCTTATAACATTCATAGTTAGTACAGGAATCAAGAAGATCGGGATTAGCCAAACGTGCATAATCGCCGTGGATAATCTCCCCCATCAGCCAGAACTCGGGATCTTTACTCTTACAGAAATGTTTGAGCTCTCTAAGGAAATCCTGATCTATGCAGTAAGCAACATCCAGACGCAAACCGTCGATTTTGAATTTTTCCATCCACATTGCAACAGCATCAAAGATATACTGTTTTACATCAGGATGACGCAGATTCAGCTTAACAAGGTCATAATTACCTTCCCAGCCTTCATACCAGAACGGATCGCCCCATGGGCTGTTGCCGCCGAAGTTAAGGTTCTGAAACCATGAACAATAAGGCGAGGCTTCTTTTTTCTCCTGAATATCCTTAAATGCCCAGAACCCTCTGCCGACGTGATTAAAAACACCGTCCAGAACCACTCTGATACCGTTTTCATGAAGCTTTTCGCATATTTTTGCAAAACTATCGTTATCGCCCAAACGGTTATCGATATTGTAGTAATCATTTGTATCATAGCCATGCGTGGTTGACATAAACACGGGACCAAAATAAACAGCGTTAACATTCATTTCTTTCAGATGCGGAATAAAATCAACTACCTTGTCAAGACGATATTCCAGATTACCGTCATTGATTCTCGGAGCGCCGCAGAAACCAAGCGGATAGATGTGATAAAAAACAGATTCATTGACCCAATACATAATATTCTTTCCTTTCAAAAGCCATAAAATCAGCTGTAATTTCAACAGCTTAATCATTATAGCATACTTTTTCATAAAAATCAAGTGTTTTTTATCTGTTTTTTGTATATTCTTACAAATTCGTCATTTATATTTATCATTAGTAAAGTCATACTGCCGCACAAGCGTTTTAACGTTGTGCGGCAGTTGTTTGTTATATGATTCAGATTCAGATAATACCTGCTTTTTCCTGATTTTTAATATGCTCATCATTTGTCTTTGCATAATAAGCAACAGCAGGATCTGTTGATGTAGCAGCCTTATGACAGAAATAATAGTAATCAGTCTTATCAGGATTCAATACTGCTTTTATGGCTTCAATACCGGGGTTACAGATCGGACCGGCAGGCAACCCTTCAATTTTATAAGTACTATAAGTACTGGTAAATGTACTTCTCATAGAAGCCGGAACCTGACTCTGAGATTTATAAGGATAGAACTCTGTTGAGTCAAGCTGTAATTTGTTAAGACCCGTTTCACCTTTATTATTCTTTCCCCCATTGTCAATGGTAGCAAGTCTGTTGTGAATAATAGAAGAGATAACATACATATCATCCACATCTGCCGCCTCTGCTTGAATCAGTGACGCCATAGTGATAACCTCTTCCATGGACATACCAAGTTCTTTCGCCTTATCTTCAAGAAGTGTCTTTTTCTCATTCTTCTCAAAACGATATTTTGTCAGATAAAGTTTACGGCGGTAGTTAGAAAGGAACTTTCTCATAACCGAGCTCGGGTCTTCACCGACATAGAAATCATAGGTATCGGGGAACAAATATCCTTCAAGTCTGTAATATCTTTTATCGGAATTTGTAATATCCTTGAGGAACTCATAATCCTCATCAAACTCTGTTGAATTGCACTTTTTAATAAATGCCTCAGCGGAGCAAACCTTGCCATCCTCCAGAAGCTGTGCGAAATCATTGACGTTGATACCTTCTCTGAACTGTATGGTAACGATATCGGTTCTGTTCATATCGGACTGCATATAGTTGATAATTGCCTGATAATCCTTATTGGTTTCTATATCAAACGTACCCTGAGTAAAGCCCGATGTTGATTTTGTGACCATTGCATAAAGCTTAAAAAAGTTTTTATTTTTTATGACATTATTTTTTGCCAATATATCCGTAATCTGATCGATATTGGCATTTTTAGGAATGGTTATAGAAACGCTTTTTTCTTCCTCACGTCCCATAGCAAGCATATCGTCAACGCCTACCATAATATATTCGCCAATCATGATAGAAACGAACAAAACCATAATGATCCATATAGTACGGAAAATAATTCTGTTTTTCTTTGCTTTAAAACGGCGGCGTTTCTTATCATAACGCTTTGCGGCTCTCAGCTCAGATTTATTGAGTACCTGTTCCGTATCGTCAGAGAGATCATCGCTGTAGCTTGTGATATCGCTTCCGTTATCGGCATATGTTCCTATATTTTCATAAGATTCGGATTCATCGGAAAGATCCGTATTTCCGCTGTCAAGATCGAAGGATTCATCTGTCGTTACAGTATCTGCTGTATTTGCAGGATCATCGGAAAAATCATCAAGATCTCCGAAATTTATTTTAAACCCTTCTACTTTTTCCTTTCTTTTCTGTTCAAGCTCATCATCCATAAGACGAACTCCTCCCTTTAAAATACAGAATTCTATTTTCGGTTATAATACAGTCCATTGCAGCATCATGTTGCTCATAAGGTATCTCATCAAACATACAACATTCATAACACAGTCCTGCTGTATATCCGCCGAATTTTTCCAGAAACCTGTCATAATATCCTTTTCCGAAGCCAAGCCGCCTGCCGCCCTTGTCAAAAGCGAGTCCCGGCACAATACAAAGACCGCTGTCATAATCTGTGATCTGACATTTTTTTCTGCCTTCCGGTTCATAAATTCCAAAACAGCCCACTGTCAGTTCACTGCGATTATTAATGGAAAAAAACTCCATTTCATTTGCAGAACTTACACATTTCGGCACGGCCACCGTAATACCATTTTCAATCGCATAATCGATAATACTTTCAGTATTGACCTCCATTGCAGGAGATGATACATAGCAAAACAGAATTTTCGGTTCAATTTCCGCAATCAGCTTTACCGTACTGCAAAATATCCTTTTATCTGCTTCAATTCTCTGTGCTTTATTCATCGCAGTACGTTTGTTTTTACATTCTGCCCTGAGTTGATTTTTTTGTTCTTTCATATTCTGCTCTGTATAGAACTGTGTACCTTATCGGCTGTTTCTTTGCCTTTGAGTACTTCTAGCAGCTTCAATGCAAATTCAGCAGAAACTCCCATACCTCTTGCGGTAACGATCGGACCGTCGTGTTCCACAAAACCGTTATCATATACCGCACCGTCAAGGTCTTTTTCAAACCCCGGAAAAGCTGTTGCTTTTTTGCCCTTTAATAAGCCCAAATGCCCGAGTATGGAAGGCGCAGCACAGATTGCACCGATCAAAAGGTTATTTTCGGCACAGTATTTTACAGTACGGATCACTGTTTCATTTTTTTCCAGATTCAGTGTTCCGGGCATACCGCCGGGAAGAACAACAGCTTCTATATAATCAGTTTTCAGCTCATCTGCCGTAATATCTGCTGTCACAGGAATACCATGTGAGCTTGTAATTGTTTTACTGCCCACACCGACAGTCTGCACTTCAACGCCGCCTCTTCTCAGAATATCTACAGGTGTCAGTGCTTCTATTGTTTCAAAGCCTTCTGCCAAAAAAACATATACCATTTCCATTTTACCTCCCTCAAAAATCCATATCCATTATATTACATTCTTTCCCTAATTGCAAGCACCGGCGAGCCGCCGTACCCTATTTCGCGCTCAAGTTTATTAAAAAACATTATTTTATTGCCGCACCATAATGTTCCGGATAAATTTTACACCAACGTCTGTAACTGCGGAGGCACTCCGCCGCCGCACACCATATTTTGAATACATAGCTGTTTAAAATTACTATTTACTCATTTCGTGAAGGTTTTTCTGTGTCACACTTTCAACCTTGACCCTACTTATGGTATTTTCCGTTGGAGTTGATCTGGAAGGCACGGTAAATTTGTTCACAAAGCATGACACGGGCTAATTGATGAGGGAAGGTCATCTTGGACATAGAAAGTCTGATAGCAGCCGTTTGCTTGACAGCATCAGAAAGTCCCCATGAACCGCCTATAATGAAGGTGATATGTCCTGTTCCTTCTGCTGCAGTGTTTGCTAAGGCATCTGCAAGCTGTTCGGAGCTGTATAGTTTTCCCTCAATACACATAGCGGCAAGTTTTGCACCCTTGGGCAATTTAGAGAGAATTCTTTCTCCCTCTTTGCGCACGGTATTATCGATCTGTGCCTGAGAAGGATTGTCAGGCAATTTTTCTTCGTCAACCTCAACAATAGAGAAATCCGCATAACGTTTCATTCGTTTTGCATATTCTGCACAAGCTTCTCGCCAGTAGTTTTCTTTTAATTTGCCCACGCAAATAATCGTTACTTTTAACATAATGCACCTAATAAATCAATGCGGCATTATCTTTTTCAGCCGCCACGGTAAGCATAAAATCAATATTTTGCTTCATTTTGTTTTCACTTAATGCACATATTGCCGTTTGCTTAGCAAGATAGGGGATATTGTTTTCTCTGCTAAGATGTGCCAGTACAAATCTTGTTGTTCCGCTTTTGACAAGTCCGACAAGCTTTTCCGCACAGGTATCATTTGACAAATGCCCGATATCCGAAAGAATTCGCTTTTTTAATATGTAAGGATAATCGCCGTTTTGAAGCATACGCACATCATGGTTAGATTCTATTACAACTGTATCACAACCATATAAAGCCTCTGACATACTGTCTGTGATATATCCCGTATCGGTGGCAAATGCTGTTTTTCTGCCGTCAGAAGATTCCACAACATAGCCGAAACCCTCGGCACAGTCATGCGATATGCGGAACGGTTTCATTTTCATATCATCTATTTCCATGCCGTCAAGTGTAATCGGGGCAATATCCACTTTGTCATTAATCAAATTTTTTTCTTTCAGTGCTTCTATTGTACCGCCCGACGCATACACTTTGATTTTATGCCTTGTGGAAAGAACCCTCAATCCCTGCACATGATCGGTATGTTCATGCGTAACAAAAATACTTTTTACGTTTTTGATACTGAGTCCGTTTTCACTAAGTGCATTTTCGATTTGCTTTGCACTTCTCCCTGCATCGATAAGAATTCCGCTTTCAGCAGAACCTATATAATAACAATTTCCCGAGCTTCCGCTGAAAAGCGGATACAATCTCGGCATAATGTTTCCCCCATTCAAAAAGGGGAAGCAACGCATTGCAAGCTTCCCCGAAAATTTGTTGTCAGGCAGTTTTCACTGTCGGATCTTTGGTATAGACACGTTTGATATCCGCTCCAAGAGCCGCAAATTTTTCCACTACATCCTCGTAGCCTCTTTCAATATGTCTGATATCTTCAATCTGCGTTGTACCTCTTGCACCGAGAGCCGCTACGATCATTGCAGCACCTGCACGCAGATCGGTAGCCTTTACCGGTGCTCCTTCCAGCTGCAACACACCCTCTATAACAGCTTGTTTGCCGTCAACCTGAATCTGCGCACCCATTCTTCTCAGTTCATCAACATAGCGGAAACGGTTATCCCATACAGCCTCATTAACGATACTCGTTCCGTCAGCCATGGTAAGAATTGCAGCAATCTGCGGCTGCATATCCGTTGGAAAACCCGGGTGTGGCATTGTCTTGACATTGCAGCGTTTGAGTCTATCATTGCGTATCACTCTTACCGAGTCGTCATATTCTTCAATAATAACGCCCATTTCACGCAGCTTTGCGGTAATGGATTCAAGGTGCTTCGGGATAACATTCTGTACAAGAACATCTCCGCCTGCACAAGCTACCGCTGCCATATAAGTACCTGCCTCAATCTGATCGGGAATAATCGAATAGGTTGTTCCGTTGAGGTGCTTTACACCATTGACCTTAATCACGTCCGTGCCTGCGCCTCTTACATCTGCACCCATAGAATTCAGAAAATTCGCAAGGTCTACAATATGCGGTTCTTTTGCGGCATTTTCTATGGTTGTTCTTCCCTCTGCCTTTACGGCTGCCAGCATGATATTCACCGTTGCACCTACAGAAACAACATCAAGATAAACATGACCGCCGACAAGCTTGTCAGCCTTTACCTTAATCATACCGCTTTCCACAACGTGAGTCGCACCGAGTATACCAAAGCCTTTCAAGTGCTGGTCTACGGGACGAACACCGAAATCGCATCCGCCGGGCAGTGCAACCTCTGCTCTTGAATACTTACCGAGAAGTGCACCCATCAGATAGCTGGACGCTCTCATGTGACGAACCAAATCGTAAGTAGCGACAGGTTCTCTGATCCCTCTCGGGTCAATTTCCAAAGTTGATTTATTCACTCTGCT
>ONGS01000263.1 GCA_900317395.1 uncultured Eubacteriales bacterium | reverse complement strand
GGGAGCGTTTCTTCTATTGAAGTGCCTGCTGTGGTTACGTCCTCAATAATAACAACCTTGTCGCCGTCGTTAATAGGACTGCCAAGAAGGATACCTTTGTCGCCGTGATCTTTGATTTCCTTGCGGTTGGAGCAGTAGCGGATATCGGTGTCGTATTTTTCGCTTATCGCTATTGTTGCGGCAACAGAAAGAGGGATACCTTTATAGGCAGGGCCAAACAGCACATCAAAATCCAGACCGAATTTATCATGGATCGCCTCAGCATAATAGCCGCCGAGTTTGCGGAGCTGTGCGCCTGTGCGGTAGAAACCAGTGTTCACAAAGAACGGTGTATTTCTTCCGCTTTTTGTAACGAAATCTCCGAATTTCAGCACCTGACAGTCAACCATGAATTCAATAAATTCCTTTTTATAATTTTCCATATTGTACCTCCGAACAATTATTATAACATTATAATAATACCATATTTTCAATACGTTGTAAAGGAAAACACAACAGGAAAATTGCCGCATTCCAAAAAATATGGAGTGCGGCGATGAATTTGTCTTTATTAAAAACTGTGACCGAAGGAAATGAGTGCGTGACCGCACAGGACGAGTTATGACAGTGTGTCATTGTGCCAAAATGCTACTTTGAACACCAAAGGCAGTGACAAAAGGAAATGAGTACACGCAAATTGGGAGCGCAGGCTCGGCGCTATTTTTTTTCTCTTCCGAGGAGTTGATCAACAGATACTTCAAGTATGTCAGCAAGTGCTACCAACTCAACGTCAGTAACATATCTGATCTGACCCTCCAGTTTTGACAAGCCCGAAGCATTCATGTCAACACCTCTGACCTGAAGCTGAGCGAGAAGCTCTTTCTGTTTCATACCCTTTTTTTTGCGGATCTCTTCAACCTTGGAGCCGATCAAGTTGCGGTTTCCGAGTGCCTGTTTACGCAATCTCATGGATTACACCTCACTAATAAAATTATACCATAAGCATTATAAATTATTGCAAAATAAATAACAATATCCATTATAACAAAATATTTATGTTGAAACTTAGATAAAACTTTTAAAGGCGTTGTTATTTTGTACTGTTTTTTATGTTGAAAATTGTTGATATTTGGAACTTGACTGTATATTTTATAAAATTATCACAATTAATTTCATCTAAACGCTAATTTTTGGTGTTTTTTTAAAGAAGAATCTATGAATACTTTATGAATATATTGTAAATTTATACATTGTATAGGGGCAGGGGTCAAGGGACAAGATTCAAGGATGTGTCGAGGGAAGTTTTTAATTCAGAAAAAATTTAAAAAAGGTATTGACATTTTGAATCAGTTATTATATAATTGATAATATCAAATAGATAATTTGTAAAGGGGCGGTTATCATGAAGTACATAAACAGTTTTGAGAAAATCGGTAAAGATTTCAAAAAAATCTATGGTGAACTCTGCGAGTGTGTGTATTTATCAATGTCAGAACTCAATACAGAAAAAACAGTTCATATCACTGTGGATATGGTCAACGGATTTGTTAAGGAAGGTGCACTGGCAAGCAAAGAAGTGTTTGCTATCAATAATGATGTTGCTCAGTTTGCCGCAAACTGCGAAAAGGCGGGTATTCAGAATTATGCTCTTTGCGACAGTCACCCCGAGCAATGCACAGAATTTGATACTTACCCCGTTCACTGTGTAAAAGGAACGGCGGAAAGCCAACTGACAGATGAGCTGGAAAATGCGGCGAAGTTCAAGGTATTCCCAAAACTTTCCATCAACGGTTGGTTGGAAGACGATTTTCAAAAGGATATTATTACAAACGGCTTTGACACTTTCATTATAACGGGCGACTGCACGGATATGTGTGTGATCCAGCTTGCACTTACTTTGAAAAGTGCAATGAACCGTATAGACCGACCAAGTAGGGTGATCATTCCTATGGAGCTTGTTGCAACGTGCTTCCTCCCTTCACGCTTACCCGAAACAGGGGAGCTTGCGGCATTTTTGATCATGCAGACAAACGGTATTGAGATCGTGAAAAATATTAAGTGAATAGGAGGATTTATGATGAGTTACGAAAAAATTAATTTAACAATGCTGACAGACTTTTACGAACTGACCATGGCAGGCGGATATTTTGAAGAGGGCATGAAAGATATGATTGCTACCTTCGATATGTTCTACCGCCGCAACCCTGACAAGGGTGGATTTGCTATCATGGCAGGTCTGGAGCAGGTGGTTGAATATCTGCAAAACCTGAAATTCACTGATGAGGATATTGATTTTCTGAGGAGTAAGGGAATTTTCGGAGAGGACTTTTTGAATTACCTGAAGGGATTCAAGTTTTCGTGTGATGTGTGGGCAGTAGAAGAGGGAACACCGATTTTTCCCGGTGAACCAATCATTACGGTCAGGGGACCGATTATTCAAGCACAGCTTGTTGAAACAATGATTTTGCTGACAATCAATCACCAGAGTTTGATTGCTACAAAAGCGAGCCGTATCGTAAGAGCGGCTGACGGCAGAGCGGTGATGGAATTCGGCTCAAGACGTGCGCACAACTATGATGGTGCTGTTTATGGTGCACGAGCTGCTTATATCGCCGGAGTTACAGGTACAGCCTGCACAATTTCGGACAGAGATTTCGGTATTCCTGCCCTTGGTACAATGGCACACAGCTGGATACAGTCTTTTGACAGCGAATATGAAGCTTTTTGTGCGTATGCGAGAAGATATCCGAACAGCTGTACACTTCTTGTTGATACTTATAATGTACTGAAATCGGGTATTCCGAATGCGATCAGGGCATTTGACGAAGTTCTTGCGCCTCTCGGCTGTCGTCCAAAAGGTATCCGGATCGACAGCGGCGACATTACTTATTTGTCAAAGAAAGCAAGAAAAATGCTGGATGAAGCGGGCTATCCCGACTGTAAGATATGTGCTTCTAATTCGCTTGATGAATACATTATAAAAGATATGCTCCGTCAGGGTGCGCCAATCGACAGCTTTGGTGTGGGCGAAAGGCTGATCACAGCAAGCAGTGAGCCTGTTTTTGGCGGTGTGTATAAGGTCGTTTCTGTCAACAAAAACGGTGTGGAGATACCGAAAATCAAGATCAGCGAGAATGTAGCCAAAATCACCAATCCCTGCTTTAAAAATCTTTACCGTCTTTACGACAACGAAAGCGGCAAGGCGATTGCTGATGTGATCACTCTCTTTGACGAAGAAATTGATGACAGTAAACCGTACACAATTTTTGACCCCGAATACACATGGAAGAAAAAGACGGTGACTAACTTCAGAGCCGTAAAGCTGCGCAAACAGATTTTTGACAAAGGCGAGCTGATTTACAACAGCCCGAACATAGAGGAAATCAAAGACAGATGCAAAAACCAACTCAGCACACTTTGGACTGAAGTGCGTCGCTTTGAAAATCCGCACACTTATTATGTTGACCTTTCCGAAAAGCTGTGGAAAACAAAGGATAAACTACTGAATCAAAATCAAATAGATTGAATCAGCTTGTCCTGTATGTTATTTTGTACAAATACTCTTGCATTTATCTAATCGCATAGTGTATAATTTAGGGAGAAGATTGAAGGTGTGGCGAAGGGAAGGTTTCTCTTTGCAGTTAGGTTGATCGTTTGGAACAGTTCGTCAAAATGATTCATCGATTTTAGTTGAAATTCTAAAGATAAATGTTCTATAAATTATTACCTTCAACCTGAACAGGGGGTTTTGTGATGGATAAAATGAAAACAATGGTTGCAGTTATGACTGCATTGCTGATAGCAGTAGGTATTTTTGCATTGATACTCAATCTGACAAAAAATGATCTTCAAACACAGATAAATGAGAATTCGGGGAAGCCCCCGGCTGTTTCTTCCGCCGTGTCGAGTGAGCCTGAAATCGAGCAGGATCTGCTTTTTATCAGTATTTATCAGAATAAATTCTATTCTGCTGATATCAAAGGCTATCTGATTGACAGCAAGGGAAAAAAGTATGATTTTGAACTTACGGATATTGTAGAAGAAATGACTCCCGAAAAAACACTCAAAGCGGCAAAGGAAAAAAAATCTTCCCTGAAAGGAACGGATTATATTTCTGCCCATGATATCAGTAATTTGTATGAGATTTTAAATGATATTGATCCTAAAGGTAAATTCAATTCCGAAACAGTAACAGAGCAAACGGGTACAACCGAATTATATGGGATTACATACAACCAAGGAAAGGAAACGCTTGTCAAAATCTACTCCTACGGTGATGTGGAAGAAACACCCCGGGATGTCAATGCATTGACACTCCGAAAATATTTTATGAAGAAAGCACAGACTGACAAGCAACCATCAGAAGTCTATTAAACAGAATAAAAGAAGAACCGATGTACGGCACAGGTACATCGGTTCTTTTTAGTTGTAATTCTAATCACTAATCACTGATTATCTCTGAGAAAGCGGCTTGTATTCGGTGCGGTCATGCACATTCATGTAGGCAGGACGTATGATTTTGCTCGGGTTGACAAGCTCTTCAATACGGTGTGCTGACCAGCCTGCGATTCTTGCAATGGCAAATATCGGTGTGAAAAGCTGTGTCGGAAGGTCAAGCATATTATAAACAAATCCGCTGTAGAAATCTACATTGGCACTGACGCCTTTGTAAATTCTTCTCTCTTCGGCAATTACCTCGGGTGCAAGTCTTTCTACAAGCGAGTAAAGTGCGAATTCTTTTGTTTTTCCTTTTTCTTCGGAAAGCTTTTCCACAAACGATTTAAATACCCTTGCTCTCGGGTCGGAAATGGAATAAACAGCATGACCCATACCGTAAATCAGTCCGGCTTTGTCAAAGGCTTCACCGTGAAGGAGCTTTTTGAGATAATTTCTTACTTCATCTTCATCGTTGTAATCGGATATATTCTGATACATATCATCAAACATTTTGACAACCTTGATGTTTGCACCGCCGTGTTTCGGACCTTTCAGCGAACCAAGTGCCGCCGCAATAGCGGAATAGGTATCTGTACCTGAAGAAGAAACAACATGAGTAGTAAAGCTGGAGTTGTTGCCGCCGCCGTGTTCCGCATGGAGAACAAGTGACATATCGAGAAGCTTTGCTTCAAGAGCGGTATATTTTGAATCGGGGCGGAGCATATAAAGGATATTTTCCGCTGTGGAAAGTTCAGGCTGTGGTGCGTGAATAAACAAGCTGTCCCTGAGATAATAATGGCTGTATGCTCTGTAGCAATAAACCGAAAGCACAGGGAAAAGTGCAATCAGCTGTAAACACTGACGCAGTACATTCGGAATAGAAGTATCATCGGGATTGGGATCATAGGAATACAGCGTAAGCACACATCTTGCCAGACCGTTCATCATATCCGTACTTGGTGCTTTCAATATAATATCTCTTGGGAACGTCTGCGGAAGATTTCTGTATGTAGAAAGCAGGTTTTTGATTTGTTCCAGCTGCTGAGGATTTGGCAGTGCGCCGAAAATCAAAAGGTAAACAACCTCTTCAAAACCGAATCTGTCATCGGAAATAAAACCCTTCACGATCTCTTCAACATCAATTCCTCTGTAATAAAGTTTACCGTCACACGGTTGACTGACACCATCTACTATTTTTGAAGAACAGATTTCCGATATTTCTGTCAGGCCTGCAAGCACACCTTTGCCGTTGAGGTCACGCAGACCACGTTTTACATCATATTTCGTATACAATTCTTTATCAATTTTTCCGTTCTGCTCACACAATGCACTCAGATTTCTCAGTTCCTGAGTGATATTAAAAAAACTTTCGTTCTGTAACAAGTATTCGTTCTGCATCTGAAACCATCTCCGTTCTTAAACTATTTATACATTTTTCTAAATAATAATACTATTGTACCATAACTTTACCTTTTTGTAAATAGTACAAAATCGTTTTATTGTTGAAAACAAACAATAACATTTTAACTTTTTAAACATTTTATTACTTTATTATGTCATATTGCTTAATAATATACAAAGGTATCTGTTATATTCTGCTACAAATTCTAAAAAAGAAACCGGGTGACAGATCAGAACATAGCACAAAGTGGTAAACCGGATAAAAAACTGTTTCCCATTAGGGAAAGCGGTAAAGAGGAACTGAACAGATGGCTTTCGGAGGAGGATACCGGTTCTGAAACCAAAAGTTCGCTCATGATGAAGACGTTTTTCAGAGAAGAAAAAATATAGATGAGAATATTGAATTTTTTAGCCGCATCCAAAGAAGCTGCGGAGAGTTCACGTCAAATATGTCAGGACCTGCGGCTTGACAATATCAATAAAATTTGTTAAACTTATAGCATGGTCATCGGGGACTTGTTCGACAGAAATGCTGTCGGAATGTTTCTGATGACTATTTTTTAACGGTGCTGAATGGTGATAATAACTAAATTCAACAGCGGTTTATTATGTAATATGATGATATAGAAAATAAAAATAAAAAAAATTGGTGTTTGAAACATTTTATTCAAAAAATCTATGGATTTTTTTTATGAAATGTGTTATTATCTATGGTGGTAATTCATTAGAATATGTACCGATTTCGGTAAAATTCAGAAATCAAAATAATAATCGTTAAAAATGTACGCAGGGAAACCTGCCGCTTTTGAATCAATAAATTTTTAAAGGGAGTAATATATAATGAATGAAAAAAGACTTATTTTTGTGACCTCACCGCCGGCCTGTGGAAAAACCAGACTCTCCAAAAAGCTTGCCACCGAGATCAAGCATATTGTGTATCTCGATAAGGATACACTGATCCCGCTTTCTAAACAGATTTTTGCGGTTGCAGGTCAGCCCTATAACAGAAGCTCGGATTTCTTTGAAAAGGAAATTCGTGACTATGAATATGATGTTATTATGGATCTGGCTTTTGAAGCAATCAAATATGAAGACCTTGTTATGGTCAATGCGCCGTTCACAAGAGAAATCCGTGACGATGAATATATAGCGTCGCTCAGAGCAAAGCTTAAAGAGTACGGCGCAAAACTGACAGTCGTATGGATTGTGACAGATCCTGAGGTGTGTCATCAGAGAATGATCGACAGAGGTTCGGACAGAGATACATGGAAGTTGGAGCATTGGGATGAATACCTTAGCTCCGTCAATTTTAATATCCCCGAAAATCTGCGTGACCCCGAGGACGAAAACAGCCTTCTTCTGTATTATAATTCAACAGATGAAATGGCCGCCGAGTCCTTTGAAAAGCTTATAAAAGTTTTTGAAGAAAACGATTGATTTAAAGTATGATTCAAGGTCAAGCAAATTTTGAATCTATTGAAACGACAGAAGATAAACAGCGGCTTTGGTGTATCTTTACAAGCTGAAGCCGCCTTATTTATAATTTCAGCGAAAGGAAAAGATAGAATGCTTAGAGAAAATACGTACCGCACCAAATACTGCGGAGAGCTTAGAGAATCAGATATAGGAACTGATGTAAGAGTGGCAGGCTGGGTAGAAAATATCCGTGACCACGGCGGCGTTATGTTCCTCGATATCCGTGACCACTACGGAGTTGTACAGGTAGTGGTACACAATGAGGAGCTTCTTGCAAATATCAATAAAGAATGTACCGTTACTGTAAGCGGTAAGGTGACAAAGCGTGATGAGGATACCATTAATCCCAAAATCGCAACAGGTACGGTGGAAATTCACTCCGAAAGCATTACCGTTCTGGGGAAAGCACCTTCTGCTCTTCCTTTTGAAATTCAGACTTCCACAGAGGTTAAAGAGGATGTACGACTTAAATATCGTTTCCTTGATCTGCGTAACCGTAAGGTGCATAATAACATAGTTATGAGAGCGGAACTGATGACCTTCCTCAGAAATAAAATGGCAGAACTCGGCTTCCTCGAAATCCAGACACCGATTCTTTCCTGCTCATCTCCCGAGGGTGCAAGAGATTACCTCATTCCGAGCAGAAAACATAAGGGGATGTTCTATGCACTTCCGCAGGCACCGCAGATCTTTAAACAGCTGCTGATGGTGTCGGGCTTTGATAAATATTTTCAGCTTGCACCTTGTTTCCGTGATGAGGATGCAAGAGCCGACCGTTCACCGGGTGAATTCTATCAGCTTGACTTTGAAATGGCATTTGCAGAACAGGATGATGTTTTTGCTGTTGCGGAAGAAGTACTTTACGAAACATTTAAGAAGTTCTCCGATAAGGAAGTTTCTAAACCGCCTTTCAGAAGAATTCCTTTTGCAGAAGCAATGCTTACCTATGGTACGGATAAACCCGATCTGAGAAATCCGCTTCTGATCAAGGATATTAGCCCGATGTTTGAGGAAACGGATTTTGCACCGTTCAGAAAGAAAACCGTTCGTTCCATTAATGTTCCGGGAGCAGCGGCTCAGTCAAAGAAATGGTTCAAGAATATGGAATCGTTTGCACTTTCTATCGGTATGAAGGGTCTTGGTTATGTTAAGGTTCGTGATGACCTGACATTTGACGGACCAATCGATAAATTCCTCAAAGAGGGAGACAGAGAAAAGCTGATCGAGATCAACGGTTCAAAGGCAGGCGATGTGATTTACTTTATCGCGGATAGTGCAGATGTTGCACCGAAGCTTGCAGGGCAGATACGCACAGAAGTGGCAAATCGTCTTGACCTTATCGACAAAAGTCGTTTTGAACTTTGCTTTATTACAGACTTCCCGATGTTTGAGCGTGACGAATCAACAGGAGAGATTATCTTTACTCATAACCCGTTCTCCATGCCGCAGGGCGGTATGCAGGCGCTTCTTGAAAAAGATCCGACAGAGATTCTTGCCTACCAGTATGATATCGTATGCGACGGCGTAGAACTCAGCTCGGGTGCAGTTCGTAATCATGACCTTGACATCATGATCAAAGCATTTGAAATTGCAGGCTATGACGAGGAAACACTGAAAGACAAATTCAAGTCCCTCTACACTGCCTTTAAATATGGTGCACCGCCTCATGCAGGTATGGCACCGGGTTTTGACAGAATGTTAATGCTTCTGGCAGGCGAAGAAAATATCCGTGAGGTAATTGCTTTCCCGATGAACAGCAATGCTCAGGACCTCCTCCTCGGTTCACCGACAGAAGTAACCGAACAGCAGCTGCGTGAAGTCCATATTAAAATTAGGTAATAGGATTCCGGGGTCAGGATTCAGGGGGCAGGAGTGTCTGCTCTTTGAATTTCCTGCTGTTTGACAACGGAGGTACTCCGTATGCACTATAAAGAAGTAAAAGGGATTCTTTCGCCGAAGGGTGGAATGAATCTTTATCGTGGCTGTACGCATGGGTGTATTTATTGCGATTCAAGAAGCAAATGCTATCAGATGGAGCATGAATTTGAGGATATTGAAGTCAAGTCCAATGCGGTTGAACTGCTGGAAAAAACACTCAGCAGAAAACGCAAAAAATGCATGATTGGAACGGGCGCAATGAGCGACCCATATATGCATATTGAGGAAAAGTTACAGCATACGAGAAAATGTCTTGAAATTATTGACAAATATGGTTTCGGTGTTGCAATACAGACAAAATCGGCAAGAATACTGCGTGATCTGGATTTGCTGAAAAGCATTAATGAAAAATCAAAATGTGTTGTTCAAATGACATTGACAACATATGACGAGGATCTATGCAGAATTGTTGAACCGAATGTTTCAACGACAAAAGAACGCTTTGAGGCATTGAAAATATTTCGTGACAACGGTATACCGACTGTTGTATGGCTTAGTCCGATCCTGCCGTTTATTAATGATACAGAAGAAAACATCAGGGGAATACTTTCCTATTGTATAGAAGCAAAGGTAAAGGCGATTATGTGTTTTGGAATCGGTATGACATTAAGAGAAGGCGACAGGGAGTATTTTTATCAAAAACTTGACGAAAATTTTCCGGGATTAAAATACCATTATATCCAAAAATACGGAAATTCCTATGAAATCACAAGCGATAATCATGATAAACTGATGAAGATATTACGTTCTGAATGCGGCAAAAATCATATTATGTTCGGCATAGATTCAATATTTCAATATCTACATGAATTTCCCGAAGAGGAAGATATGCAGATGTCATTTTTTTGATTTTGTATTCTATTCAGATACAAAGGGGGAAAATAGTATGGTAACAAAAGAAGAAGTAATGAAAATTGCGATTTTGTCAAAGCTTTATGTTGCAGAAGATGAAATTGACAAGCTGACAGAG
>ONGS01000142.1 GCA_900317395.1 uncultured Eubacteriales bacterium | reverse complement strand
CAGCAAGAGAATCTTACAAAAAATCAGTTGACAAGTATTATCGAAAAAAACAAGCGATGGTGTCTTCGCTTGTAGATATTGGAAAATTCAGAATAGATCTTTGGGAAAAGACATTTACACCATTTTTGTCAACACTATCATCGTTTGAAAACATCACAGTAAGCAATGCATATTCATACAAGGCGGCACCAGTACCGATTGAGGTGATATTTGAAAGCACAGACAGTATATTGACATATATTCAACTATTGAGAAGAAAAAGCTTGGATTATCTCGGCCAAACAGGACTAATTGAAGTTGCTTTATTTGGTGGAGAAGATTTTCTCTTTGAACTGTCACAGATTCCAGAAACAGAGAATGCCCTTGAACAAGTTCACAAGCACGACATGTCGCTGTGGTTTTCCAATGCTCTGCCGCCGTCAATTGCAAGTATGATCTCTTTTTCTGGAGTCTCTGATGACTATATAGGGACTGTAAAACAGACGATTGACTGCATATCGGGTAGAGAAAATTTGGCTCAGGCCACGGATATAAACAGGAAAACAGAGAATCTTTCAAATAGAGTAAACGATGCGGTTAAAGATTTTGAGGCCACTTTGAATTCCTCCAAGGAAATTGGCAAATCCTTGAAAAAACTTAACAAGACACAATCAGCTTTTTTGAAAAGAATAGAGGATATTAAAGCTACTCATCAGACTTCAGGCGAGGTCATCCAATACGAAATCCTCACTGAGGAAGAAAAGAGAGTCTTTGAAATGTCCTTTGTAATCTCGGGAATACAGTATACTGTTCTTTCTTCCTGTATCTTAGCAGGGAAAAATGGCGGGGATTCCGATGAAACTGTCAGTGTTGTAGCAACTGCTAATAATATCATGAAGAAAATTAAAAAGGATTCCTTTAGGATGGTTGGCGATGACTTGGAAACGTCAAATATCTTATGGAAACCGGATGCTGAAAAAGCAAAATATGCTGGATTCGGAATGATGGCTTTACATTTGGTCCTGACGATTGCCCAGTTTACAGCTGGTAACTTACTTGGATTAATAAGCCTCGTGGGAATAGCCGTTTGCTGTCCTGTCTTCTTCCATTTTAAGGGTTTGTCCCAAAGCAAGCTGTTTATGTGGAGATGTCTAAGAATAGTTGCGTCAGTAGTTGTAGTTGTCGGAGCGCAAATAATCAGATTGGTGGTGTAGGTTATGTCGGTTTTTAAAAAAACTGCTAAAGATGCGGCAAGAGAAGCAGGTATCCTGTCTGGAAACTTTTCATCACAGAATGCTCAGAACGCGGCGGATGCGGCTGTAGAAG
The DNA here is from genome assembly GCA_900317395.1 of uncultured Eubacteriales bacterium. Taxonomy (GTDB): domain Bacteria; phylum Bacillota; class Clostridia; order Oscillospirales; family Acutalibacteraceae; genus UBA1213. The sequence goes on along the minus strand of ONGS01000142.1, from coordinate 1,557 downwards.
GGATGGATTATTTCCGGGCTAAAGTAGCGAGTTCCATTATTCAGAACGGTGACTTTGCACAGGGGAAAGGCAATTTATTTGAATATATTGAAGCTGCCAAATTTAACGTTGATGCGGCAGGAAAAGGGGCGGCTGCAAGAGCTGTTGTTACAGATATTAAAGATTCACATGCGGCAGCGGACATACTAATCAAAGAAGGATCAAAAACAAGGCGGGAGGTTCAGGCCAAATTTGTGCAGTTATCCAAAGACGAAAGATATAAAAGTGCTGCAAAATCAGTATTTGACCAGGTTGGCGGTCAGAAAGGTCAATATGGGAAATACAAAGGAATGGACCGCCTGATCAGAAAACAGGATGACTATAATTCTGATGGGTCGTTATTAAAGGAAGCAAAAAAAATTGCAAAAGCGCACGCTGATTCAGATAGTATGTATGCTGACGATTATCGTGATGTATATGAGCATCTGACAGATGAGTTACAATATAATGACGTCAGTTCCGGAGGGACTACGATAGAAGAAGTTCGCATTGCATATGATTCTCCTGAAAAGTATTCTGCTGAATTTGAAAAACGTGTTGTGAGAGCAGAAATGAAGGCCAGTGCTGCAAATATGGCAAAAGCTTCCTTTGTCACGACCGGGATCGTGTCTGGAATAGCTAATATGGCTGCCGTGATCAAAAACGAAAAAAGCCTGGATGAAGCACTGGGACAAGTTGAAAAGGATGCTATTCAAGGTGCTGCAAAAGGTGCTGCGACAGGTGTAGTCAGTACTGCTATAAGGTATCAGGGAATAAAGGCGGGAAGCGCATTATTAAGTGATGCTGTCGCATCAACGGTGATGGCCGGAGGCGTTATTGATGGAGGCGTAGCTCTTTTGGATTATGCACGCGGGGAGATCAGTGAAGTCGAGTTGAGAGATCGTATTATAGATACAACAGCTAAAGCAACGACGACAGTTTTCTTTTCCAAGGCGGTAACAGCCACTATGGGTAAATCGGTAAGTCCAATAGTCCCATTTGCTGTTTATACAACTGCCAGCTATGTTTTTACAGCGACCAGAGAAATAATAAAGAATGCAAACTTGCAGGCGGAAGAATATGACCGTATGGCGGCTATTCTTTATGAGAGCAAAAGACAGACAGATCAATACAAAGCTCAACTTCAACTTCAGATTGCACAGGTGGCGGAAAATCAGCGAATAATAATGAACGAGTTTCTGACAACTTTTAATTACAATCTTGAAACTGGCGAAAACTATGATGAAGCAATTCGTGCAATTGTAAGGTTTGCTGATCAGGCCGGAATAGCTTTACAACATGCTTCTTTCACTGATTTTTCTGAAGCGATGAAGCGCAAGGATGTCTTTTCCTTAGAGTAAGAGTAGTACCCTTTATCCCCAAAGGCTTCAGAGAGACTGTTGGTATACAGAACATGTTTTCGATAACCTTAAACAAAATCAAAATAGACCTGTGCACACTGATGATGACGTGTACACAGGTCTTTTTATTTATTCGGTTTTTGCACAATCTCTTGCTCCTGCATGGTCTGGGGCTGCT
>ONGS01000138.1 GCA_900317395.1 uncultured Eubacteriales bacterium | reverse complement strand
CCGCGCTTGCGCTCATTGCGCCAACAGCGCCGATGCTAAGGAGCATTGCCATAGAGAGCACAGCCACGCCGGCTCTTTTAAAAGTCTTTTTCATAAGAAATACCTCCATTTGATAAAAAGTTTATTTTTGTTTTGTGTTTGTGTTGCAGGGCTTGTGGTGTAACACGGCGGGGGCACCCTGCGGCTTGCCTGCCGCCATGTTGTTGCGTACGTTGTTTTTTTCATCACTTTCTATAGCGTCCCCCCCTGTGATTTATCATTAGCTTTTCGCCGTTAAGTTTCTTTTTGTATATCACAACCGCAACTCCTGAAAGCAGTATTGCGATAATGCCGAAGGGGAGTAGGAAAATCAGCGGACTGCCGCCGGTTGAGGGCATGGTGATAGGGGTGAGTTTATTTTTGACTATCACACTTTCTCCAGATGGTGTACATAAACCATTAGTATCATAACCATTTGCATGGGTAATTGATACATTAGTAGTTTCTCGCGTTTCAATGAGCTTTGTATAGCCTAAAGGAATATTTTCTTCCTCTATAGTATATTTTACTCCATAAGGTATTCCTGAAAGTGTAAGCTGATCTTTAGCCGTTACCGTTACGTATGCCACCTTATCTTGTATATTAATTACATTACTTCCGGCTTTTATGCCATAGTCATTTATTTTTACACCATCCGGTATGGACGTAAAGGTGATTTTTACTGTAAATTCAGTTGTATCGTTTTCAATTTTCTCGTCGGATACACCGTACACCTCTTTTGTAAGAGCGATATTTCCTGTTTTACGCTTGTTTACAACAAGTGCAACTGTATCTACACCAAGTTCTGCGGGATTATTGTTACTACCGATATTAATAGAAGCATCTTCGTTAAATTCATACATATCTGTGCTGCTGCCGTCTTCTTCAGTAATGTAGTAAGTCGTGCCGACAGGAATATTTTTGATCTCGATTCTTTCACCGATTCCAAGACTGAATCTGCTGACCATTTTATTTTCATTTCCGCTATCGCCGAGTTTAGTTACAGTATTTTGTATGTCACCGTTTTTGTCGTAATATATAACAGGAACATCACTTGCCTTGAACTCGCTATTACCTTCGGTACTTCCAAATATTTTTACAAATGTTATTGTAAAGTTATACTTTTTTTCATTCAGTTCTGTTATATCATCACTTTCAAGTACGGTCTTCTGAATAGTCAGATCTGCGGTTTTTACTTCATTAATAATCACCTGGCGGAGATGAACATATTCATTCGTTGAGTCTGTTGGGTCAGAAAAATTGTATGTCGTTACAACATTATTGTGATTATCTTTTTCGGATTCAAGATTAATAATGCTGTCTGCACTGTAATTTTTGTTTTTGGTGTCATCAACAAAATACTTTGTACCGTTTTGTTTACCATACATTGTTTCAACATGGTCAAAATTTGTATTGGCAACGTCCTCGCCGTCATAAATACCTGCAAAGACCCTGCGAACCGAAGTATCATCATTCAATGTTGACTTGGTATAAGTATTATAATAGTAGCTTACACTTCTTGTCACAGTATCATCATATTCACTTGTTCTTGAGTTATCTTTTGGAGCAGAAAGAGTGTCAAGCTGAGTAACCTTCATACTGCTTCCGTAGGCAAACTGCTTGCTGAATGTTGCCATTTCGTCATATTGAAGTGATACTACATTAGGATTGGTTGTATTGCTGTACTTTCTCGTATCATATATAACACTGTCACTTGTAAACTTATCCGTCAATTTATAGGTTACACCATCTGTTGCAGATTTATCAACATCATAATATATAACCTCGTCTCCCGGTGAAAAATTATTGGTATGATAAAACTCCGCATAGTTCTTAGTGGTTTTATTATATTGACTTACTGTGGAACTCCAAGTAGATTTATTCCAATCTGTAATTATAATTGTATTTTTAGTTGAGCTAAAATTGCTTAAGCTTAACTCAGTTGCTTGATTCCAAATCCAATCCCAATTCGATGTATTTGCATTATAAATCAAATCACCGGGATATTTGGTCGGGTCCAGTCTCAACCATTTAATCGTGCTTTTATAATTCTTATTATAATCAACATACCACTTTCTTACATCTTCATCCCATTTGGCAGGAGCGTACAATAATTCTCCTTTAGAAGACTTCAATAAAGCTCCAAATTTTGCTCCATAATCGTTCCAGCCAGACATAGGATCCAAATATATCCTGTTCGGTTTGGTAACGGGTGTACTTATTGTTTGAATTTGAGGAGTCGTTCCGGTACTGAGTGTTGTATTCTTTGATGTGTTGTTTATTTCGTCATTTTGTCGAGTCACATTGCTGTATGTAGGTGCCTTAAAGCCGCTACCTACAACTTTAGCTGATGTTGTGCCCTTATTGCTGACTGTATAGTTAAATACATCAGAATCCGCAACTTTTTTCGTTGCTGCAAGAAAAGCTTGGTTCACAGTACTGAAATCCGTGTCCTCCTGAAGTTCCCACTTAGTAAGGCTCATTGGAAGATTGAACATTACATAAAGGTTTGAATTCAGCATTCCTCTTTCAAGGTAGTACATTGTAATCTTGTGCTTGCCTACTTTAAGATAATCGCTGTTGT